>NZ_JBFROW010000003.1:0-234325 GCF_041471665.1 Vibrio sp. 10N.261.51.F11 | reverse complement strand
CACTATGGAGAAGCAATCAAACCAGCTCTTACTGTCATAAAGCCAAAAAACATACGCCTAATGAGTGACTTAGTCATTCGCCGAAACCAGTTGTTATCCATGCAAACCATGGAAAAGAACCGAATCCAGATACTTCCCGCCTCTCTCCATCCGACTATCAAACCAATGCTAACCACGATAAAAAATCAAATCACCAAGTTAGAAGAAAAGCTCGTTAAACTCATTGAAGATAGCCCTGAATACCAAGCTAAAAACACAATATTGCAAAGCGTCCCAGGAATAGGAAACATTGCCGCTGCATCAATAATTAGCAACGTACCTGAACTTGGTTACATCACGAATAAACAAGCAGCATCACTGATTGGTGTCGCTCCAATAACACGCGAAAGTGGGCGCTACAAAGGTAAGCGCGTGATCCAAGGCGGTCGAGCGCAAGTACGAACCGTTTTATACATGGCGATGATGTCAGCCATGCAATGTAACCCCATATTCAAAGCGACTTATGCTCGACTTTTAGCTGCTGGGAAACCTAAAAAAGTCGCAATAATCGCGTGCGTACGAAAGATGGTTGTGACACTTAACTCTATGCTCAGAGATGGCGCCATGTGGGATGAAAACACAGCCAAAAATTAATCATTGACGCCATAGTCGTTTGTTAGAAAAACTGGTGCGCATCACCCGTTTGTGTCATCACTATCCTTATTCTGCTCTTCTATCTTTGCGAGCCCATTAGGTAAAGCAATATCACAAAGTGTATTAACTTCTTGAAAGTTATCCTTATATCGTTGTAATTTTTTCTGAGCGTCTGGAGTTACTTTTCCGTTAGGATTTGTCATCACAATTAAGTTAACTTGACAATCTGGGCTGCGGTTTGAATCAGAAGCATGTTTGTCGATGGTGTCACCACTTACCGTTTTGACATTTTTGACATCAATACGCACCTTTAGCTTACCTTTTTTTGCGCTTTTATCGAGAAAGCTCAAGCTATCAACCGATCTACCTGTTAGGTCACTGACTAAATTTTTGACTTCCTCTGAAGTACCTGTAACACCAAGATCATGACCACCGTCAGGAGTATTAGTTGTTGTAGCCCTTGTGATTTCTAAGCTAGCCGTATTACCAGCACGAGTCGATAATGCAGCTAAACAACGATGTTCCGCCTTTCTTGCCGCATCAGCGATTTTCACCGCTTTTTTCTTCTTATCATCATTACTCATAGCTAATCACCCTAACTTAATTACTGCGCCAATTTCATCAGATAGCCTTAAGTGTTTTTTCTCAAAAAGTTGGATTACACCGGTTAAGATATGAAGGCGTGCCACAGCAATGTTTATCGGGTCATCTGAAGTATTCACGGTATCAGTTTCAATTAACTGAACTTCATTTTCGCTAGATTTCCCTCCAACTAAAGCGTTATGTTCATATTTAATAAGTTCCACGAAATGCTTTTTAAGCATTTCTAAAATTTCTTGAATTTGAGAATTGTTAAAACACTCTATTTCAAAACAATCCTCTAGACTTTCATCAAAGTAGACTGGTAACTCTTCAAGCGGAAAGGAATCAGTTAAAAGATCTAGTAGGACGGGAGACAACTCTTCACACTGTACCGTCTTAACATCATCTTCGATTAACTTTTCATCTTTTGTTTTATAAATTACAAGATTTAAGCTTATAGACATTCACATAATCCTCTGAGCCACATAAATTATATCTAACATTAACAGTCTCGGTTGCAATGGTCAGCTTTTGTTTTTCTAACGAATGATATGGACTCCCTCTACCTGACACTCTGCGTGCCATACTTACTTAGTACACGCTGAAGAACTGGAGGTTACTATGTCCACCATTCAAACTATTGGCGTTGACCTCGCCAAGAATGTATTCAGTATTCACGGCGTTGATGCATATGGCAAGTGCGTCCTACGCAAAACTGTCAAAAGAAACAAACTCTTAGACACATTCGCGAAGTTACCTCCCTGCCTCATCGGTATGGAGGCGTGCTCTGGTGCACACCACTGGGCGAGAGAGCTACTGAAACTAGGTCATAACCCGAAAATTATGGCGTCCAAATTCGTTATTCCATATCGACAAAATGAGAAGAACGATGCCAATGACGCAGAGGCCATCTGTGAAGCGGTATCTAGACCCAAAACACGATTTGTCTCTATAAAAAGTGAAGAGCAACAAGCTGTGCTTTGCCTGCACCGTATTCGACAGGGGCTAATTAAAACAAGAACGGCGACTATTAACCAGCTCAGAGGTTTGCTTTCCGAATTTGGTATTGTGATGCCTCAGGGGCGCTACTCGGCTCAAAACACTATTGGTAGTGTCCTTGAAGATGCAGAAAATGGTTTGCCTATACTCGCTCGAGAGCTACTTCAAGATCTATCGAACAAGATTCAACACCTTAACCTAGAAGTATTGCACTATGATCGTAGAGTCTCTGCTTTAGTTCGTGAGATGGCTTCAGCCAAAGCCCTCATGGATATTCCAGGTGTCGGTGAACACAGTGCAAGTGCCATTGTCGCGACCGTCAATGACGCCAAACAATTTGGATCTAGCCGCCAATTTGCCGCTTGGATAGGGTTGGTTCCAAGACAATACTCAACAGGTGGTCATGTTCATCTTGGTCGCATCAGCAAAAGAGGCGAAAAACATATTCGCACTCTACTTATTCATGGCGCAAGAGCCGTTATTGCACGATGTAAAGAGAAAACCGATCGCAACAGTATTTGGTTAAATCAACTCGTTGAACGACGAGGTTATAAACGAGCAGCTGTCGCCCTAGCAGCAAAAAACGCTCGTATAATATGGGCATTATTAACAACAGGAAAAGAGTACAAGATTAACTATGTAAACGGTTAACACTCACCGAGTCAAAGCAATAGCAAATGATGACAATACGACCAGACCGAGATGCCTAAACCTGTTTAATTGGGAAGTAATAAATACTGTTTAACGAATGAGGCTGGCATCAAGCGAATATCATCAAGGTGACGGAACGATTCCGATTAAACACCGAATGTAGACCTGCTGTCCGATCCACTGTTGTCAGCGGGAGCTATTGTTGACAAAAGAGGGAGTCCATGTAGCCCAATTAAGGGGTGAACAACGCCTCCACCCAAACCTAAAGCATTGTGCCATAAACACTAAACTTGAAGTAGAAGCAAAAATGCCGAGCGTTGTGAATCCCTCTTAAATTGCTTGTTATACAAAATCTAATCCCACCCACTTTCCGCTCGATTGCACATTTCCGCAAACTGGTGACATTGCATTAGATACTGGTGTATACCTGAAATATGACTATTGATGCCGTTATTTCCAATATTGGGGTGGATAAGTATAAGCTCACGCATTTTCTTTAGGATCTCTAATGACTTATCTATATTGTTAAACAGTTCGTCTAGTTCGTTATCAGTATGCGGAACATACTGATGTACTACTGGCTGTGGCAATTTTGACAACAACTGATTTAGTTCCGTTTTCAACTTGTCAAAATGCTTAAATTCATTAGGTATCGCTATTTTAAGTAACTCTGATTTAGACCTTTCTGTAAGCTCATCAAACCGTAAGTCAAAAGTAACCTTTGAACTTTCACCAGATGATTTGTAATTCAGTTCATTTTTAATGTGCTTCCAGTAAATTTTTTCATTATTTAAGTCCACAAGGCAAACCAGAACCGGAAGGTTTGTATTTTTCCAGTATTCTATGTGTTCAGGAGTGACATAAATTGAATGACTATTACCAGTTACCTTTACTGACGACTTGATTTGCACTTTTATTAGCCGTAAGTCGCTTTTCCCATTTTCAACTACTTCTATTTCAGCATCCACCCCTAGGTCGACATCGAGTAAGCGAACCGCCCACTTAAACATAGAAGTGGCTTTATAGGCAAAAAAGTACTCGCCAGCGTCGCCAGTGACCGCTTTACTTTTGTATTGCATACTTCCTCATTTTGTATAACAGCTATTAGACCGAAAAATTCTGCATTTAAATACAGAATCATTCTATCTAGTTTCATATGCACAGCAATTTACCACGATTAATCACAGTATTTCAGTGACTTAAAACATAGATAAACTCATTGAATGACAAAATGCAGAATATTTCCATATAGTATGAATTTCGTAAAAACCCGGACATCTGGATATAAAAACAGTACTCGTATGCATACCCCAAACACAAAAAAGCCTGGCATTTATGCGAACATAAATGGCAGGCTTTATACGTTAATTAGACTCGTGAGTGGCTAGCTTACGCGGCTTCGAATGCGAGGGCTTTCTTCTCTACTTGACGGAAGATTAGCGTTAGTATGCCGTTTACTGCTAAGTAGAATGCGCCAGCAATGCCGAACACGGTTAGCGTGTCGTAGGTTTGGCCGTTGATACGCTGAGCGTAGCCCATCAAGTCCATGATGGTGATGGTGCTTGCCAGTGACGTACCTTTGAAGACTAGAATCACTTCGTTCGAGTAAGCTGGAACGGCGCGGCGTAGTGCATATGGCAGTAACACTTTAAGCGTTGCTACTTTGTCCATACCTAGTGCACGACACGCTTCCCACTGCCCTGCTGGAATGGCGTTGAATGCGCCTCTGAACAGTAGCGTGCTGTATGCGGCAGTGTTCAAAGCTAATGCTAACATTGCACAGAACCAAGGTTGGCTTAACCAAGTCCACATGAAGCTTTCACGAATCCAATCGAACTGACCCGGGCCGTAATAGACCAAGAAGATCTGCACCAACAATGGTGTGCCGGTGAACAGCGTGATGATGCCACGTGTTAACCAGTGAATCGCAGGTATTCTTAGGATTAGCGTTACCGTCATCAGCAGTGACAAGATACAACCAACCAGCAATGAAGCGCCTGTAAGTTGAAGACTGGTCACTAAGCCTTCAAGCATTTGAGAGAGGTATTGTTGATTCATGCCATTGCCCCTTTGTTACCCAAACCTTGAATAGAGAACTTACCATCAATCACTTTTACCAATCTTTGTGTGATTAAAGTGATGACCAAGTAGATTGCTGCTGCTGTCGCGTACCAAGTAAATGCTTCGTGCGTTGCAGCGGATGTTAGTTGTGCTTGTTTCAACAAATCCGTTACGCCAATCAGCGATACTAATGCAGTGTCTTTTAGTAACACTAACCATTGGTTGGTTAACCCTGGTAGTGCGTGTCTTACCGCTTGAGGTAACACGATACGAAAGAATGCACGAGACTGAGAAATACCAAGCGCGCTTGCTGCTTCTCTCTGCCCTTTGCTTACTGCTTTTAATGCACCACGTAAGGTTTGCGAAGCGTAAGAAGCAAAGATAAGTGACAGTGCAACAACACCAGATAAGAACGGGCTCACTTCTATGAAGTCGCCAGTGATCATGAACAGAACTTGTGTCGAACCAAAGTAGATAAACAGTACGACCAGAATTTCTGGTAAACCACGAACAATCGTCACAAATGCAGTCGTTGGCCATTTGATTGCAATACGACGAGACATCTCACCACTTGCAAACAAAACTGCTAGAACCAATCCAACCAATAGGCTTACGAACGCAAGCTGAACAGTCATCCAGCTTGCTTCGACGAGCCCTAAAGAGTAACCCGTTAATTCCATAAATTACTTACCGAAGTACTTGTTGAAGATCTTATCGTATTCGCCGTTCGCTTTTACTGCTGCAAGTGCAACGTTAAGCTGGTCTACAAGTTCTTGGTTGCTCTTGTTTACTGCGATGCCAAAGCCGTTACCGAAGTACTCTTGGTTTGTTACTTGGTCGCCAACGTACGTTAGGTTGTCTTCTTTCTTGAACCATTCTGCTACAACGGCTGTGTCACCGAATACAGAATCGATACGACCGTTTTTCATGTCGATGAATGCATCTTGGTAGCTTGAGTAAGGTACCGCTGTTACGCCAGTCATTTGCTCAAGTAGGAAGCTCTGGTGAGTAGAACCGTTTTGAACGCCAACACGCTTACCTTCTAGTGCTGCTTGGTCTGCTACTTTGCCTTCAAAAGAGATGAATGCTGCAGAGTTGTCGTAGTATGCGTTAGAGAAGTTCACTTGTTTAAGACGCGCTTCTGTGATGTCCATTGCCGAGATAGCCGCATCGTAACGTTTGAATTTAAGTGCAGGGATCAAGCTATCGAATGCTTGGTTGTGGAAAGTACAGGTTGCTTTCAGCTCTTCACAAAGTGCGTTTGCTAAGTCTACGTCAAAACCCTGAATTTGGTTGTTCTCATCCATGTATTCGAATGGTGCGTACGTTGCTTCCATCGCGAATTTGATTTCTTCTTGAGCTGCTGCGTTAAAAGAAGCAAGGCCGATAAGTGAAGCTAGTAGAATCTTTTTCATTTTGTTACTCCGAATACTGTGTAATAGCGGCCTGTGGCCATTCTTATAATTTGATTGTTTTAATTGATGTTGTGTTTAGCTAGATCTAGTGAGTCAACTTTCTTTTAATAAGTGACTTACTTAATGAGTCAGATACTCGGCAAACTCAGGTGTCTGCGGATTAACGAATGAATCGCTGGTGCCGTGTTCAACGATGTACCCTTTTTCTAGGTACAGAACGTGGCTAGCAATCTTCTTCGCGAAATCGACTTCATGCGTCACGACCACTTGGGTAATGCCCGTTCCGCTCAATTCTTTAATAATGCTCACGACTTGGTTGGTGATCTCAGGATCAAGCGCCGCTGTTGGTTCATCAAACAACAACACATCCGGTTTCATCATCAGCGCACGTGCAATCGCAACACGCTGTTGTTGACCGCCAGACAGTTGAAGTGGCCAAGCGTCTGCTTTGTCGGCAAGTTGAAGTGTCTTTAGGACTTCTTGCGCTTGCTTAATCGCTTCTTGCTTATCCAAACCCGCCACTTTGGTTGGTGCTTCAATCAAGTTTTCCATCACCGTCATGTGTGGCCATAAGTTGTATTGCTGGAACACCATGCCGACTTTACGACGAAGTTTAAGCCCCTGCTTCTCTTGGATTTGGCTTGAAAAATCGAATTGCTCATTCGCAATGTCTAATTCGCCGTTGTCCGCGATTTCTAGCAGGTTCAATACACGCAGTAATGAACTCTTGCCCGCGCCGCTTGGGCCAAGCAATACCAAGGTTTCGCCACTCTCACAGTCGAAACTAATGTCGTGAAGAACTTGGGTATCACCGTATGATTTGTTGATGCTCTTTACTTGAATACTCATGCCACAATACTGCATTAATTGTCATTTGTTGGTTATTCTATTCAATCCGAGGTTTTATGCAAGAAAAATGTATAAAAAACTACTTTGTTGAATTTTTGTAACAAATATTCCACAAAAAACAGTCGCTATAACTGGTCTTACAACCAAAACTTACAAGTCATTGATAAAGCTAATATCGAGATAAATAGCAAACGTTTTGCTATCAATTTATAAATCATCGCACGGTTGCTTGTTTATGTGTGCACTCTCCTATCAACGCTAATTTACTTGCATAAAAATTAGGGTTAAATAGCTTGGTTTCCTATCCAACTGACTGGATCAAAATGCTTAGTTTTCCTTTAAGGTCGTTTCGAATTATTCACTTAGTGTTGATGAAATATTGGAAATTGAGTTTCCTAGGGAGCGTCACAGCGCAATAAATGCTTTAATGGGTTCGATTCTCAACAACAATTACTGCCCAGCGAACAACGCGCAGTACAGGCAATAAGTCATAAAGCAATTAGCCATAAGCAACAAGCAACAAGCAACAAGCCATCTATTTTTAAAGCGACAACACATTAAGGCAGTCATATGCAAAACGATGTCTCTTCTACGCTCGACTCGAACCAGCGACAGACTCAGCGATCGACTCAACAAGCGCCAGAACCCAAACCTGAGAAAAAAAGCCTCAGTATTTTGTTTGAGCTGAGTAAATTCATTCAGCCTTATAAAGGTCGTGTTATTGCTGCGTTGATCGCGTTGATCTTCACAGCGAGCTTAACCCTTTCAGTCGGACACGGTATTCGTCTTCTTATCGACCAAGGCTTCAGCCAACAATCGTTGTCAGACTTAGGCAGCGCGATTCAATTCATCATGGTGGTGGTCGTGCTGATCTCGATTGGCACCTTCTTCCGCTTCTATTTGGTCTCTTCTGTTGGTGAGCGAGTAAGTGCGGATATACGCCTGTCGGTTTTCAATCACGTGGTGACGCTGCACCCGAGTTACTTTGAAACCAATGGCAGTGGCGACATCATGTCGCGAATCACCACGGATACCACTCTTCTTCAAAGCATCATCGGTTCATCGTTCTCGATGGCGATGCGCAGCACGTTGATGTGTATTGGTGCAATCATCATGCTGTTTGCGACCAATATTAAGCTGACGTTGATTGTATTGGCCTCGGTGCCATTTATCTTGATTCCGATCCTTGTTTATGGGCGCCGTGTAAGAGCCCTATCTCGCCAAAGCCAAGATTCGATGTCTGATGTGGGTTCTTACGCAGGTGAGGCAATTGAGCACATTAAAACGGTGCAAAGCTACAGCCGAGAAGAGCAAGAGAAAGCATCATTCGCGGTAGAAGTGGAAAAGGCGTATGAGATTGGTCGCCAGCGTGTAAAACAGCGCGCGATTCTTATTTCTGGCGTTATCGTGATTGTATTTAGTGCTATTGCAGGCATGCTTTGGGTTGGCGGCAGTGATGTTATCAACGGCACTATGTCGGCTGGTGACTTAGCGGCGTTTGTGTTCTACGCAATTATGGTTGCTTCATCGTTAGGTACGATTTCTGAAGTGATGGGTGAACTGCAACGCGCGGCAGGTGCGACCGAGCGATTAATCGAGATCCTACAAGTTGAAAGCCATATTGTTGCGCCAGTTGCGAATCCAACTTCGCTTGCTAACGTAACGCCAGAAGTTGCATTTGATGATGTGACCTTCTGTTATCCATCAAGACCGGACCAACCCGCAACAAGCAACCTCACGCTTACTGCCCATGAAGGCAAAGTGTTGGCACTGGTTGGCCCGTCTGGCGCAGGTAAAACTACCCTGTTCGAACTGCTGCAACGTTTCTACGACCCACAAGTGGGTAAGGTCACATTAGGCGGTGTTGAACTGAATCAGTTTGATCCTAACGAGCTAAGAAAGCAGATGGCATTGGTACCGCAACAACCTGCTCTGTTCAGTAACGATGTGTTCCATAACATTCGCTACGGCAACCCGCAGGCAACAGACGAGCAAGTGATCGAAGCGGCGAAGAAAGCGCACGCACACGAGTTCATTCAAAACCTACCTGATGGCTACAACAGCTTTCTTGGTGAGCGTGGTGTAAGGCTTTCTGGCGGACAGAGACAGCGTATTGCTATCGCACGTGCCATCTTGAAAGATCCGAATATTCTATTGTTGGATGAAGCAACCAGTGCACTAGACAGCGAAAGTGAGCATCACGTACAACAAGCGTTAGAAGAGTTAATGCGTGGCAGAACGACGATCATTATCGCCCATCGATTATCAACAATTAAACACGCCGACCAGATTGCGGTGCTCGATAAAGGACAGCTAGTAGACATCGGCGACCACCAGTCTCTCATCAATAGCTGCGAATTGTACCAACGCTTGGTTGAGCTGCAATTCAAACACCTTAGTGCCTAACCATTGCGTGCAGGTGTAACTAAGTGACTGACATTGTGTGGTTTCGAGCTTCAAAAACTTGAATCACACGTGTTGCAGTTTTGTTAATTTGACGGTAGGGTTTTTATTCCAATAACAACTTACCCCGATGAAGGGTAAGTCGATAACGTTAATTACACAGATAAGCATAAGAGAGTTCGCATGGAAGCACTATTATCTGACTACCCGGTAGTAACAGAAATCCCTGTCGCTTGGGGAGAAATGGACGCACTCAATCACGTTAACAACGCTGTATATTTTCGCTATTTCGAAACCGCTCGCTTAGATTTTTTCAAGCACGTCGAGCTGATGGAAGAGATGGCGATTACCAAAGTTGGTCCTGTTCTTGGTGACACTTACTGTAAGTATTTCCGCCCAGTCACGTATCCAGATACCTTGATGGTCGGCTCACGTGTTACCGATATTCAAGATGACCGATTCACCATGGAATACGCGATTGTCAGTAAGGCTCAACAGAAACTGACGACCGTTGGCACTGCGACTATCGTGATGTTTGATTTTGCTTCGAACCAGAAAGCCCTGCTCTCGCTGCGCTTAACCAATGAAATCGAAAAGATGAACACGTTGAAAAGCCCATGCTTCAAACAAGAAGCCGTGACAGAATAACGTATTCGTTGGTTGAGAAAGATTCAGAAAGTTTCAGACATTAAAAAGGCCACTCGATTGAGTGGCCTTTTGTTTATTGGTTCAGAGTGCTTATAAGCGGTTGAGCGTTATAAACCTTGAACGCTCTTTGCGTTAGAAGCTATAAGCCTTACAGCCCATAGACATTGAACCCTATAAACCTTGTACGCTATAGACCTTGCACCCTATAAACCTTGAACGTATTGAGCATTAGTTCGAACTTCAACCATCTGCTCTAGGTTCTGTTGTGAACCATCAACACCGTTAATCAAACCTTGGAAATGTTTAATCAGCTCTACTTTGTCTTGTACTTCTTTCGAACCCGCGCCGATGTTGGTCAGGTCAATGAAGAACTCGTCGAACAGACCAGAGAAGTCAGTTACTGCGTCGTGGTTCAAGAACTGCTCGTGGTTGTAAATGCTTGGGTAGCCACCCTTCTGTTTATCAACCGCAAAAGAGATGCCTTTCACGTTGGTAATCGTGGTCGCTTTCTCACACTTCAACATACAACCTGCTTCGATGCTTGGCTTGTTACAACCCACGGTTCTTTGGAAGAAACACTGACGGCTGGTCATCATCAAGATTGGGTGGTAAATGCTGTAGAACAGTTTGAAGTTCTCTGGGCGACGAATATGACGAATCTGACCTTTGTTGATCTCGTTCGAAATGAATGCGCCTGCACAGTTCAGCTCTTCTTTCAGAGTAACCAGTGCGTGAGAGTTGGTCGTGTTCATGAACGGGCCTGCAACCCACTCAATACCCATCTCGTAAGCTTTGTAAGCAATACCCGTGTTGTTGGTTACGATGCGAACTGGCTTGATCTCTTCAAGAATACGAACCGCTTCGTCGTAATCTTTACCGATCAATACCGCTGGGAACCAAGGAATCAAACGTGGGTTTGCTGCCAAGATGTCGATGTACTTGTTACAACGCTTCTTGAAGCTTTCTGGAAGTTTGAAGTAAACATCCGCGTCAGTCACGTCACACAGGTGTAAGTCTTCTACATCGGCGATAAGCATCGACATAGTCGGCTTCTCGTTCACTTTAGGGTGCTGAGGCAGTGCTGGCACTTCAACGTGCTTAATCACTTCCACAGAGCCGTTCAGAATGAAGTCGATCTCGTCTTTTAGGTCTGAAACTTCTTTTAGAGGAATCAACAAGCCTGCATCCACTTCACTGAAGTCGTGGCTTTCTAGCGTGTGAACTGCACTCTTCACGTTTTTGAATCGCTTCTCAAGTAGCTCTTGAGTAATCGCCTTCTCTTCAACCGCTTTCAATAGCGATTTAGATTGAAGAGTAAAGTTCTCTTTTGGCGTGTTCACAGTCACCGTAAATGGTTGACCCACTTTTGCGCTGAACGACAGGGCTACTGGTGTCTTGCGAATATCAAGGAACTCGATCTTGTCACGCATTTCGTTACCAAGAACGTCTTTCGCTTGGTGAAGTTCGTTGGTCACTTCTTGAATCTGTACGACTGAGATTTCGTTGTTCTGCTCCGTCGCTTTCTCAACAGCGTAGTTCATGCTGTTGTCGCGCGGGTTATCGATGAACATGTCTTTCGTTAGGTTGCCCTTTAGGAAAGAGTTGGTGAAATCACGGTTGAATACTTTGTGCAGGTTCGAATCGTCTTCGATCAACAAACCACTTTCTACAAAGCTATCAATCTGTTTACGCCATGTGTCTACCACAGTGTAAACGTAGTGTGCGCCTTTAATACGGCCTTCTACTTTCAGTGAGTCGACTTTCGCGTCAACCAATTCAGGT
This sequence comes from Vibrio sp. 10N.261.51.F11, assembly GCF_041471665.1. NCBI lineage: Bacteria > Pseudomonadati > Pseudomonadota > Gammaproteobacteria > Vibrionales > Vibrionaceae > Vibrio > Vibrio sp. 10N.261.51.F11. The sequence continues at coordinate 222,302 of NZ_JBFROW010000003.1, read as the reverse complement.
AGGTCGTAGTAAGCTGAGTTATCTTTCAGGTTAAGTGGGAACTTGTTGCCCGCGTTGGTGATTTCGTATTCATCACGACACGCTTGGCTACAACGACCACGGTTACCTGAGTTACCCACACTTACTGAGCTTGAGTAACACTGACCAGAGAATGCGATACACAGAGCGCCGTGTACAAACACTTCAGTTAGTACATCGTTATCGTGTGCCACTTCCGTCAGCATCTTGATTTCAGGCAGGTTCAACTCACGAGACAAGTTAACGCGTGTCGCGCCAATCTTAGACAAGAACTTAATCTGGCCTTCGTTGTGCGTAGTTAACTGAGTCGACGCGTGAACGTCTAATGATGGGAAATGCTTCTTAACCAGGTTGAATAAACCCAGGTCTTGAACAATGATGCCGTCCACTTTGGTGTTCACAAGCTGGTTCAGCAGTTTGGTGATGCTCTTAGTCTCATGCTCCAGTAGCACAACGTTAAGAGTCAGGAACACTTCACAGCCGTATTCATGAGCAAGGCGAATCACACCATTCAATTCGTCTAACGATAGGTTAGAGGCTCTGTTACGAGCGTTGAATGTGTCTAAACCACAATAAACTGCATTAGCACCCGCTACGATGGCGGCTTTTATCGCTTCTACATCGCCACCTGGGGCTAATAACTCAATTTTTCTGCTCATTTTTGAAGTCGCTCACTTACTTATAATTTTTAAGCCGCGTATTCTACCCACATCACGATCTCTTTACCACCGTACAACACTTTTCAAACTAAATGACCTCAATAATGCCGAACGAATCCGACCTACCTATCCTTTATTCTTTGCGCCGCTGCCCTTATGCATTGCGCGGAAGAATGGGCATCGCACTATCAAAGCAAAAAGTGTTACTTCGAGAAATCGTTACCAAAGACAAGCCTAGCGAACTCTTGGCCAGTTCGCCAAAAGGAACAGTGCCTGTATTGGTGTTACCCAATGGACAAGTCATTGAACAGAGCTTGGATGTGATGAACTGGTCACTTCAACAAAACGATCCTCAAGATCTTCTGCGTTCAAGCAATCCAACGCTTAGCGAACAAGTTCAGCAGCTCATTAAAACCAACGATGAAGAATTTATTGGTCACTTAGAAAGGTATCGTGCATCGGTTCGTTACCGAAACATCGATGTTGAACAACGCCGACAAGCCTGCGAAACCTTCATTAAGCAGTTAGAAGTGCGACTTACCGATCAGCCCTACTTTTTTGGAGAAAGCCCAAGCTTGGCCGATTTTGCGGTGATGCCTTTCGTCAGTCAGTTTGTGCGAGTCGAAAAGAAGTGGTTTGTGAAATCGGAATATCAAAACGTAGGACGTTGGTTAAGAGCGCACCTTGAAAGTAAGCTCTACACCCAAGTCATGAAGCAATACCCTTTGTGGAATGAAACCAAGCAAGATTGTCTTTTTGGATAACTTAAGAGAATTTTGGGTGACTTAAGGGTATCTAGGGTGATCTAGGGGAATTCTGGAATAGATAATTCCTAGGTATTAAAGTAGTTACGTGACACTTTATCTTCTTTGTAAAGAACAGATATTCAAAGGCTTAACTGGGATTCCGTTGTCTCTTTACCGGTAACGACTGTCTCTTAACTGGCAAACACAGTCTAAGCTAAGCCTTTTGTTCATTTTAACCTGATCACTGAATCGCTATCGAAATCTCGACTTCAGTTTCACCTTTGTATAGTTCAAAATCTGTCATGTAAGTTCTCACATGTGGGCAGTCAGCAGCGCTGAAATACGCCCACACTTCACCCCATAGGTCGATCACAGCTTGTGGTAATTCACCTTCAGCAGAAAACGTTAAGTATTTACCTGCTTGTATTTCGGTTTCTACAAGCGTATCAACATTCTGATCCGTAAGTGCATTAGTACACGCGATAACATCAAATTCGCCCGTAAAGTCAGACTCGTAGTTAGTGTAAACGCCATACACTTTTGAATCCGGTGTTAATTTCGGAAATGCTTGGTCAAAAAAGCCCTGCCACAATTGCCCTATCTTGGCTCTTGCTGGGTCCATCTCATCGGTATTGGTGGTTCTTACTGAAAAACCATACGCCTTTACGGCTTCTATCGTTTCAACTTTCATTCGTTCTATTCCTAAGCCAATTGACGATCTAACTGTATTGAATCCAATGTTTTATAAGATAACGATGCTAATCTTGTATCTCTTTATGGCCACATTTTTCACAGACAAGGTGACGAGAAAACTCATCCATTGACGCGACAAACGGGCCAAGGAACCAACCTTTTATCATGCCTGCCCAAAACTCACTTCGCTTTTGGTTAGGTTTGTCTGCAAACGCACTCGTCTTTCTGACCAACACCACAACGTGCTGTGTATCTTCTCGGCATGCGGTGCAATAGCATTGTTCTATGGTGTTATTCATTTGAAAGCCTATGACGTTTTGAATGAAATCTGCTGAAAATGAGGGTTGTCGACACAAACTTCTAGTGTGGAAAGGTCTGTGAGTACGACAAGTTGTTCTACACCTTGAATACTGACCTTAATGCACTCTTCACGGCTATCATTGCGTTGAGTATCTAATCCGACACATTCAATCTGCTCGCCAGATTTCAGCGTTAATTTGATTGGGTATCGGTGCATACACACAATCTCAATATAATCGTAATCGTTGCAACTAATCATAATACCCTTCCAATTCATCCACCACGCTAATGCGACATGCCATACTATTCAATATCTTTACAATCAATAAGTTACTCGTATCACAATCGCATTGCCATAATCAGATTATTGAGTAATTTGTTAAATTTAATCTCGTTCTCACCATTCACATTTCATCTGTGAACGACAATTTAAGGCTTCAAGAATCCTTTCCAATAATGGTACAAACCACCAATGTCTGAAGAACACATTAGCGACATTGCGCCTTTGATTTGTTCTTCGCTCCATTCCCACCATTTCATTTCTAGCAACTGAGCGATTTCAGTCTCATTGAAACGATAACGGATATGGCGTGCTGGGTTTGAACCGACAATCGAGTATGGCGCGACATCTTTAGTCACAACCGCTCGACTTGCGATGATGGCTCCGTCACCAACCTTAACACCACTCATGATCATGGCTTCTGTACCAATCCACACATCGTTACCAATCACGGTATCACCAGAGCGTTCAAAGCCGTCTATCGCACCTTCAAACTTCTCATCGTCTTGATAGAAAAACGGGAAGGTACTCACCCACTGGTTTTGGTGGCCTTGGTTGCCCGCCATCATAAACACGGCGCCAGAACCAATCGAGCAGTAGCTGCCAATGATCAGCTTATCGATGTCGGTTCTATCCGGTAATAGGTAACGCGCACAGTCATCAAAGCTGTGGTTATGGTAGTAACCCGAGTAATAGCTGTGCTCGCCCACGATGATGTTCGGGTTGGTCACTTGTTCTTTGAGTGACTTTCCAACAAACGGGCTTTCAAAATAGTTTTTCATGGTTGTACTCTTAGTTTCATTCTTTTAGTTAGGTACTTTTGTTGCGTGTTGATGGTTGTAACTTGTTTATATTAGTGTAAAGGCAAACGTGCCCTATCGACCGCCTGCAATATCAATAAACGAGCCGGTGACATACGAAGCTTCGTCTGATAATAACCACGCGATAGAGTTCGCGACTTCTTCTGGTGTGCCACCTCGTTGTAACGGTAACTGCGAAGCTAGTCTGTCTACGCGATCTGGCTCTCCGCCGTCTGCATGCATCTCAGTATAAATACAACCTGGCCTTACGCCATTCACTCGGATATTGCGTGAAGCTAATTCAAGCGATAAGCCTTTGGTGAGTGAATCCATCGCACCTTTCGATGCTGCGTAATCCACATACTCAAACGGTGCGCCAGTGCGAGAAGCGGCAGACGATACATTCACAATCGAACCCGCGCCATCGGCTTGTTTGATAAAGGCTTTACTGCACAGAAAGCAGCTTGATACGTTGGATTTCATCACCTTTTCAAAGCGATCCAATTCAATATCAACCAATGGTGACTGGGTAAACAAGATCCCGGCATTATTGACCAAATGAGTCACTGGGCCTAGCTTGTTACGAGCAATCTCGAATAAGGATTTCACGTCCGATTCAACAGACACATCCGCACGCACACTAATCGCGGTTCCGCCTTGTTCGCGAATCTCATTCACTAGATCTTCAGCTCGCGACTCATTGTGTATGAAGTTAACGCATACAGCATAGCCTTGACTGGCCAACAATTTAGACGTCGCTGCGCCAATGCCTCGGCTTCCGCCGGTTACAACCACTACCTTGCTCAATGAAACCTCCTAATGTTTACTTATTCTGTGCAACCTGATTATTCGATACGACCTAGTTGTTCGTGACAAACTGATCGTATCGATACAAACTAATTGTTCGATACGATCTGAACCCACTGCGATCGCCACGCCGGCGCTTCGAATGGGTCTGGCCAAAACTCAGTTTGCTTTTGGATTAAACCATCAACAATCGTGTGAAAGGTAATCACGCGATCGTTTAGTACGCTGTCCGTCACTGATACATCGGTCACGACGGTATCACCTTCGCAAACAATCGAGTTCAGCTCAAACTTCCAAACCCCATTCGCTGGATATTCAGAATTGATAGCTGTGAAGTTATCACGCCCTACCGTCAATTCAGACGACTGAGGCCAATACCCTTGAAAATCTTCCGCTAGCCATTCGGCCGCTTTGGCAAAGTCGTTGGTGCGCATTGCGTCCCAAAAACCTAATACCACGTCTTTTGATGTCATCTCTATTCCCTAATGTCTGTTTAAATCAGATAAGTGCCGATACTCTCAATCATACTTAAGTAGAAACCAAACAGCTTTTACTCACATCACTGCTTTATCAATTGCAATATATGCGTATAATCCCCGCTCCATTGCGCTATCGCCGTTAAAAATAGCGCCATTCAACATTTTTAATGAGTACCCAATGTCGAAACTATTTTTCAAAGGCCGTATCGAAACAAGACAGAACCACGTTCTTGCTGGCTACAACGTAAACCGCGATGTGAAAGCGGGTACTGAAGAATCTCCAATCGCAGTAATGGTTCAAACTGAAGCGCGCAAAGCAGAAGTTGAAGCACTAGCCGCTGAAAATACTATCTTCGTTACTGTTACAGTCGACGCAGACAAAGAAGAGAACACCATCGAGCTTGATACTCTACTGAACAAGCCAAAAACGATGACGTTTGAAAAGACCCCTAACCGTAACGATCCGTGTTCTTGCGGCAGCGGTAAAAAATACAAGAAGTGTTGTGCATAAGCGCTTTGACTTGAAGAATTTAAAAACGGACCGGTAGCAATATCGGTCCGTTTTTTTATACGCTAAGCAAGCTTATTCAGCGTAAGACAAATTATTAGGCGTCAGACAAACTGAAGCCACTAAATTTGGCGAAATTAGGCGTCGCCTTACTGCCACTGAACGTATAAAGCATCACACCCTGTTCACTGCCTACTAACGAATCAAACGTGATCACTTCCTGCCATTGTTGTTTTTCTAACGGGCGGAAATGAGCGCTGACTTTTCCGCCTTGTTTGACGAGCTTTACCGACACACTAGATTCACTAAACAACAGACGTTCCTTGATCTGTGGCTGACCATTTTGTTCTACAACGAACACCAATGAACGCTCGCCCATGAACATCTCTTTGCTCACTTTAATGTAGTTGTCGTTATCCCAGTAAATACCTAACCCAGCTTGTTCAAATGCGAGGTTTGGATCTAATTGAACCGTCACTTCTGTGCTGTAATCCGAGCTAGATACTGGATGAACGAAGATATTATCAACATCAGCTGAACCCGCACCAAAGATATTGCCCTCTTGCACTTGCATCGTCAGCACGCCGTTTTCCAAAGACCGATGTTCCGGATTTTCATTTCTGATTTGCCAGTTAACGAGGTTATTCATGTTATTAGTCCTTGCTGCTAGATCATGCGTTGACGGAGTTGGTAAAACACATTGTCGAGTTCATCGGGATTTTGCTTTTGAATGCGATTAAGCTCTCTTTGTACAGAATCGTACATAAGTTGGTTATCCATGTCTTTCAATGCGGCGTAGTAATGAATGCGACGTCCCAAGATAAAGTTATTCTGGTCATTCTCACTCATCATATTGAAACGGTCTATTGTCGCTAAGAACTTCGCTTTATCCTGTGGCAGCTGTCCGTTCAGTTCCATCAACAAATTAATACCGTGATAGTTACCATAGTTGCCCGTCACGCGGTTTAGTTTACTGATCAATTGATATTGTTCTTCAAGCATTTCACGTTCGCTAAGTGGCGTGAACTCTCCATTCTGCACCAGTTCATCCAATTCGGTTCCAGGCTTCACAGCAAGCGACAGAATGCGTATTTCATCTGGGTTGATCTGGTTAAGTAAGGCCGCCGTTTCTTCAACATGCTGCGCCGAATATTCTTTACCACCCAAGCCAAGGATAATGAAGGTCATCATCTTCATACCCGCTTGCTTCGCGTATTCGGTCGATTTCAAAATAGATTTCGGAGTAATGCCTTTTTTCATCAATTTGAGAACATCAATAGAACCCGATTCCATACCGCAATAAAGCATGTTGAGCCCTGCATCACAGATGGCTTTCATCTCTTCAGGCGACTTCTTAGTCATGCTTTGCGCTCGTCCATAAGAGCTGATCTGCTTTAACTCTGGGAAGGCTTGTTTGAGTGTATTCAACACATCCAGCAAGTCTTCGGTATCCATAGTGAATGAATCACCGTCTTGCAGAAAACAGGTCTCAAATTTACGGTTCTTATAGAATGCTTTCGCAGCCCAAATGTCTTTCTTAATCTCTTCAACGGGACGAATTGCAAACTCCATCCCCTCAAACAGCGTACAGAATTTACATTTGTTCCAAGGACAACCTTGGGTGGTGCGAATCAATAAGCTATCCGCTTCTGAAGGTGGACGAATATGCCCTTGTTGGAACTGATACTGTGTCATTTGAATGCCCAATAATTAACTATTCGCATAGGCTACTAGAAGTTCATTCAATGAAAAACACGGTACAATTTGAATTATTATCAAATGAAAACGGATAATTAAAGAAGAAGAATGTTGAAGTATTAAGTAGGTTAAAGGCTAATCAAGGTTGTCCGGTGTACGTAAATTGGTTCCACACTTTGTACATTTATAGTCACCGTTTCCGCCACTTGAAGCTAGCGACGATAAAATCATTCCAAGCAACCCTGGCTTCTTTTCATGTTGTGGCGCTTTTTCGGCTTGGTTACTGAACATAGTGTACTTGTGCAGTGTCAGTTCCTTACAGTTACTACAGAACGCTCTCGTCTTCTCACTTCCATACATAATATCTATCTCCTTAACTCAAAGCACAAACTAAACATATGGCAAATATGCCACACGTAGAGTTAAATCTAAATATTTTCATGAAGTTATGAGTAAGTAAGAGCGTTTTAAAGAAAAGTAAACTCTCGACTGTTAAGTGAAGTGTTGGTGAACAAAGTTATTCAATTCAGTCACGCTTCTGATGATATAAACCTCTTTCTCTTTAGCGCGCAATTCTAACTGCGCTTTAAAGTCGTCATTCCAAAATTTAGGACACAGTTTTAGTGTCTTATAACTTTGTATCGTGCCTTTTATAACTGAACTTCCATCAGGCCAGCCTTCAGGTTTAACGAATAGACCTTTGAGCATTCTCTTGGTTACAAACCAGTAGCTAATTGAATAAGGAAGGTCGATATAAACCAAGGTATCAGCTGCATCTAAACGTGTGTTGAACGAGCCTAGAGGGCCAAAACCATCGATGATCCAGCTTTCTGACTTAAGTATGCTCTCATGAGCCTCCTCAAATACTTCACGTTCAACAAACTCTCCGTTGGCCTTGTAAACAATAGAGTCCAACTGGTGAAGCTCTATCCCTGTAGCTAGTGCTAACGCCTTGCTGACTGTCGATTTTCCACTCCCAGGCTTGCCAAAAACCGCGATCTTTTTCATATGACTTCCTCTATTCAGATAAAACCCATAAGACAGCGACAAAAAACCCACCTTACGGGTGGGTTCGATAAACAAAGCGCATCAACAATCCCACCATTCCTATGGAATGATGATAATTCGTTGGTTAGATTGCGCTAAATTCAGTTTCATAAAACTACTTTTATATACTGTTGCTTAGTTGTCAACACAATGACTATTGGGCGATATCATCGTCATATCGCACCCATTAATAGTCTTAATGAGTGCTTATTGATCTTGGTTATTTTGCTTTCTTTTTCGCCACTGTCGCTTCTGATAGCTTGCTTAGTACACCCGATACTTTCTTAACGACCTCGTCACAGCCATTGATCGCGTGACGCTCTACCAAGTAATTAGGATCGTTGTAAGACAACCATACTTTCTTATTAGAATCCTCAGTGACTAACACCTTCTGCGGTAAATCTATCGCGACTTCTTGAGCACATTGCATTAATGGTGTCCCTACTTTCGGGTTACCAAAGATGATGACTTCCGTTGGTCTCAATTCAAGATCGACCTTACTCGCGTTTTTCTGATGGTCGATTCTCGCAAACAAGGTCAAACCTTTGCTCTTGGCGATTTCTTCAAAGCGGTCAGCGGTCTCTTTCACTGAATAATTACTTTGGTATTTAATCAAACCATCAGAAGCCGCAGCTGAAAATGATGCCGAGAGTAAAATGGCGCATAGTGGTAGTAATTTTTTCATCGTCACCTCTGAGATTTAACCTAATCAAACTTACATTCATAGCGCCACTTCCAAATTCAGCGACGTAACCCATGTCAGTATAGACGCGATTCCATTCTCAGTTTGCAGAGAGGATCACTTTTCTAATGCGTCTTATTATCATCAATTTACCTAGGGTTTATTCACATCGTTAACTCATGGAGTAACTTAAAACAAGAGAGCTAATACATATAGCCAAGCCAATCAATATCCCCTAAAGGCCATTGTTTTCCGTTCAATGGCTTTACATATAGGTCATCAATTTCTTCAACAGCGACGCCATAACTAAGGTGCTCATGAAGTCTTAACCAAGAGTTAGTACTAGTAATTTGGATATACCCTTGTGAGGAATAGAAATCATGAAGATCTGATATCAAAATAATGAAATCGACATCCCTATTCTTTGCATACTCATCCAATTCACACAGCATAGATTTACCAACACCTTGCCCTCGGACATTCTCAGCAACACAAAAATCAATAACACCTAATACTTTGTAAGCACTGTCACCAACACTGACCATACGGTAATCAAGACCAAGGTAGCCGACGAGTCGTTCTTCACGGTATTGCAGAGCTCGCATATGAGGGAGTTGTTTATAATAAGAACGCTCTACCGGATGATCGGGGAAAGAGCTATTTCTCAGAGCGGTAATGGCTTGATGTTGCTCTTTAGACACTTCAATTTCGGATATGATTTCCATACAGGCCCTTGTAATTTCTGACTCATATTTATTATTGTCATGAGATTTACATCAAATGTTCATACCCAATCAGTGCCACGACTTAGTCCCACATTTCTCACATTGGTATTCGTAATCACTGTCTACATAAAAACCGGGAACATAATGGTCACCTCTAAACAATAACGTCACCAGGTATTCCATCAACACGCCTAACTTCCATTGTTTCTTTTCAGATTCAGCGTCCGCTTTAGATTCAGCATCGGAAGCGTTAACAGCAAGGTGCGGGGTAAGTGCGTTACACTGTTCGCAGTGATAAGGATGTTTAATATACTTATTATCAAGCATTTATATAAGCCAACCAATATTTATAAAGTTGATGCATACTAACAACTTATCACTCGGTTCTCGAACTTATTGTTGTCCACTAGATCTTTATTTGAAAGAAATGAGACACAAGGTAAGTGCCATGCATCTTGAATCAGTTACCATCGAGATCTCCCTCATTGAGCCGCTAAAGCTATACTTACGCTAAGGTATGAAATTAGCTTTTACTTTAATAACCCTTTGTCTGCAGCGCCTTCAAGTTGTACTTCTAGTTCTTTCCATAGAGCACGACTGCCTTTAGAAATACGCTCGCCATTGAAGGTCAGTACTTTGTCTTTAGATACGTTGTGCTTCTTCCAGCTGTGACCACCACCATGGATGTTATGAAGCAAAGGCGGCACTCTATCGATCGCCTTACCAAATCTGGCTTCTGGTGACTCACCTGCTTCGAACTCAAGCCATAAATCCAAATACTCGCTTCTTGAATGGCTCGGTAATGATTTCAGCAAGCGCTCAACGCAGTTTCTCTCTTTGAGCTTGTTTTCTTCGGTTTCACTGGCATAAATGATGGTGTCTCCGGCATCGATTTCCCCAAGATCATGAATCAGCAGCATCTTCATTACTCGCGTAATATCGATTTCTTCATTGGCATAGTCTTTCAACATGAGTGCGCTCAAACAGACGTGCCAACTGTGCTCAGCGGAGTTTTCATATCGATCCAATCCAACCGGTTTTGTCTGTCGATGAACATCCTTTAATTGTTCAATTTCGACCATGAATTGCAGAATGCCTTTGATTTCTTCCACGATAAGCTTCCTTAACTTAAGTTGATGATTGAGCGGTGCGGAGGGTTAACCTAGCGACAAAGAAGCGTTACTCCCAATGAACCGACATTTTGTAATACGCAACACCCGATGGTTGTGGGCTAAGCTTATCTACCTGTTAGCCATAGGGTGTTCAGGATTTAACTGAAGCAGATCCCACAAGTTACCGTAAAGATCTTCAAACACAGCAACGGTGCCGTAGCCTTGCTCTTTAGGCTCTCGGACAAAGTTAATGCCCAAAGACGTCATACGTTCGTAATCACGCCAGAAGTCATCGGTGTTTAAGAATAGGAATACGCGTCCACCAGCTTGGTTGCCGATGAAATCGAGTTGCTCTGGCTTGGAAGCTCTAGCAAGTAACAGGCTCACACCGGTTGAATTTGGTGGAGCAACAACAACCCAGCGCTTATCTTCTTCTGGCAGATACGTGTCTTCGATGAGATCAAACTTAAGCTTGTTTACATAGAAATCAAGCGCTTCATCGTAGTCTTTTACCACGAGTGCAATGTGGACAATATTCTGTTTCATAACATACCTTGTTGGGGTTTTAGCTGCGTGGAATGATGCCATGAAGCAGGTAAAGACACTAGGTGTCGCATCATAAATCGTAGTATCTCGTCCGTCACAATCTAAAAGGTATACATCATTTATAACTGCCAGAATCCGAGCTCGACGCCACCTTGAATGACAATGGCACACATCCCGTGACGTGGTAACTCCATTGGCGGCACCGCAACTTCGGCGCCTAGTTTCTCGGCGGCATTTACTGCAGACTGAATATCCTCAACCAACGTGTAATGACGAACAGTTGGTTCTTCAGTTTCACGAAGCGGTGCTCGAATGCCAATTACCCCGCCATTAGATAGCTTTGCAGTGCGCGCCCCACCAAGGTTCACATCTGCACCACTGAATTTCACGTTGTAGAGCTGAGCGTATGTTGCACAAACGACATCGACCTCTGGGGTAACCACTTCAAGATATTGAACCTTCATCAAATTTCCTTCTCGTGTTCTTTAAGACTCTCAACCTGCATACAGCTGTGCAGGTGTTTCTCATCAATAATTTATTACTAAGCAATTCGACCGCGCATGATAAATTGCGGGCCTGCTGCGCCACCTAAATACTGTTGATTGATATCTTCGAAGCCGCCTTTCTTATAACAGTTGAATGCTGCCGGATTTTTGCAATTCACAGTTAAGTAAATCGACTCATACGCTGAGTAATTCGCTTTTAAATACGGAAACAAAGCCTTCACCGTGCCTGTTCCTAAACCTTTACCTTGCTGGTTTTTATCAAGCACAAAAGCTCTCAAGCCAATGCTTCCTTCAGGGCAGAATTCGTAGTGCTCTGCGTAAGCGATATCCAGCTTAAAGAAACCCACAACTTCGTTATCAGACTTAATCACGTGCAAGTGCGTCGTTTCACTGCCGTCTAATAAAAACTCTGCAGCTGTACCAGCGAACTTAACCTGTTCATCGGCGAGTTGGATGGCCTGAACTAACGCCACATGTGAATCTTCAAGCCTTTCGATAGTTATCATTGTTGTTCCTTCTGTATAACACGCACGAAAAACCGACTAGAGCTCATCGCTAGTGTCTCGAGAACCGTAGTTTGGGAAGTTGATATTAAGAACGTTATCGTCCTCAAGAGTGAATAGAACACTTCCATTCTCTACACCGGTTTCGTTTCTATCTGAACAGCCTAGAAACAGCTCCCAATCAAACGAATATTGAAGTCGGTATTGATTCGCATTGATGTGGAGAACGCCTTTGATTTTGATACCGTTCACCACATGTGCCATATCATCGATGTATGACAGATCAGGAATTAATTTTTCTTCGAATTCACGTTTATGCTCGGTTAAGAAATTGAGCAGTTCAGAACATAACTCGGAGCCATGAACCTATGGTTTAGACAGACTAGAAAACAACATTTCTAAATACTCCAAGGATTGTTTTGATATTGGGAAGATGCGCGCGAGTCTGTTACAAATTCAAGCTCAATCGGAAACGGTAACTTCAAAATCCGACACTACATTAGAGTTTTGGATGTGTTGATACCAACTTTTTACGTCTTCAACCAGCAAGTGCATCATGTAATTGTGACAGTGCGCAGGTTCATAAAAGTTTTGCAGAAGGAACGCACAACTGCCGTGTCGTAGATAGGCGATATCGTGAAATTCAGACTTCACTTCAAAGCCGATTGACTGGTAAAAACGCTTGGATAAATCGAAGTCTTTCGCGGGTACAAAAGACTTAGTTTCTGAGACTTTGAGGTTTTCCATCCTACATCCTTATAGTGTTGATATTCTGCTCCTGACCCGCTTAACGCTTTTAGTGGTTACAGCGTTTATTCAGAGCTCTTATTCAGAGTCTTGCTGAAATGAGTCGACTTCGGCTTTAGTTAGATAACGCCACTGGCCTGCTTCAACATCTAAACGAACATCACCAATCTGTTCACGGTGTAGGCCAACAACTCGATTCCCTACCGCAGCAAACATTCGTTTTACTTGATGAAACTTACCTTCTGTAATGGTCAACAGCACTTCTTTACTGTTAATCACTTCAAGCTCTGCCGGACGCGTCAGTTTTTGCTCGCCCTGCAATTGCATGCCCGCTTTGAACTTGTCAGCGACATCGTCTCTGATATCTCGTGACAATGTCACGCGATACACCTTCTTACACGACTTGGTTGGCAGCGTGATGTTGAATGACCAGCGCCCATCATCGGTAATCAAAACTAAGCCTGTGGTGTCGGCATCTAAGCGGCCTGCGATGTGCAGTTCTGAAGCTTTGTCTATCTCGATGTAGTTGAACAATGAAGGATAAACTTCATCGATATTGGAGCAGATAGTACCCGCAGGCTTGTGCATTAAAAGGTATCGAAATTCACGCAACTTAAGCGGCATGCCATTTAATAAGATGGTGTTGCTTTCATGAACCTGAGCTGATTCATCGGAGACTGTTTCACTGTTTACGTTCACCTCGCCATTATGGATGCGTTCAATCGCTTCAGGCTTGGTTAGGTCAGTGCTTTTACATAGATATTTATCAAGGCGCATTAATCGTCGGCACCACATTTTGCGCATGGCTTATAAGTACGTTCGCCTTGAGCAATCACCACATAGTCTCGAACGCAGTTATCACATAGCGCCAACTTTGGGTATGCGTCTTTCTGTTTCTTTGCGTTGATGTCGCCTTCGGTGGTGTATACGGTTCTCATTTTTATGCCTTGTTTTAATAACTTGCTAGGCGCAAATTGTATCATTGTTTACAGCCTTGTTTGGAGTGGTGTTAGGTAGTTAAAGTAATATTAAGTACTTCTATTTTAGGCTCCCTTCCCGAAACAGTTTAACCATGAACAACAAAGTCAACGTGCCACGCTTATCAGTGGTAAAATGATAAAAGCTCACCAACCAATGAAGTCACTAATGAAAAATTGTAATCAATGCGGGAAATGCTGTATCAAATACGGAGATGGTGACCTTGCCGCAACGCAAGAAGAGATTGATTTGTGGGAGCTGTTCAACCCAGACATCTTTGAATATGTTCGAGGAAGCGAGATTTGGTTTGACCCTGAATCAGGCGAACGTTTAACTCGCTGCCCTTTTCTAGAGCTAGTTCCGACGAAAGACACCAAGGCTCAAGCCAAGTACACATGCAGTATTTACTTAGACCGACCAGAAGATTGCAGACACTATCCAAGCTTGATTAATGAGATGGTACGAGATGAGTGTGAAATGATTGAGGTGGTGGATTTACAAGACACGAAGAAAGCTCAAAGGAAACTCGACCTGTTGATGAAAGACAGCCGCCCTTCAAGCTATTCGTAAGCGATGATCTTTTGAAGATCAATCTTCAGTATTAGCTAGTAGCCGCTAAAACCTTAAGACAAATACTGGTTCGCTTCTAACCAATCAAGCGCAACCAGTGCCGCCAATGAGCATACCGCTCTGTCGTTGCCATCAACAAACTTAAGCTCTTCGATTTCGGCATCTGGAGACAGTTCACCAGTATAATCAGCAAGGTAACAAGTCAATTGCACTGATACGCCTTCCGCTTTGCCATCAGCTTGGCCTGTAAACGTTTCAACGTATTTGATTGAATCAGGCACTAAATCTACTGAGATCTCTTCTTTGATTTCGCGAACCAGTGCTTGCTCGTCACTTTCGCCAGCTTCGCGCTTACCACCCGGTAGGTAGAACAGTTCTTTGCCTTTTGATCTCACCATCAACAACTTGCTGTCTTTGATGAATATCCAAGCCAGCTTATCAATTACCTTATGCATGTCGTTAGACCTTATTTCTGTTTTAGTTCTCGTTCTTACTGAATCAAGCCACACCATTAGTCGCGACCAAACAAAGCCTGGGTATGTTACACGCTGGAAGGAATATACTCTATTGAATCGAATAGGAAATATCATAACCAAAACGAAAAATGACAGCGTTCGAGACAATTCTCGTCAACTGTCATTGGCGATGTTTACGAACTGCTCTCTAGCTGCCCGCGAATAGTATCAATCGACTAGCCACTTAAGCGCAGAGTCATGGTCTTCGAATGACTTAATCTCACCGGACACAAACCAGCTCCCTACTTTTGAAGCGAATTCTTGCCAGCTTTTATCGCCGAAAATAGCAATCTTGTCTATCTTAGAATTGAGCTCTAATCCCAGTTTAAAATCATCCCAAGCTGCACGTAACTCCCATCCTGTTAAGGTTGAGATATCGACCAGCATCTTGAGTTTAGATGAATCGAGTTCTTCTAGCGTGGTATTTAGAATTGGCATCATTGCCTGATAGTCATCGTGTGTGAGTTTGCCTTTCGCTTTGAACACAACGATGGTTTCACCGCTAACACGTTCAATTCCAACCGATATTCCATGACGTTCGATACTCATAACCTAGCCCTCATAGTAGAAACTAGAGTTAGCTTAGAGGATTAAACAGCAAAGAGATGAGAGGTTTACGTCAAAACGGACAAGCGCTTTATCTGAACTTAATATCAGAGAGTTAATCGCGCTACTCCAACAGTTCGCTTAGGGATTGAACTTGTACGATACCTGGATGCTGTGACTTAAGCTCAGCACCTTCCGTGTTCAACCACACCGCTTGCAAACCCGCTTCAAGTGCTGGATAAATGTCTTTCTCTAGAGTGTCGCCTACCATGGTGATCTCTTGTGGTGAAACACCGAGCTTAGAAATAATGGCAGGATAGAACCCCGACTCGAACTTAGAAAAGCCAATGCTCGCCTTACAAAAGTAACCCAAGATATATTGAGACAGGCCAACACGCTCAAAGGCTCGAATGATGTCGTCTTTACTGGAATCACCAGCATTGGTAGCAACATAAACTAGATGAGTTTTCGACAACTCCCCCAGTAATGCACGAGCACCACTCACTTCTTGTACGGTTTCCCAGTCACACATCTTCCCTTGTGCGTCTGGGAAATCGACCATCAGCGTATTGCCCCAGTCGAATAAGACTATTTCTGTTAATTCGATTAGCTTTGTCATCTTGCCTCCTGCATACGATGAATTATCTAATGTTTAAGCGAGCCTATAAAAACTTCTCGGACGGTTAGGCTCATTATGGACAACCTTGTTACTGTTTATGGAGCACGATCTTCTAAACACAAAATACCCTTTATTGATAAACCACTTTGAAACGCTCCAACATAAGTAACATGTCTTCACTTGGTGAGATCTTGAGCTCTTCACATTCACGAGAGAAGAAGTTCCAGTGAGCTTCTTTCCACCATTCGAGTGTTTTGTCACCCTCGCCTTCGGCAGCAGCAAACTCCGCCGTCACTTCGTTATATTTGCACTGTGAGACTGAAGTGATCTCTACAATGCAAACTGGCTTGCCATCCCAG
Organism: Vibrio sp. 10N.261.51.F11; assembly: GCF_041471665.1. Classification (NCBI taxonomy): domain Bacteria; kingdom Pseudomonadati; phylum Pseudomonadota; class Gammaproteobacteria; order Vibrionales; family Vibrionaceae; genus Vibrio; species Vibrio sp. 10N.261.51.F11. Next base: position 205,859 of record NZ_JBFROW010000003.1, on the reverse strand, counting down.
TCAGTGACGACTTGCAAGTGACCAACTACTGGTCTCGTCTCGCCTTCATGGCTGTACCAATATTCAAGGCTGCAAGACGCTTGTTTTTCACCCTTGAGAATTAACTGGGCGCAGAGGTTGGCGTTGTATTCATCAGCACAGTAATAGTCGGCACTAAAAGAGGTGTATTGCGAGGCAACGTCTGCTGGTAATGTGTTGAGGTAGCTATCAAGATAAGCTTTGCTTCTTTCTTCCATGATCTTTCCAAATTCAATATCAGGTTGAGCCGATAAACACTTATAGATTAAGCATCTGGCTGCATTGGGAGTAACCTATCAAGTCAGGTTATAGCTGTAAACCGAGTGAATATCAAAATGCGGGCTGAGAAAGAAGAATATAGGTAGGATTTCGAGGCCAGTACAAGGAGATCCAAAAAGTGAAAGAAGAGCCAAAAGCACCTTTAGTCGGTGCTTTTGGCTCTTAGTATCTCGTTACTAATAGCTCGTAACTGACGGGGTATTAACGGTTCAAGAAGTCGACCGCTTTGTCTGGGAAGTCGGTAAACACACCATCAACTTTGACTTGGTTGTAGAAGACATCCAACATGCCATCAAAGTTATCAGCATAAGCTGGGATTCTTCCTGGGTCAGCACGGAACGTGTACGGGTGAACATCTAAGCCCGCGTCTTTTGCTGACTTCATTAACGGTTTAATAATGATGTTATCTTTGGTCGATGCATCGTCCACCAACATTGGCTTCCAAGGACCAATTCCTTCAGCATAACTCGCCACTTTTTCCATGCCACCAGCTTCAAACATCCAGTCATAACTGTACGGCGTTGCTTTGTCACCTTGGTACGTCATGGTTTCATTCCAATCTGTATAAGCCATCAACTGAACGAGCTTAAGATCCATTTCCATCGCTGGCATGAGCTCATCGTTAATGCGTTGAAGTTCATTGGCGTCAAAACACTGCAAATACACTTTGTCGTCTTTTGATAGGTAACCATATTGATGCAAGGTTGCAAGCACAGCTTTTGAGATATCTTTGCCTTCGTGACGATGGAACCAAGGTGCTTTAATTTCAGGATAGATGCCCACGTCATAACCTAAGGTCTTATTTAGGCCTTGGATCAGCTCGATTTCTTCTGCAAAGGTAGCGACACGAAAATCAGACTGCCACATTGGGAAGCGCGTTGGGTACCCTGCCACTCTTTTACCTTGGTCATCGAGGTTAAAGCCTTCGGTCACTTTCAGGGATTTAATCTCAGCGAGCGTAAAATCAATCGCGTAGTAACGGCCATCTGAACGAGCACGTGTTGGAAAGCGATCCGCGACATCGGTGACTCGGTCTAGATAATGATCATGCAAAACCACCAATTGGTCGTCTTTGGTCATCACGACATCTTGTTCGATGTAGTCGGGTTTCATTGCATAAGCGAGCGCTTTAGCGGGTAATGTGTGTTCAGGTAAATAACCAGAAGCACCGCGATGCGCAATCACTAAAGGATCTGCTAATGCATTTGCAGATAAGCTTAGTGCTAATAAGGTCAGAGACAGTGACGTTGTTTTCATTATTGTTTCCCTTGATAAAACAGAAGCAGGATATACCTGCCTCTGTTGTTATTTATAGATGTGATTCAGTAAATACACTACTGAGCTAGCGCTTCTCTCTCTCGTTCGAGATCTTTTTGTTTATGGTGCGCACGCTCACCTAAGAAGGCGTAAAGCAGACAGATGATTGAAGCCACACAAGCGCCGACCAAAATAATGAAGCCGCCATCCCAGCCGTAATGGTCAACCATAAAGCCGAGTATTGCGTTCGCAGCAACCGCGCCACCTAAGTAACCAAACAAACCCGTTAGACCAGCCGCTGTACCCGCTGCTTTCTTAGGCGCAAGTTCCAGTGCATACAAACCGATCAGCATTACAGGACCATAGATAAGGAAACCAATCGCAACCAGTGCCAGCATATCAACCGTTGGGTTACCAGCTGGATTCAGCCAATATACCAACACAGCGACTGTCACTAGAACCATGAACAAGATACCTGCAGGTGCACGTCGGCCTTTGAATAACTTATCTGAAATCCAACCACACAATAAGGTGCCAGGGATACCTGCCCACTCATACAAGAAGTAAGCCCAAGATGATTTATCTACAGAGAAGTCTTTTGCTTCTTTTAAGTAAACTGGAGCCCAATCGAGTACGCCATAGCGGATAAGGTAAACAAACGCATTGGCAATAGCGATTGACCACAACAGCTTGTTAGAGAAAACGTACTTAAAGAAGATCTCTTTCGCCGTCATTTCTTTCTCATGAGACGTATCGTAGTCGTCTGGGTAATCGTCTTTGTGTTCTTCAATCGGTGGTAAGCCGCAAGATTGAGGTGTATCTCTTACAGTAAACCAAACAAAGACAGCAACGAGAGTGGCAAAAAATGCAGGAACATAAAAAGCGGTTCGCCAATCGTCGTTAAAAGCCCACAGCCCCAACAAGAACATTGGGCCAATCAAACCGCCACCCACGTTGTGAGCAACGTTCCATACTGACACTATCTCACCACGTTCTTTTCGTGACCACCAGTGAACCATGGTTCGTCCACAAGCTGGCCAACCCATACCTTGGAACCAACCATTCAAGAACAGCAGGATAAACATCGCAGTGATGCTGCCTGTTGCCCAAGGCATAAAGCCAAAGCAGAACATCACCAGTGCCGACATTAACAAGCCACCGCTGAGGAAGTATCGAGGATTAGAACGGTCAGAAACACTGCCCATTAAGAACTTAGATAAGCCGTAAGCGATAGATACCGCCGCTAATGCAACCCCTAGTTCTCCACGGCTAAAACCTTGTTCAATGAGATAAGGCATCGCCAAACTAAAGTTTTTACGGACTAAGTAGTACCCCGCATAGCCAACGAAGATGCCAAGAAACAGCTGCCATCGTAGTCGTGTGTAGGTGCTATCGATCTTATCTGATGACAAGCGATCGATATGCGCCATAGGTTTGAATATTCCAAACATAGGAACCTCATAATTATTGGGCGAAGGAAGAATTTAAATGCTCGAACGAAAAAATTTAGCGCTCATTCGAAATCAAGGGAATTGTATGTGCTTCAGGATTAATTTCTGTGATAGAGGTAGTTATTAACAAAAAATAACTTTAAATACAGCATATTAGTTTCATTTAATTAGACTGCGCTTCATATTTTTGTTTGTATCTGTTTAATTAAACATCAGAACTTTCGAGTACGAATAAATCCAAAAAGAGCGAGCGAACATAAATCAACCAACAACAACTTTGTTATTACTGCGAATGCATAGTGAATAACAACAATTTTGGTTGAATCTGTGGAGTTATGAAGGTGGTTTGGGCTATTGGTTAAAGAAGTTCGCTAAAATCAATGCAAACAAAAAGGGTCTAGATTTCTCTAGACCCTTTTAGGTAATAACGCTTGGTGGCTTGATGTTGGCTAATTAAGCAAACATTAGCTAATTACTCGAAGTATTAGCTAGCCACACGACGTGATTATGCGTCGATGTAAAAAGCTTCTACAGTGCCTTTTAGAGTAATAAGCATTGGCTGACCAAAACGATCTAGCGCTTTTGGAGAAGGGATCTTAACCCAACCTTCGCTGATGCAGTATTCTTCAACATCAGTACGCTCTTTACCATTTAGACGAATGCCGATTGGGTATTCGAAACACTCAGCAACGTGGTGTGGGCTGCGTGGGTTGCCTGCAAGATGATCTGGTAAAGCTGGTCTTGAATTAGTATCGCTCATGTTCATTACCTGTATGTACGTAAATAAAAAAAGTGCGTCATTCTAGTCAATATAGGCTTTGTGCTCAACAACTGCTGCAATAAATCGTCTTGATCGTTTTAATCAACAGCTAGTTGTTTGATTTAAAGGCGATATCGGCATGAGTTTCAACGAAAATTTAACAGGTTTATGCATTATGGATGAAAGGGAGAAATTCATTACTCGAACGGCAGATAAACTAATATCAGGCTTTTATTCCGAGCTTATCGATTAAGCTCAATACTCATCACTTTATGGTTCGGTTCTGATTCGATATTTACGATTGACCAACCTAGCCCTTGGTAGAGACCCATGATATTGGTGTACGCGTAGAGTTGAGTTTGCACTGCAGAAGAAACCTGTCTGACACCACGATTAATCAGTTCACTGGCAATGCCTTGACCGCGCCATTGAGGGTCGACAAACACAGCGTTGATCCACACTACATCACGAACTTGGTGAGGTTCTTGAAAATAGGAATACGCCAAGCCACCAATGACCACATTATCGCGAAGTACTGTTATTACTGGAGGGAGTTGTACGTTTTCTTTATATGTATCTTTAAACTTGAAATCAGACCATTCACTTTGAAATAAGCCCTCTAACTCATGCCAATAAGGTGAGTTTTCATCGCAATTTCTAAAGATTACTTTCTGCATTTTTCCGTCCTTTTAAAGAGAGTAATTCGGCTATCCTAGCCTTGTTTAATCTAAGTGTAGGTAAAGCTACTCTTCTTCGTCGTAATCGTCTGCTGGGTCTTGATTAATTTCTTCGCCGCATCCTAGGCATTCGCCTTGCAGATCCGTAGGCATCACAATAATCAAACCACAATGAGGGCAAAGATCGCCTTGTTGAAACATCCTGTATTCCTTCTACTTAATGGCTATTGCTTAGGATATTTTTGCTTACTCGCTTCTAGCCAGTCGTGAATCACTTGGCGAGCGGATTCCGACGGAGGTGCATTTCGTTTTCCGCAGATTTGGTCTATTTCAAAAGGAAATGCTTTGCTCGGGACGCGGCGTAAACCTATGGTTAAACGCTGAGGCTTGAGCATGCGGAACACCACATAACGATCGCTCATGATTCGGTTGTGATACACGCCAATACAGTGCTTCTGCTCGATGCCTTCGTGTTCAAGGTCGTAATAATCCGTGAGCGGATGAATGTTGTCATTGCCAAGTAAAGGAACGGGATAAGGGATGTCTTTATCCATTGGGCAGTTACCCTCCAAGCGTCGTAATTGGCGTTGCTCCGTCCAGCGGTCATGGAGTTGTTCAAACATCGCAAAAGAGTTCTGACTGGTAATCGCGCGCAGTGGATCATCCATCTCCAAATCTTGCCCTAGCAATATCGCATCTTGGAACATCGCCATCTTCGACGGTGCGTTAAGTCTGCCCTCTTCCACCATTGCAATCCCTAGCCTGCTACCAGTTAGAAATGGATGAACTTGGTCCAAACGCAGGGCTGTGTATCCAACTTTTGAGTAATGCTTAAACTTAAGGACTCGTCTTTGCAGCGGTTCGAGAATACGAACAATGTGGTCGAGTTCATCACCAACATTGTAATGAAGCTCTAGCTTGTCGATGAATTTGAGTGTCGCCTTGCTGCCGTCTAAGCCCAACTTGGTAAGGATCTTCTTCTGCCCTAAGCGACTTAGTACCAGTGCTTTCTTGTTGTCGACACTGTATTTCATGCAGATCAAAGCCAAAATAACAGGCCTTAATTCAAGCAATTGCGCGGCTTCATAAGTATTCGCAGCAAGCCACAACATCTGGTATTGGTATTCTGGAAAGTCGTCGGTGATTTCACGATAACGCGCAGGTAATGAATTTAGCCAACGACCATTCACGTCAAACTGTTCAACAAGGTTGAGGCTCAGCCCAATGCCTCCATCAAGCGGTCGTCTACCATCTTCAAACACATGAAAGCCGACGAGCTTTTGAGACCAGTCTCGGATCTCAATATCGTAGTCGAAACCTAATGTTCGAGTGGGAATGGTTAGTAGTGCTGTCATTGATGCCTCTTCGTTATTGGCGCATTGAACTATCAAGCCTATCTAACAGCATAAGCTAGCGCTTCAACCACTATATCAACCTTTTGTAAATTTCTTACCAATCAAAGCGATATAAATACGATAGTGCTTAGAAGAACATTGAATGATGATTTTACGGAATATGAGATCTCTTCGATATCATTTGCGTCAACAGAAACTATGCTTGTTACATAACTCACAACAAGAGGCTTTAATTATGGATTACCGACATATTCTGGTCGCACTTGAACTGTCTGACGACACCAAGATTCTCATTGATAGAGCGACCTTCTTCGCTGATAAACTGGAGGCTGGCATTTCATTTGTTTATATCGATGGTACGCATGGAGAAATTTATCCAGAGCTCGTTGATATTCAGGGAAATGACGGTGATTTACCCATCAATGAAGATGCCGTTAAGCATTTGAAAGAGTTTGAAGCCTACGCCAAACACCCAATCAAGCACATTTTCGTGGGAACGGGTGATTTGAACGATAAGCTCAAAAATGCCATCGAAGCAAACGGCGTTGACCTATTGCTGTGCGGCCATCACCATGATTTTTGGCATAAGCTCATCTCCCATTCTAAACAGATCATCGATACTTCCCCTATCGATATTCTCGTTGTTCCAATGGAATAGAAGCTCCAGTTCGACACTCAAAAATAACCGGCTTTGCCAACCTCTATCGGTATTATTGGTTGGCTTGATATCCTCTTCAACACACTCATCCTGACCGAAATCTCCTATTTCCCACTTAGAGTAATCATTTGTGATCTTGTCAGCCTATCAACTCGTAAGCGTCTAATAATTAACAAATCACGTCATTTCGATTTGAATCAACGTACTGAAATGTACGACCCAGACCATGCCTTCATCAATCAATGGACAGGCGGTAACGCAGTCACAACAAGCCTCACAAACCAGGACGCATTATGAAATTTAAAACGGTACGACTTGTATTAGGTGACCAACTCAACATTGAGCATTCATGGTTTAGACAGGTTAACGATGACGTTATTTACATCATTGCTGAGCTAAAACAAGAAACAGATTATGTTGCCTCTCACGTTCAAAAAGTGGCCGCGTTTTTCTGTGCGATGGGTTACTTCGCTAACGAACTCAAAGAACAAGGTAATCAAGTACTACACCTTACTCTTGACGACACAACGCAATTTGAAAACCTAGACACACTTCTAAAGCACTATGTACACGAATTCGGCGCAGAGAAATTCGAATATCAAAGGCCAGATGAATATCGCCTTTTAGAGCAGATGAACAAGCTCAAGCTCACCAATGCGACCAAAGGTTGTTGTGATACAGAACACTTCCTCTTTCCATTCGAAGAGATCGAACAACAGTTTCCGAAAGACAAACACATCATGATGGAGCACTTCTATCGCCGAATGAGAAAGCGTTTCGACATTTTGTTAGAAGACGGAAAGCCCGTTGGCGGCAAATGGAATTACGACGCGAACAATCGAAAGAAACTCAAGAAACAAGACATCGAAAACCTGCCTCAGCCGCTAATGTTTACCAATGACATAACCGACATTTTGCAGCGTATCGAGCACCACCAAGTGCAAACTATTGGTCAAGTCGGTAACCAGTTACTATGGCCGGTGAACCGCGCACAAAGCTTGTCTCTACTCGCTCATTTCTGCCAAGTCTGCTTGCCGTTATTTGGGCAGTTTCAAGATGCGATGACGACAGAGCACGACTCTAAATGGAGCTTGTATCATAGCCGTATATCGTTCTCGCTGAACAGTAAACTGCTGAGCCCTAAAGAAGTGATTGATGCAGCACTGTCGGCCTACCAAGCATCCTGTCTTCGAGACAGCTCACCAGATAAGCCAAGCATCGATATTGCACAGGTCGAAGGATTTGTACGCCAAATACTGGGGTGGCGAGAGTACATACGCGCCGTCTATTGGGCAAACATGCCTGCTTACGCCAACAAAAACCATTACTCAGCACATAATAACCTGCCCCATTACTTTTGGGACGGACAAACCAAGATGAACTGCATGAAGCATGCGATTGACCAGTCTCTTGAGTTTGCTTACGCGCACCACATCCAAAGGTTAATGATCACTGGCAACTTCTGTTTAATCACGGGTATAGACCCTGACCAAGTCGACAGTTGGTACCTCGGTATTTACGTCGACGCGATTGAGTGGGTTGAAATGCCAAATACGCGAGGTATGGCACTGTTTGCGGATGGCGGGATCGTAGGAACCAAACCATACTCTGCCAGCGGTTCCTATATCAACCGCATGAGTGACTACTGCAAAGGCTGTCACTACAAGATAAAAGAACGCAGCGGCGAGCAATCTTGCCCTTTCAATAGCTTGTATTGGCGCTTTATGGACCAGCACCGCGATGCGTTAAACCGCAACCCACGTATGGGCATGTTATATCGCTCTTGGGACAACATGGATGAGCAATCACAACAAGCGATTCTCGATACTGCTGAACAACGAATCACAAACTTGGAGAACTTATAATGGTGGAGCAACTCGGATTACACATATTGGTGGTCGGTGGGAGCGGCGGTATTGGTTTCGCTGTGGTTAAACACCTATTATCTGAGCTCTCTCGGTTTGATTTTCTTGATGTGCATGTAGACGCGACTTACCACTCTCAACAGCCGGAACTAGAAAACAATCGCTTGACCTGGCACAAAGTCGACGCCACCGACGAAGCTGATATTAAGCGCTTGAGTTCTGAGTTTGAACAACTTGATTGGCTGATCAACTGCGTGGGTATGCTCCACACTCCAGATCTTGGACCGGAAAAGAACTTGTCGTCCATCGACCCTGAGTTTTTCCTCAAAAACATCTCTGTGAATACCCTGCCCAGCTTGTTATTAGCAAAACACTTCACGCCGATACTTAAAGCGAGCGACAATCCAAAGTTTGCTGTGGTATCCGCAAAGGTTGGCAGTATTTCAGACAACAGATTAGGCGGTTGGTATAGCTACCGCTCATCGAAAGCAGCCCTAAATATGTTCATCAAAACCATGTCGATCGAATGGCAACGCACCATTAAGAAAGGCACCGTGTTGGCTCTGCACCCGGGCACGACAGACACAGCTCTGTCGAAGCCTTTTCAGACCAATGTCCCTGAAGGTAAGTTGTTTGAGTCAAGCTATGTCGCCCATCAGTTGGTCGATATTATTCGCACTGCCACACCGGATAACAGTGGGCACTTCTACGCTTACGATGGTGAACAGTTAAATTGGTAGTTGATACGAGTGTCCGTCTTTCATTAGTGCTAAAAAAGAAAACCCAACAGAGTTGAAGCTCCATTGGGTTTTTATTTAGAAAGAACGCCTCTGTTTTAAAAGGCGTTTGGTTGATATCTAGCTAAAGATCAAAACTGATCATCACGATTATTCAGCCCAATTGAACTTAGTATCGTCAACACCTTCTTTCTCTTCTTTAGCTCGCTCGCGTCGATGTTGTTCTTCAATTCGCGCAGCGTCTATCTCTTGCATGATGGCTTCGATATCAGCCAAGTCGTCGGTTTCCGTAAACTCACCCGTCAGTTTGCTGTCTGGCTTCAAGTCGCCTTTCTCGTACAGCGCCCACATTTCCTTGGCATACTCGGTTTTTGCCAGTTCAGGAGCAAACTGAGCGTAATAGTCACGGATGTTATTGATGTCACGAGCCAGTATCCACTCAGCGTTGTTGTTAGCCGAAGCGTCAACCGCTTGTGGTAGGTCGATAATTACTGGACCGTACTCATCCACCAATACGTTGAACTCAGACAAGTCACCATGGATCAAACCAACACACAGCATTTTAACTACGTAAGTCATCATCACGGCGTGGTCTTCGATCGCTTGCTCTGCTGACATCACCACATCGTTCAAACGTGGTGCAACGTAACCCTCATCGTCAGTGACCAGATCCATAAGCAGTACGCCATCAAAGCAACCATAAGGGACAGGCACACGAACACCCGCTTCTGCCAGTTTATATAAGGCATCCACTTCAGCACTTTGCCAAACCTTTTCTTGTTGTTCACGACCAAAGCCAGAGCCTTTTTCCATCGCTCGAGCGCGGCGGCTATTTCGGACTTTTCGGCCTTCACGATACGCGGTCGCTTTTTTGAAGCTGCGTTGGCTTATTTCCTTATATACCTTGGCACAACGGATCGTATCGCCGCAGCGCACAATGTACACCGATGCTTCTTTGCCACTCATGAGTTGGCTTGTCACCTCGTCGACTAAACCGTCGTCAACTAAAGGCTGTATTCTTTTAGGTATCTTCATGCCGCCTTTATACATCACTTATCTTACAGATAGAAATATTAACTTGAGAAATGAATGACGAAACGATTAAAGGATCATCAAAATGATGTCAAAGGAAGGAAATATAGGAGTTAGTGGGTTTAGATCGTGAGGATTGAGCTGATCTATTCAAGAGTATGGAGATTCAGATTTATTACGACGACAACGTTCAGAACAGTAGATCACGTCATCCCAACAGCGCTGCCACTTTTTACGCCATGCGAAAGGCTTTTGGCAAACAGGACATGTCTTAGTCGGTAAATGGGGCTTCTTGTGCATGGCCGTTTCCTTCTTGATGAGTCCACTTCCTTCGTTTACTAGAGATTCCCTATTACGCTCGTACCTCGCTTTAGGGAATGACGAAGGTAATGCGAACAAATCTAGATTCCCTATTACGTTCGTACCTCGCTTTAGAGAATGACGAAGGCAATACGAACAAAGCCTAGTTCTCTATGACGTTCGTTCCTGACTTTAAGGAGTGACTGCGTAGTGATTTGCGACTACTCCCGACTCCGTCATCCTCGAGAAGGAGGAACGACTGAGTCGGGGATCTGCTTCATCTAGCTCTATTTCTGCGCAGATAAATTTAGCAAGAACCAAAGTAACAACCTAAGCAACAACCTTGTACTGTTTATCCATCTCACTCACACCTAAGCCTGAGTGTTTTGTCACTTTAAGCTGAACGGGCACTCGCTCTTTCAGTGCTTCAACGTGGCTAATGACACCGATCATCTTGCCTGATGCATTCAAGTTATCTAACGCGTTAAGGGCAATGTCCAATGTGTCACTATCCAACGTGCCGAAACCTTCATCTAAGAACAGAGAATCAATACTGGTTTTGTAGCTCACAAGATCAGAAAGCGCTAATGCCAACGCCAAGCTCACCAAGAAGCTTTCGCCACCTGATAACGTCTTGGTATCACGCATCACATCGCCCTGCCATGTGTCGAGCACTTGCAGTTCTAAACCATCGTCGGCTTTGCGTTTAAGCTCGTAACGACCATGCAAACGCTGTAGCTGCTTGTTCGCAAGGTACACCAAGTTTTCCAACGTTAAACCTTGGGCAAACTTACGGAATTTATCGCCGTTCTTAGAGCCGATAAGTGAGTTCAGACGTGAAATATCATCAAACTCGACTTGTTGCTCGTCGATCTGCTTAAACAGATCTTGCTGATTGCTGCGGTTCTGGCTATCCGTTTCAAGATTGGCAGAAATTGCGCCGATCTTGGTTGCATGGCTTTGTTGTGCGTTTTGACACTCAGTCGTCGCTTCTTCAACTTGCTGTTGGTTTTGCTCTTGCCATGCTTTCGCATTTTCGTGATTTAGTAGATCCACTTGTGTCGCTTTGGCGGCGTTCAACCTAGCTTGCGCACTGACAATCGCTTCGTCTAAAGACTTCTTCAGGCTTTGAAGTTGAGTTCTAACCTCTTCATCTAACAACGCTGCTTCAAAATTAGCCTCATCTTCGAACGGGCTAGTTTTCAGCGCTTCTAACCAAGCATTCGACGCTTGTATGTAGCTCGATTGCTTACTGACTAACTCGTCCGAGAAACCAGTGTGTTTGGTTTGCTCGGTTCGATGTTCAAGTTCGCTGCGGTTAAGCACTAACTGCGCGGCATCAAATGCATTTACTGCTTCAGTGACTCTTTGCTTCATCGCATTGCTGGTGGCTTGAATGTCTTTGTCACCAAACAACTCTGTTCTTTCAGCCGTTACACGAGTGAGTTCTGACACTAAAGACTCACTCTGTTGCGTCAGTGTCGCGAGCTCTTTCTCAACACTGCTTAGCTTGTCGTCTAACGTTTTCAATTCGGCATTTTGAGTAATCAGTTGCTTCTCAATATCGGCCTGTTGCTGTTTGGTTTTCTGCCATGTGCTTGATGCTTGCGATTTCGCAGTAAACCAATCATCGATATGTTCAAGTTCAGGCGCTTCTATAGAAGTTTGAACAATGCTCTCTTTCAAAGCGTTCCATTGCTGCTCTTTCGCTTGAGTTATCTGAGTCACTTGTTCGTTTGCGACTTGGTTTTGCTTATTCAGATCCGCTAAGCGTTGCTCGGCCAACTCGAGATTCGATTGTGCCTTGTCAGCCATAACACTTACAGACAGGCGTTGTTTCTCAGCTTCGGCATAATGCGCTTTAGCATCACTCAACGCTTTGAGTTGCTGTGAGATCTGACTTAGTTGAAGTTCACACTGCTGAGCAAAGGTCGTAACCGTAGCTTCATTTCCTAAATCGTTAATCGCTAGCAGCGCCAGTTCAGGAGCCGTGCCAACAAAATCCGATAAATTCTGTTGAAGCTTGCCGACAACGCCTTGCCAATTCAATTGAGCCTGCTGAATATCCGCTTGCGCACGTTGAATATCATCGTTCAACGCTGCAATCATAGGGGCAAGAGAATCTAACTGCTGACGATGCTCTTGGCCTTCTTTTTTGATAGCCGTTAGCTCTAGGTTTTCTCTATCTTTTTGAGCAACCAAATTTGCAATATCTTGAGACTGTTCAATCGCATGGTCTGTTGAACCACACAGTGGGCATTCAGACCCAGATTCTAGAGCTGCACGATATTTTGCTAATTCACCTTCTTGATCAATCAATCGCGTTAATCGCTCAAGCGAAGTCTCTTTCTCTTTATATCGCTCCACCAACACTTCACGCTCTTTCGAAAGCTTGTCGACCAACTGGGTGTTGGTTTGATGTGCCTGTGTTTTCACGTGCAGCTGTTGTTGGGCATTTAGAAAACCACGGTTGATCTCAAGTAATGAGTGCGTATTGCGGTTCCAAAACTCCAACAGATCTTTTTGCGAATTCAACACTTGCTCGCTAGTGTTGCCTTGCAAGGCTTCCCACTGTTGCTTTGCACTACTCTCGAGAACAACCAATTCAGCTAAAGTTTTATCTTGCGTTGCTTTAGCATCTTGCGCGGATTTGATGATCGTTTGCTGTGCATCAACTGCAGACAAAGCTTGCTTCGCTGAATTCAACTGCTCTGAATGCTGGCGCTCTAGAGTACGAACTTGCTCGACCTTTGCTTGCCACTGACCTAGGTATTTTTCCAGATGTTGGTCAGCTTGATGCATATTTAGGTACTCAGTGCTGAGTTTATCTTGTTGCTTCAGTGCATCTGTTTTTTGGACTAAAACAATCCGTTGATTACGCTGCTGCGTATGTTGCTCGTTAAGCGTATTCGCTGCACTAACGGCCGCAGTTTGCTTATCTTTGAGTACGGCAATTTGGTTATCTAACGGGCGAACCTGCTCGATGATCTTCTCTTGATCCTGCTGTTCGGCTTTTACCTGTTCGACAATCGCACTGCTTTGAGTCAGTTTAGTTTGCGCGTCTTGCATTTCTGCATCACGAACGGCAAGTAACTTGGTGCTGTTATCTAGGTGAGCTTGAGTAGTGTTCACCTCTTGTTCGCAACGCTTTAAATCTTTGTGTACTGGACGCAGCTTTTCAGCCGGCTCACTGTTTGCCAAGCGCTCTAGTGACGGTTGGTTACGGTCTAGTTCATCTTGAGCGGTTTTCAGATCGAGCTCACTGGCCGCAATAGTTTGCTCAGCTTTGGTCACGTCTTTCCACCAGCTAAGATGCACTTGCCACTCTTTTAATTGCTCGGCTAAACGCTTCTGCTCTACTTCTAGCGTTTCACGCTCTGCGGTCAGCTCTTTGATTTGCTCTTCAGACAGTAAGCTCACACCTTCAGCTTTCGCTTTAAGTTGATTAAGCGACTCTTCACTCGACTTAAAATGATCGTAGATACGCTCTGAAATCAGGCTATAAACTTCGGTTCCCGTCAGCTCTTCAAGTAGCTCTGCACGGTCGTTAGCATTGGCATTTAAGAACGCCGCAAACTCACCCTGAGACAACATGATCGATTTAGTGAAGCGTGAGAAATCGAGCCCTGTAACCTGCTCCACCAGCTTGGTCTTCTTGGTCAACATGGTCTCTAAGACTTTGTCGGTGTCCGCATCGGCAAACTCGCACGTTGGCGTTTGCAATGCGCCATCGTGTTTTCCACGCGCTCGCTTTTGGTGGAAATTAGATCGGTACGTTTTACCTTGAACTTCAAATTCCAGTTCAGCAAAACACTCGCCCGTACCACGAGTCATTAATTCATTATTACCTTTAGCAATGCTTTTCAAACGCGGTGTGCGATGGAAAAGTGCCAAGCAAATCGCATCAAGAATGGTGGTTTTACCCGCCCCAGTTGGACCAGTAATTGCGAACAGACCGTTTTCTGCAAACGGCGATTGGGTAAAATCGAGCTTCCAGCGCCCTTTCAAAGAGTTCAGGTTTTCAAATTCTAGGCTTAAAATCTTCATACGATTACTCTTCTACTTTATTGGGCGCTTGAGCGCTTTCAGACACTTCGACCATCACTTGTTTGAACTTCACCGTCATGCGCTCTAAACGCGCTTTTTCAGAATCGGTTTCAAACTCTTCTAAGGCAATACGCTTCGTAAACACGTCCATCGGGCTCAGTTCAGATAAGGTCTCTGCCGACTCTTGCTCTAATGCTTGATTACGACGCTCTCTTGCTCGGCGCAGTTGAAGTACTTCCACATTCAATCCTTCGGTCAGTGCGCGCATACGTTCTTGTAGATCCGACAAGTAATCTTGCGCTTGCACTTCGATCGATAACCACACGCTTTGTTCGCTATCTAAACCTATGTATTGGTTCAGCTGAGATTCGATCTCGCTCAAGTCGCCTTTGATTTCAGCTAGAGGTTGGAATGTGGGAACAGGCAATTGAGAAATGGTGCGCTCACCTTCAACAAACTCAACAACACACACTTGTTTCTGAGACTTAAGTTCATCAAAACTTAGTGGGATTGGAGAGCCTGAATAACGAATGTATTCACGCTTTGCCACCACTTGTGGGCGATGGATATGACCAAGTGCGATATAGTCTGCGTCTGGGAAGCCATCAGCGGCGAAACCATCAAGGTTGCCGACATAGATATCACGCACAGAATCCGATTGTTGGACACCCATCGCCGTTAAATGACCGGTAGCGATAATCGGCATGTGCTCGCTGTTTACAAACGTCGCGCGCTTAGCAACCGCCGCATCATAAACACTTTGATAATGCTGTTTGATTGCATCGCCGAGTTGCTTCTGACGCTCAACGCCAGTGACACCCGCCTGGCTCATCAACACATCGCGAGGGCGAATAAAAGGAATGGCACAAACCAGCGCTTCTACATCGCCGTTCTTGCCTTTTAGTTCGACAACCTGAGTCGCATGATCTTCATTGGTATTAGGAATCACGTCTGCGCCCATGTATTTGAGCAGCTGTTGTGTCTCTTTAAGCACAGAGACTGAATCGTGATTTCCACCTAATAACACCAATTGGCAACCGATCTTGTTCGAATCGACCACAAACTTGTTATACATCTCACGAGCGTAACTCGGCGGTGTACTGGTATCGAAAATGTCGCCAGCAACAATGATCGCGTCGATGTCGTGCTCTGTAACTTGCTCAAGTAACCATTGTAAAAACCGTTCATGTTCATTCTTGCGGCTTTTATTGTAGAAGTTTTGGCCAAGGTGCCAATCAGACGTGTGAAGAATCTTCATTGCTGCTCACTGGAAGTCGGTAATACCTTTAATCTACCAAAATAGTCGAGATAATTCCCTTTTATAAGCTTGTGAAAACCAACTAATTTCAGGCTTTGGACCAACTCCGCCCATAGCGTGACCAATCGTTATTTTTGACATAAAAAAACCGCTCAACGTTAGAGCGGTTTTAGGTGTCCATAGCTTTAGCTTTAAGCTATTTCACAGAGGTCGTCAAAAATTGTACGAAGCGCCCAGAGTTACTGTGCTAAACGCTACATCACGGCTTGCCAGTCTATTACCATTCGGGCCGAAGAATTCGATATTTACTGCATCTGCTTGTGAGATTAAACGTAAGGTTAGGCTTTCTACTGGCGTGTATTCAACACCTATACCAAAATGGAAGCCTAATTACGCGCAGCTAGACAATCAAAGATATTGCAATAGATGCCATGATCACGCCAACGACAAATTCCAACACCTTCCACGCTCTCGGGTTCTTAAACATTGGAGCCAAGAAGCGAGCGCCATATCCAAGTGAAAAGAAGAACACGAATGACGCCGATACCGCCCCAGCGCCAAACAACATTTGATCCGGTTGATATTGAGTTGAGATAGACCCCAGCAATACCACAGTATCCAAATACACATGCGGGTTAAGCCAAGTGAACGCCAAACACATCGCAATCGCTTTGGTTAATGAGTCTTTAGTTTCTGCCGTGGCTTCTAAGGCGTGGTTTTCGGTAAATGCTGATCGGAAGCTTAAGAATGAATAGACACCCAAAAAGATAGCGCCACCATAACGGGCGAACTGCTCAATTTGTGGGAACTGTTTAACGATTGCGCCAAAGCCCGTCACGCCAAAGCTAATCAGTAAGGCGTCAGAAATGGCACATACAGCACAAACTGCCAATACGTGTTGGTTCTTAAGCCCTTGCTTTAAAACAAACGCATTTTGAGAGCCAATCGCAAGAATCAGCGAAAGGCCAAGGGAGAAACCTGCAAAGTAAGTCGACATCTAAGGCTAGTCTCTTAACGCAACTCAATACTCATAAACTGGCTGTGCGGGTCTAACACATAATCAGCAAAGGGTTCACAGTATCCGAAGCCAAACTTTTCATACAGGTTACGCGCAGCCTTAAAGTAGTCTTCTGAGCCGGTCTCTAAACTGATTGTTTGATACTGGCGGGCGGTTGCTATATCCAATACGTGCTGTAAAAGTTGGCTCGCAACACCTGACTTTCGAGCAAACTGTGAGGTTCTCATCGATTTGAGTTCAGCGTGTTGGGTATTCAGCTCTTTAATGGCGACACACCCAAGTAGTTGGCTGTCTTTCCAAGCACTGAAAAAAGTAATCTCTGGTGACTTGAGCCCATCTAGATCCAGTGCATGAACGCTTTCGGCTGGCGAAGTGGCGTACATATCAGCGAGGTGCTCTTCAAGTAATTCAATGACTTCCCCACCCGACAAGTCATCCACCTTAATTTCTATTGAAGCACTGCTTTCCAATGCTGTTCTATTTTCCATTGAACCCTGTGCATTTATTGCTGATGTCATTGTTTCAACTCTCCTTGTTTAGTTCGCTTATTTAGCTTGAGTGATTTGGTTTTTATCAACAGCCCACTTTCCTGAATTGTTTCCTTTTCAAGAACTCGGTTTGAATCAGTAAAATTACTGATTAATCATAAAATTATAAATGTCACACTGGGTTTACCTAGATACCATGTTTTTCCTATCTCGTCTCGTGATAAAAGCGTTCCGCAAAGCCCGTATGGTCGCTGCATTGAGGGAGCAACACCTGTTTTAGTTAACGAATAAGTAGTCAGGGCAAAGTGAATAGCGATGACACGCGTACTGATGTTGTTGGCAGCTTAAACATCCCTTTAAACGGTCTCATTTAAAACGACCATAAGTTAGAAAATAAAACGCTTTCATTGATCGAATATTTGATTGCGATTTCGACATTTCGGTATATGATGCGCCACCCTCATTATATCAGCTAACGCTGTAGGCACTTATGTCCGCCAATATGTCAGCTACTATTTCTTCCAACGCACTTTATACCGACCTATCCGGTTACTACGATTTAATGTGTGTTGATATTGACTATCAAGCGCAAAGTAACTGCGTACGTAGGCTACATCAAATTTTCGGAAATGGTGGAAAGACTCACCTCGACTTAGCTTGTGGCACTGGTCCACACGTTCGTCACTTTATCGATTTTGGTTACCAAAGCAATGGACTCGATCTCAACGCGCCAATGCTAGATATCGCTCAGGTTCGCTGCCCCGAAGCCAATTTCTCAGAGCAAAACATGAGCAGTTTTGAAGTGGCGGAACCTCTGGATTTGATCACCTGCTTCTTATACTCAATCCATTACAACGATGGTTTCGAGAAGCTAAAAGAATGTGTTGAGAGCGTACATCGCGCTTTAAAACCAGAGGGGATTTTCTGTTTTAATGTGGTGGATAAAGACAAGATCAGCAATGATCTTTTTGTTCGACACACCACCAATCTTGAACAAGATGATTTCACGTTCAGCTCAGGCTGGTATTACTCTGGCAAGGGCGACAAGCAAGCGTTAAAACTCAGTATTGAAAAGACAACAGCTGGTGAGACACAAGTTTGGAATGATGAACACCCAATGGTGGCATTCTCGTTTAAGGAGCTCATTGAAATATTGAAACCCTACTTTGAGGTTCATATTTTTGAGCACGATTATGACAAGCTGATTCCTTGGGATACTCAGTCCGGTAATGCGCTGATCACATGTGTCAAAATTTAGATAAATAGATAAATAGATAAACGGCGAGTTAAGCCAAATCTATAGATCAAAATAGAACCCATACTCGCCGTACTCTTTATCGAGCATCAGCCAGTGTGGGTTCTTTTGTATCAAGCTATCAGTTACTGAACTCTAGATTAGAAGTCAGCTGTCATACCTACGTAGTAAGTACGTGGCTCTTCAACATAACCTAGATATTCTAGTTCTTCAGATACTGACTCGTCCGTTAGGTTCGAAATACCTGCACGTAGTCGTACTGAATCATTCACGTTGTACACTGTGCCGATGTTCAATGTTGTGTATGCGTCTTGAGTTAGGTCGCTTTCGATCTGACGCTCACCACGGTAACGAGCACTAACAAAGGTGTTCAGGTCGTAAGTCGGGCTCCAGTTTAGTTTAACTAAACCCGAGTGCTTGTAACGCTCAAGTAGTTGTTCGCCTGTCGACTTGTCTTCAGTATCTAGGTAAGTGTAGTTACCAGAAAACGCCCACTTATCAGAGATTTGATACATACCACCTAGCTCAACACCTTGAATGATTGCTTCAGAGACGTTTTGGTAAGTTTTCGCGCCTAAATTACCCGTTGGTGTGCCGTCAGGGTTTTCACATTGACGAGCACTTTCGTTCCAATCACCGCCTTCTGGACAGTAACCTTCCGTTCTTTCAATCAGGTCATTAATCTCATTTCGGAACAATGCCGCTTCGATGTTCCAACGAGGTTGAGTGTAAACCGCCGCCAACTCGTAGTTTAAGCTTGTTTCTGGGCTTAGATCTTCATTACCGACTAACGCACAGCCACCTTTACAGCTTGGTACCTGATAGTCAGATTGGTTTTGAGTCAATGTTGGGGCTTTAAATGCTTTACCCACACCACCCTTGATGATCAGGTCATTCGTTGTTTGATGAACCAAGTACACACGTGGGCTGAACTCTTCACCGTACAATTCGTGCTTATCTAAACGACCACCAATAGTTGCCGTTAGTTGATCCGTCATTAACCATTGGTCTTGAACAAATAGTGCACCTTGATAAGCTTCAGACGAACCACTCACTAAGTTCTCTTTGTTGGTCAGCTCGCTCAGTTGGTAATCCATACCAAACGTTAGCGTATGGCTTTCACCAAGATAAGTGGTCGCAGACGCTTCAACAATCTGAGTCAACTCTTCGATATCGCTGCTGAAGTTATTACCCAGATCAGCCGCATCATTGTCAGTCACATTTTCGCGTGAGTAACGTACTTGCGTGTCACCCCAGCTCCAAAAACCGCTGTGTGTAATCGCTTGACTGTTACGTACAACACGCGTGTCAGACTCAATAACTGAGCTTGAGCTTTCAGCCGCTGAATTACGTTCGTCGTCGCTGTAACCAAAATCGAAATCGATGGTTTGGTTATCCGTTGCATTCCATGTCAGGCTTGCAAGCATGCTTAGCGTGTCACGGTCTTCTAAAGCTGTAATATCTTCACGATCGTAGCCAGAGCTGTGTGTACCAGAATATGGTTGCCATGCGTTACGGCTTGTTTGGTTAACAGAAACTCGCGCAAACAACTCATCTTCAATCAACGCACCAGAAGTCGTGAAGCCCATCGAATACTCTTCCCCTCCATCACCATCAAGTGGAGATGAAGTGTCCATGCTCAGTGTAGAGCTCCAATCGTTTTCTGGAGCCTTAGTGATGATGTTGATTGTACCGCCCATACCATCTGAACCGTAAAGTGCAGACATTGGGCCACGGATTATTTCAACACGTTCGATCGAATCAGCAGGAATCGTTGATAGGTCAAAGTCGTTACCACGGATGATGGCACTTGCAGAGCTTAAACGACGACCGTTCACCATGATAAGAGTGTAATCTGAATCCATACCACGAATAGAGATCATCTGACGGCCAGCACGTGTGCTATCAAAATCAGACTCTACACTCGTTGATTCTGCAACGATGTCCGCCAAGGTAATACCAGGGCTGTCTTCAATGTCTTGCGCGGTGATAACCGACATTGAAGCTGGCGCTTGTTTTAGTGCCATCTCGGTACGAGTTGCCGTAACAACCATTTGTTCATCTGTTGCTTGCGCTTCTTCTTGCGCTAACACGTTAGCTGAAAGTGAGGTACAAATAACAGCGACTGCGATCGAAAGAGGTTTGCGAATCAAAAGAGATCTCTCAGACATGATATTCATTCTTATATGTGATTGGTAATGATAATGGTTTGCATTAAATAACCAACTACCACTCTTATCAACGAAAGTTTCATACCAAAAATCGATTCTCGTTATTCACCATTCAAATAATGAAAGAGATCTATATCCAACTCGATAGGTATTCGTAATTTTCATTCACCCTGCAGATGGATTATGTATAAAGCTCTTTGAATATATTGCGAACCCAGCGACACATCGGGTCGTTATGAAAGCGCTTATGCCAGTATAAGTAGACGTCTTCTGATGGGTGGCGCAACGCTTTAGGCACGCGTTTACAAACAAGATCTCTTTGCGTAGCGGCTTGTTGAGCAAAAGGTGTCGGTAAATGAAAGATGATGTCGGTTGCTTCTGCCATATCCGGCGCGACGTTAAAATTGGAAAGCTGAATTGGAATGGACAGCTGGCGCTGCTTATCAATCAAGCCAAGATCTTTAAATCGACTTTCGATCGAGAGCTTCTTATCCCCTTGCAGTGAGATTTGACCAAGTTGGCTATTCAACAAGTCATCAACCGTGATCTCTTTGTCCGCCAAAGGATGTTTTTTACTCATCAGCAAACGGTAATCGCGGCTAATCACGAACATTCGATACAAATTTTGCTCTGAACTTAACGGCTCGTGGGTCGACAACACAAAGTGCGCATCACCGGATAACAGAGGCTCAAAGTGTCGTTTAGGAATCGAGTCGATATCAACAGTCATGTTTGGCGCTTGTTGACGTATCTCCGCAACTACCTTGGGCAGCAAGTGCGCGACATTAGGCACTAAACCAAAGAAGCGAACCGTACTGTCACTGCTTTGCGGTTCGAATACATCGCCATGTACCAGCTTTTCTAAACGTGTCAATACCGAATTGAGATCTTGCTTAATGGCTTCTGCTTTTGGCGTTAACTCATAGCCATAAGCCGCTCGCACCAATAGATCATCATTGAAAACGGTACGCAGTTTTTGCAGAGATCGGCTCACCGTAGGTTGGCTCATATCCAGCGCCAATGCCGTGTTGGAAACGTGCTTCTCTTCAAGAAGGTGTTTAAGAATAACGAGTAGATTGAGGTCGACTTGAGCAAGATTCATTATGCAAATATTAACAATATATAAAATTCAATGTGCGCATAGTGCTATTTCTTAACATGTAATACAATTGATAATCACTCCTATTTTGATCTAGAGCAATATGCAGAGCAGAGTTTAAGGTTAAGTGGGTTTTAAAGCTCTAAGTCAGAACTGTTTAAACATAAAAAAGAGAGGCACAATGGCCTCTCTTTGATCGTCTACTTTATATTGCTAGCGTTGAGCTATCAGACTACAGCTTTGTCCAAGCATCTTGCCAGTATTGGCTATCTGCTGGAGCGTAAGACGCGCTTGCACACCATGCCGTGTATGGCCAAGGCTTACATTCGTACAAGCCATTATCGCTGCCGACCACAATGTCACCCGCTGCGTAGTTGGTGCCCGCTTCATATGGAGGATAATCACCTGGAGGAGGTGTTGTACCACCACCGTCTTTAACAGCGAACGAATCGTTTACCATCACCATTTCACCGTCAGATGCTTTACCGACCACTTCAAGTCCATATTGCCCTTCCGCTACATCGTATAAGTCGATGGTAATGGCGCGGCTGTCCGTTACGTTAACCTTAGTTTGCTCAACCACAGTACCTGCACTGTTGATCACCATAGCGGTAACATCTAACGCTTCATTTGATGTCAGTGTTAGATCTAAACGAACATTGCCGTTATCTGGCGCATATTCTGATTGAAGCCCTGAAACAGCAAGCTCTAAGTCATCGCCCGGATCTGGGTTACCACCACAAGAAGAATCTGAAACTTTTCTCCAAACGCCCCACTCACCTGTCGTTCCAGGTTCTTCGCCGCGAGTGTACCACCCTGCTCCCCACGTTGAACCGTCATGAGATACTTGGTCACCTTCAACATAAACGGTGTCGGCATCCCATGCAGCAGCACAGTTAGAACCATCAGTTACAGATACCTTACGGTCAGCGGTTACAGTTTGGTTCGCGCTGTCTGTTACGCTATACACAAGTGTGTAGTTGCCGATTTCATTTACATCGACACTGCCAGTGTGTGTGATGGTGCTTGTCAGGTCGCCATCTTCTGCATCATTCGCCGTCACGCCTGCCATTGCATCAAACGCAGTTCCCAACACAACAGTCGTGTCAGACACACCATTAAATACTGGCTTCTGGCTGTAAACCTCTACCGTTCTCGCTTTAGTGGTTTCGTTGTTATCGCTGTCTTTCACTCGGTAAGTCAAAACGTAAGTGCCAATAACACTGGTTTCAACGTAACCTTCAACATCGATTGATGACGTTAGATCGCCGTCTTCTTTGTCTGTTGCCGTCACGCCATCCATAGGATCAAACGTTGTGCCGTGAAGAACACGCGTATTTTCGACACCTTTAAGAACGGGCTCGCCCTCGACTGGTGGTGGCGTTACCTGACCGTGTACAAACGGGCCGTAGTCTTTAATGAACTGCTCGTTGTATTGTTGGCCGTTTTTGTTGGTGCCCATGTCCCAGTTAATAGACCAAGTCATTACACCACGTAGCGGTTGACCTTGCGCCGTTAGGCTATCAAATGCGTCGTATAAATCTTGTGGCTCTTGTACAAAACCGGTTGCTGCAGCATCGATGCTTGAAGGAATACCAAACACCAGCTTGTCATGTGGGATCTTGTGGAAACCACGCGTTCCGTTGATAAGAGAATCAGAAATGTAGTAGATGAACTCTTCTTTTAACGCATCGTTGTTTTGAGCAATCCAACCCACGCCTTCAACCCAGATACCATCGCCACCTTGGTTGTAGAATTGTGGGTTAATCCAGTCGTAATAGCCTTCTAGATTATCGATATAAGGAACGTACTTACCGCCTGTCGTGAGATACGGGAACTCAGGCGCCATAGTAATAAGGAAGTTTTTACCTTCAGCACGGTAGTGGTCTTTTACCAACTTAAGAGCATCAGGAATCACGGTTTGATTGTTTGCTGCGGTTACGGCTGCTTGTTCAAGGTCAATATCTAGGCCATCGAAACCGTAACGCTCAGTTAGACGGATAATCTCATCAGCAAAGGCTCTTTCATCACCGGTTTCTAGCTCTACGTGTGCATCCGCACCACCTAAAGCCAACAGCACAGAGCGACCTTGCTTGTTGAGTTCCGAGATTTGGTCAATAAATTGTTCTTCTGAAAGCCCAATGGTTGGGTCCAGTTTAAAAGTTGGGATTCGACCATCAGCCACATCGTAGACCTTCATGAATGACACATTCACGATGTTGTACATTGGGTTCACTTCATCCAGCGTCACACATGGCGCATTACCACCTTGGTAGCCGCCACCGTCACACCAGTTATGCCAATAGCCAACCACCACGCCAGAGTCTGGATTCGTCATATCTGAACCATTCGCATAAACAGCGCCAGACATTGCCGCCATGCCGAGCGATACTGCTAATTGTAGAGCTTTACGTTTCAACATTAGTCCCACTTCCTTACTTAACAGCTGTGCCAATCACAACCGAACCAATTCATTGTAATCATGAATATTTATAGAGAAGTAATGGAATTTATAGGAAAAGATGACCTTTGATTTAACTTGTGATTTTAAGTCACAGATTGAATATCAGAATCAATATGATTTTGACTTTTCATTCAAATTGAAATGCTAAAAACTGTTATTTTCGGCTGAATGCATTGACCATATAAATATTTAATCAACCTTAATTCACTAAGATAATTAACCAAAAATATAAAAAATCACCGATAGGAAAAAATAAACTTTAAATCGGCAAAAATCATCCCAAATACGCCGTAATTACTGACCTAAGACCAGATACCATTGCGAGTGATATCACTAAAACAGCCTGGATATAGCCATCATACATGTGCTAGCAATACGCACGTATAACGGAATATAGGAGCAAGAATTTGTAGGATTTTGAATGTATACGTCGGGAGTTTTTCAGTTAACCGTCAGTGCCAGATGAATAATATGCATCCAATAGTGAAATAAAATTCACCTTATCAAGTTCATTAAGTTGATTAATTCCAGCCGCTGCTTTTCTTCCTCCGCCAGTCGCAAAACTTGAGCAAATTTCGTCTGCACCCGTTCTATTTGATAATGGCGCACGTAAGCTCACCGTGTAAGACTCGCCGTCTTGGTTTTTCGTTAATACTGCTTGCGCTCGGTTTGGATCTTGATTAACGATTTCATTACCAAATACGCCACTGATGCGCCTTGCCCACGTCTCACCTGGCAGTTCAAACACACGTGCGACTTCACTTTCATAAACAGGAGCAAGGTTTGATAACTGCTGGCGATCATTTTGATAAGCATCTCGTAGTCGATAAAACACAGAGTCTTTATCATCCAAAAGATCAAACGGATTCGGGTATTGATAAAGGGTTTTGTAGAGCTCAGCTGGCGTGAAATGCAAATCACTCAGTGACGAACCGTAACCGTTGTAGTTAACCAAGGTACCTAGCTCTTCTAGAAACTCTTTTTGAGATTGAGCGAATCCATTTTCATCCGCTAGCCGCGCCGCCACCGTTTTTAGATTGTCGCCAAAGGCAGCTGCGATTGCCCAAGCCACATGCGCACCATTCAGCTTCTGGTTAATCAGCAAGCTCGTGCAGCTCTCTGGCGCGGTATCAATCAGAGTATCTAAATGACTAGAAGTTGGGACATCCCCTGTTCGGTGGTGATCGCAATAAAATACATTGATGTTTGCGTCTAGCAGTGAGTGCAGTGCAGGCAGGTTTTTCTCCATCGATACATCTAAAACGGTAACGGAAGAAACATCACCTTGCTTACCCGGATCCATAATTTGAGTAACAACTTGAGAGACCAACTTAATATCACGCTTAACACCAGTAATGAGCACGTTCTCTCTTGGCTCACTTAATCGCAGCTGTAACAACGCGATTATGCCATCTGCGTCTCCGTTGAATACGTCGTAGTGCATGTTGTTCCTCTTCCTATAGATTTAACCGTTTGCCAGAAACGCGCCAATTCGTTTGTGTGTTCGATAGTCTGTCATTATTTTAGTTATATTTCACAGATACTTAAGTCTATTTTGGAATGCCTTATTCTCATTAGATTGAAAAGATAAACACATTAATAATATTGTATGACTTATATCACAGTAAACGAATACGAAAAGATTATAAAATAAGCGCCTCCCACTTAATGATAAAGAGACGAATGAACACTACCACCACTCTTGTTTATGACACTTTGAAAAGCCTTGCTGCTCACGCTCCTGAGCAACATGCCGAGATTCGCCAGCGTTTATATGAGCAGTTGAGCCTGCCATTTAACAAGCAGCTCTCGTTATACGCTAATGTGCTTGGTCCTATCAGCTCAGGTAAATTAGCGGGATGCGACAATATTGATAAAGCGGTTGAACTGGCACTGGATGTGCTGGAAGGCCGAAATAAGTAGTCCCCCCTTTAATACGTAATATAACGGCCCAGATCTTCCCCCAGATCGGGCCGTTTTTTTATTCTCGTCATTTATCTATTTGAATTTCAGGCACAAAAAAGGCGTAGATGATCCACGCCTTTAGTTTTAGTAAGTTCTATGTTGTTTATGAAGTCTTGAACTGCGCGACCGCTTGGTCCATATCGTTCGCTTGCTCTGCTACCTTGTCCACTTCAACTAAGCAATGCTGTGCCGAAGCGTTGTTGTCGTTCGAGATAGTGTTCAGCTCAGTAATTGAGTCACTCACTTGCGCCATTACTGCGCCCTGCTCTTCAATCGCTGAAGCAATACGTTCTGAATTACCTTGGATGCTTTCCATGTCGCTCAAGATAAGTTGCAAGCTCGCATCCAGCTCTTCCGAATCTTTCAGCGTTAGTTGACCTTGTTGATTACACTCGCCAATCTCTGCCATCGACGCCTGCATCTGGCTTTGAATTGCACTCACCACTGAAGTTATCTCTGTGGTCGATTGATGCGTTCTGCTTGCTAGTGCGCGTACTTCATCGGCAACTACCGCAAAGCCACGACCTTGTTCACCCGCACGTGCTGCTTCAATTGCTGCGTTCAATGCCAATAGGTTAGTTTGTTCTGCAATGCCTTGGATGATGTTTACTGCATCGCCGATCTGGTCAACATGATGGTTCAGTGAACTGATCGAATCTTGGCTGCTTGAAAGACGTTCAGACAACTGGGTGATGTTGCTGATGGTTTCAACCACCACTTCACGGCCTTTATCGGCATTCACTTTCGCTTGATGTACACCTTCAGCGGCAACCGATGTGCTTTCAGAGATCTCGCCAATGGTGAGTACCATCTCTTGAACTGACGTTGTCATTGTAGATGTGTGATTTGCTTGAACTTCAAACTGTTTGATTACTGACTCTAGCTCATCATGCATGTTCGATGTGCTTTGTGTCAGTTGCAGTGACTTAGATTGAGAGGCAGCGATAAGCCCTTCCAGTTGATCCAACAGTTGGTTGAAGTATTGGCCTAAAGTGCTGAGTTCGTCTTTGCCATCAAGGTGCGAACGAATAGACACGTCGTTAGAATCAACGATGTTACGAATCACCGAAAGCAGTGACTCAATTTTACCAATGATAGAACGGACGATTAACCAGCTGAACAGAATGATCGACACGAGTAGCGTGACGCAAAGGATGTTGTTGATCAGCGATAGCTTGTCCATCTCTTGCTGCGTTTGTTGGTCTAGCACCGCCGAGAATTCTTTAAACTGAGTCTCGATAACGAGCGAACCAGAACGCGCTTCGCCTAGCAGGCCTTCGTTATGCTTCAAACCGATCACGCGCTTTTGCTCAACCACTTGGCGAGCAGCGTCTATCAAAGCCGCTGAGCTACTCATATTTGAAGTTATAGAAAGAACACTCGGGTCAAACTCCCCCTTCTCAATTAAGTCATTGAACAGGTAAAGCTCGATTTTTTGTTCCGCACTGGCTGTCGCGCTGATGTTATCGAGCAAAACATGAAACTCGCCTAGCATACCTTTGTCACGTGATAGCCCATAGACTTCGCTCGCTTTAACTAAGTTAACAAAGCTGGTGTGGTAAGTTTCGATGTCTTCACGTAGGTGTGTGCTGTTGGCTAAACCTAAATCACTGAGCACTGTATCTAGCTCAGATTCAGACGCTAAGAATTTTTTGTAGTTTACGTCGAACTTGTCGAGGTATTTCATATCGCTACGCAGTAAAAAATCTTTCTCGTTACGGCGAAGGTTGAGCAAACGCACTTCAAGCTCTTTGGTAATTTGTTTGGCTTCGCTCATTTGAGCGGTGGTGTCTGCAAATTGTGATGTGGTAAACAGCAGTGAAATCATGCCGAAGATGGAGAACATCCCCAACGAATAGAGCTTTTTCTTTATATTCATATACGTGGCTCGTCTTTACTAAATTAACTATGAGTATCTAAATAAATCGCATCAAAGAATGGATATCCAACTTGCGCGACCTGATTATTGTTATATTTTTTGTATCAGTAATGAGCACTAAATCTAGCGACTGTTCAGCCCACCAGCAGTGACATTCTCAATGGTATTCAAACAGAGAATGAATCTTTTCACTAAAGATAAAAGCATCAATAACACAAATTGAATACATGTACATTAGTTGAATGATAAAAGTGAGAGACAGCTATTTGACGGAACATAAATGGCTTGAATGTCATGGTATACAAGGCATTGAATTAAAAGACTTTGACGCACATTTGGATGCATTATTTATGATGACATTTTTTTGGCTCTCCAGAAGAGCACGAACGAAGCGCAATATTGGAGGTTTTGACTTGGTTTTTAAACAGTGAATCCGTCTATTGATGATTGTACAGTAGAGCGTAAACGGCGAAAAAAATGGACCTACTCAATTCGAGTCAGGTCCATCTTTTGATTTTCTAGTCAATCGCTTTGCAGCTAAAGAGTTAGGTGCGAATTCAAGGGTGGCTAAAACGCTTTTACCATCTTGGTTAGGCACTTCAATAACACCGCTTTCTCGTCTTCTTCGATATCTTGCGTCAGCTCATTAACCAAATTCAAGTGAAGCTGATTGTGGTGAACGTGTATCTTCTGCCCTTCATCCGTCAAGGCAACCACAATCGCACGACGATCTGTTGGGTGTTCATGGCGCTCAATCAATTCAGCTTTAACCAACTTTTCTATTTGAACAGTAAGTGTACCCGTGGTAATACCCAACTTTTCAGCGAGCTCTTTCATTCTTAACGCACCATGCATACCAAGTACTTCAATGGTGTGTACTTGAGCCAGGGAATAACCCGTCTCTTTGACAACAGACTGCTCCCACGAAGACATTTTATCGTAGAACTCAGTCAGTATTTGGTTAAGCTGTTCTATATTTCGCATGGTCGTTTGAATGCACTTCAAGAGTAAGATGATTAATCTTATCAAACTTGGCGAGCATTTGTTTATATTCAGAGACGGTTTTATCACTGTTTGATTCAAGAGTAATCGCTGCTGAATAGTGATGCCCACTCACCTTCCACATATGGAAATCGGTGACCGACGCATAAGGCGTTAAGGTTTTGGTCACTGAGTCACGATAATCTTGGTCGATATTCTCATCCAGCAGGATTGGGCTGGTTTGTTTCATAAGGTTCATCGTCCACTTAGCAATCACGAATGCGCCAACCATTCCCATTGCTGCATCTAACCAGTTCCAACCGTAAAACTTACCAAATAGCAGCGCAACAATCGCAAGCAGCGAAGTTAGAGTATCCGCCAACACATGCATGTAGGCTGCGCGTAGGTTGTGATCATGATGGTGTCCGTGATGCTCGCCATGTTTATGACCATGGTCGCTGTCGTGCTCATGGCTATGTGAATGACCGTGATTCTTATTATGATTGTGGCCATGCTCGTGTCCGTGATCATGATGGTGATCGCCAAGTAAAAACATACTCACCACATTCACAGTTAAACCAATACAAGCAACGATGATCGCTTCATTGAACTGAATCGCTTGTGGGTTAAACAAACGATGTACTGATTCCACCAGCATCAACAATGCCACAATCCCCAATGCAATCGCGCTGGTGTAGCCCCCTAACACGCTGACTTTGCCAGTACCGAAAGAGAAACGTTCGCTCTCGGCATGTTTCTTCGCATAACGGTATGCAAATAAGGTGATACCAAACGCTGCGGCGTGCGTCCCCATGTGCCAACCATCGGCAAGCAATGCCATCGAGCCGTAAATAGTACCTGCAACAATTTCGACAACCATGGTAACGACGGTCAATAACAGGACATAGAACGTGCGTTTCTCACCTTGACTGTTATGTGAAGAAAAGTTGTGTTGGTGACGTGTTGGAAAACTCAAAATGGCGTCCTTAGCTTGTGTTTGTGGTTAGATGATCGTTGCAAATAAAAGCCC
Source organism: Vibrio sp. 10N.261.51.F11 (assembly GCF_041471665.1). NCBI lineage: Bacteria > Pseudomonadati > Pseudomonadota > Gammaproteobacteria > Vibrionales > Vibrionaceae > Vibrio > Vibrio sp. 10N.261.51.F11. The sequence goes on along the minus strand of NZ_JBFROW010000003.1, from coordinate 175,815 downwards.
TTTGATTGACAAGTAATTTGACAATCAAAGTAATAATTTGAAATTTAGTTTGATTATCAAACTTTGTCAACGATGAATTTTGAAACTCTGATTTGCGGGACGAATAGTTGATGGTGAGCGCTAGTTTGTTCCAAAGATTATTGATTCAGTAAAAACGAGGCTTTCCAGGGACAAAAAAGCCCACTCGAGGTGGGCTGATTGAGTCAAACTCAATGATTGTATTTATTTGTTTTGCAATGAAATAATCTCATCATTCACCCAACCTAACAGCTGCTTGGTTGCTTTCGACAAGACTTGGTTCTGCCGAACAATATAACCAAGACTGGTGCTCGAGAAGTTGGTCAATGGTGTCACTTTCGAATGCAGGTGCTGCTTGGTTGATACCGCAAACTCCGGGACAATAGCCACACCAAATCCCGCTTCTGCCCAGTCGATTTGAGCATCGACACTCCCTACTTCCATCACCCTATAATTAGGTAGATTAAGGCTTGGTAAACCTTCATCAATAAAGTCACGCGTTCTCGTATCATGACCTAGTAGAATCAAAGTGAGCTCTGCATCAGAGTCTCGGATATCAACCCCATCGCCAAGCGCACACCAAGAAAGCTCTTGCAGCTTAGTGAAATACAAAGACTCGTTGTGCTGCTCTTTGGCGATAACAAAACCAATATCCGCTTGAGCATTTTTAACTAAATTCGATGCCTGAGATGACGTGGTATTCAAGAGCGTAAGGTCAATACCGGGATACTGCGCTTTGAACTTCTGGAACGGACGAATTAGCAAAAATCGAGAAATGATGTCACTTACGGCAATGGTTAACGTCCCTATTTTAAGGTCGTTAATCGCATTGAGATCGGCCTGACAAATCTGCAGTTCGAGTAGCGTTCTTTGGCTTGTTTCCAATAGCCGTTCACCCGCTTGAGTCAATTGAAAAGGGCTTCTCTCTATCAACTTTATGCGTGTTTGTTGTTCCAGTTGTTTTAGGTGCAAACTCACATTGGGTTGTGTCATGTGCAGTGCATTGGCCGCTTTCCCAAAATGCTTGTACTCCGCAAGCGTCACAAACGTCTTCAACAAATTAATATCGAGCATCATGTCCTCTCTCTCGTGTCACTAATATCATTCCCTAAAAGTAAAGAATGCCCCATCGTCATTCCCTACAGTGAGGAACGAACGTGATAGGGAATCTCGTTTGTAGCTTAAGACTTTAAGGATATATGAAATCCTTATCAAGATAATAAAGATAATTAATTTCTCTTATCCACCTTGTAGGCCTAACATGATTCCTCAATCAGTTAGGAGAAAAATTATGCCATCTATCGTTGTTGTGGGCGCAAACTGGGGTGATGAAGGCAAAGGCCGCATCGTCGATTTTTTAGCAGACCAAGCTTCTGCTAGCATTCGTTTCCAAGGCGGAAACAATGCAGGTCATACTGTGGTAAATGACTTCGGTACATTCAAACTGCACCAACTACCTAGTGGTATTTTTAATCCTAATTGTACGGCGGTTCTTGGCCCTGGCATGGTGATCAGCCCTGCTGCGCTAACTGAAGAGATTGCAGAAGTTCAAGAGGCTGGCATCAAAGTGAAAATGGCGATCTCAGATCGTGCGACACTGTGTCTCCCTTTACATGCTCTTGAAGATACGCTTGAAGAAGAGCGTTTGGGCGATGGCGCTTACGGCTCTACACGTCAAGGCATTGCACCAGCGTACGGCGATCGTGTAATGAAGAAAGGCATTCTTGTCGGTTGGCTGAATCAACCTGAAATTTTAGAGCAGCGTATTCAATTCCTACTTGATTGGAAGATGCCTCAGCTTAAAGCGCTCTACCCTCAATGTGACTTCTCCCAGACTGCTTCTGAAATGACAGAATGGCTACTTGAAGTAACTAAAGCGTGGCGCCCGTTCATCTGCAACGTAACTGAGCCGCTTAAAGCGCTGCAATCACAAGACGCAAACCTACTGTTTGAAGCTCAGTTAGGCGCAGGTCGCGACCTTGTCTACGGTGAATACCCTTGGACAACATCTTCGAATGTAACCGCAGCTTATGCTGGCATTGGTAGCGGTTTACCTGCACTTCGTCCTGAACGTGTTATCGCTGTTGCTAAATCATTCAGCTCGTCTGTTGGTACTGGCACGCTAGTAACTGCAATGGAAGAACAAGACAGCTTCCGCGAAAGCTCTAACGAATACGGCGCAACAACAGGCCGCCCACGTGACATGGGTTACTTCGACGCGGTAGCAACTCGCAACGGTGTTGACCTACAAGCTGCAACGGAAATAGCACTGACTAAGATCGATTGCCTGTCTGGTTTGTCTGAACTTAAAATCTGTACCGCTTACTCAGGAGAGCACACAGAGAACCCGATTTGGCCACAAACGGCTGAGCTAAAGCCCGTATATGAAGATATGGCTGGCTGGGATGAAGACATCACGGGTTGCCGCACGTTTGAGAGCCTTCCTCAAGCAGCGCAAGATTACGTTACTCGTATCGAAGAGCTGATGGGTGTGCCAATCGTGATGGTATCGGTAGGTCCTGAGCGCGAGCAAATGATCATTCGAGCTTAGCTTAGAAGACGACAAGATCTACATCAAAGCCCACATTCAGTGGACTTTTTTGATTGTTCATAAAGAACGAGATAAAACAAGGAATTACAGACACAAAAAAGCCCACACTAGGTGGGCTTTTTGCTGGTTCATAAAGAACGAATTTGGTGCCGCTACTGGACTCTACTATCCATGCTATCCAATTGATTAAAGTAAATATTATAAAAATCGAGTTTTAAGATGTTACCTCAGGTGTTACTTCGGAAAAAACTCAACTTCTGAGACAAGATCAGCACTAAATTTATCTGAAGAGCAGATTACTTTTACAAAACAAACATGCTGGTCGACCATAAACGGTACCAGCACGTATTATAAAATTTTCACACCTTAAGCCTACGCTTCTCAAGACGAGTTAGAACATCTTTGTAAGTCACTTCATTCTCATCTAGATATGTTAGCAGCTTAGCTCTATCGATAACCTCAACCCCGCATGTTTTAGCTATATCATCAGTTCGCTTAGCTAACGATGGTGAGTTAGTTATAAATACTAAACGGCCGAAAGTTTTCTGCATCTCAGATTCATAAATCGGCTTAGCAGAGTGAATCTCTTGTATACCTTTATATCCATCGTATCTTCGTTGCGTATATTTAGCTTGCATTAGAATATTGCCCGACTGAGTCAGGATTACACCATCGGCACCATGGTCAGCACCAGCATTCGTTAACCACGCGCTTTCACTATCATAATGCTTGGACAGGAGCGTCAAACACAGAGCCTCAAATTGCTGCCAACTCAATTTGTCCAACTCGTCAGGTGTTATACGTTTATTAATGAGATCCCCAGTAATGCTCCCTCCGACACCAGATGGCTGCGGTACAACATCCTCTGGAGTGACTACAGCGTCTTTCAATAAAGTTTTCTGCGTTAGTAGCCTATGAAGGTTGACATCAAACGACTCAAACTCAGAATGATGTAACAAAGGGATGTAAATATGAACATCTTTTGTTTGCCCAATTCGATACACCCGATCGGTTGCTTGAGCTTCTTTAGCTGGGTTCCAGTGCCTCTCCAGATGGACGACATGATTAGCGCCAACGACAGTTAAACCAACACCCGCCGCCACTGGTGACATAACAATCAAATTAAAGCCTTCTTTAGCTTCGAAGTCCGTTATCATGGATTTACGAGTTGGAACTGACTTTCTTTTAGCTACAGCTTTGGCATCACCATTTATTACCGACAGTGGCCCTAAACCATAGATTTGACCGAGGGTGATGCTTAAAAAGCTCTGTAGACGCTTATTTACGGCAAAAATGATGCATTTTTCTTGTCGGCTCTTAATTCTATCAAGAGTCTCAAGCAATGAACTTAATTTCCCCGACTCTAGATATAATTCACGAGCCACTTTACTGCTTCTAGGAAGTTCTAGTCGTCCACCGTCACTTAATCTCGGATGTAATGAACTGTCTCGTAATCTCATTAATGTAGTTAAGGCATGACTATCTTCATTTTCAATTTGATTACTTATCGTTCCTTCATAGACATCGCGCTGATACCCGACCATCGTAGATTCTAATTCTTTCAGGTACTCCCACCCATCAAAGTGTCCACCAGCATACATATTCTTAGCCGGTAGGCCCTTCAGGTTATCTTCTTTAACTCGTCTAAGCATCAAAGCACCCACCGCGATACGCAACTCTCTCCCTAGTCTAGCTCTGACCTCTTCAACTTCATCTCCGGCAGATTTGAGAATAGGTGAAATGTAGTGAGAACGGAACTCCTGATAAGTCCCTAAATACCCGGGAGAGGCAGTGTCCATTAAGCACCAAAAATCTGCCAAGCTATTCTCCACCGGCGTACCGGTAGCGACCAATTTAAAATCCGCTTTCAGTCCTTTAGCTGCCCTGGTTTGCAGGGCATTAGGATTTTTAGTGTTCTGAGCTTCATCGAAAACAACAACACCCCAATCAATTAAGCACAATGAAAACTGATAATCCCGTAACGTTTGATAAGTAGTAATAACAAGTCGTTGTGGTTGGTCTAGACGTTCGGAACCAAAGTTCTTTCCTACTTTTAAAGAGTATTTAGGTTCAAGCTCTTCATCTGAATTCTTTTGATTTCGGATTTCAACGCCACCCATCTTGTATCTGTTTAGATCGGCAGCCGATTGCAAAATGACTATGTCTTTAAAAGGAGACGCTTCAAATGTTTTATCTACTTCATCTTTCCAGTTTTCAAGCAGACTTAACGGAGCAACGATTAATGTCGGTTTCTTAGTCTTAGCGTCAATCGTCATACGTTGGTACATATGCTCTATAGCGGAGAGAGCCATGTAGGTTTTCCCTAAACCCATATCGTCAGCTAGTAAAGCTCCGCTGATACTTGGTTCAGTAAGAATCTTCTGTTCTACCCCCAGAATCCACCTAACGCCTACCTCTTGATGCGGGAATGGTTTTCGTTTGTGATTGTCCCAATTTAACTCACCTTCCCACGCCATATCTGCGATCAATTTATCAACCTGCGGGGAGTTTTCTGACAACTCCTCATCATTTAGATCGATATCAACAACATGGATCTCTTTTTCACTAGAGTCCTTCTCCAACTCTCCAGGTTCATCTTCAGAAGTATCACCAGCTGGTTTAGACATTTTGTCTTCGATTGCTACAAGTGTTTTACTCACAGCGTCACGATCACCAATGTCATACGACTTCCCTTCGTAATCAAAAACTGTAGCTCCGGTATGTTGAGCGTCATCGAGTTTTTTGCTTACTTCTAATAAAGCGGGCCTGTCATCAATTGCATCAATGAGCTTTGATATTGGATAAATGGCCTCTGTTGTTAATGAAGTACCAAACCAATCAATACCGGATTCATCCGTCTCCCCAAAATAGGCATGCTTAAATGTCGTTGCACCACGAACCCTTAAAGAAAACCCTAAATCAAGGTCAACTAAGCTCGCGTCAATAAATGCAGTGGGATTTTCCAAAAATGCTTTAACCTGGCTTTTTGGTACAACCCTATTGCTGATAACTTCTTTGACAGCTTTCAGTTTTTCCTCAGAAAAAAGTACTATCTCATCTCCTACTTTAAGAGAAACCGAACTATCACTTTGTAATTGACCTAGCACCCTCTGGATAGCTTCATGGCTAGCATGTTGCCCCATATTAGGCGTTAATATAAGGTCCCCATTAGCGTTAAGCTCCACATCTACTGTCACTGAGCTAGGCGTTAAAATTCTTAATTTATCAAAATGTTTTAACTTTAACCGACAGCCTTGGTATTGCGCTTCTTGAAGAGCATGAAGAAAAAGCAAATTATCGTACTCAGACTTTTCGGAGTTTTGATGAAGATTTTTTGCCTCAAACACCATCAACTGTGATGGTGTTAACAAATACTCTGCCTCTTTTCCAAACCTAATAAAAGGACCACTAATTGAATAATTAAGCGTTGAACGACCTTGTTGCGTAGTCACTGCCAAGTCAATTTTAAAATCGGGATTGCTTGCCTTTCCTTTTATGTCAGCATCAATTACTCCTCCCCAAAGTTCAGGAAGGCCTAAAAGAGTCATCAACTCTGAATCTAAGCGAACAGCAGTCGATGCAGGCATCATAAACCCATCGGGAAACGATGTTACTTCTCCTTGTTCTTCAAGCATTTTAAGAGCAACAAATTGAGCGGTGAACCACTCATTTGCTCGACCGCTTCGTATTTTTTCTAAGTTAGACTTCGAAGCAGTGAAATCAAGGCTACCATCACATACCAAATCAAATTTGGATGTTTTATCTAAACCAGAAAAAAATCTACTGATTAAAGAAGTTAGCTCCATTCTCTTACTCCGAAACGTTGTTTAAAGTCGACATAATCATCACTAGAAAGAATATCTTTAGCTGTCAATTGAACCCCTAAGTCTCTGAGTTCAGTCAATGCGCGTCGCTGCCAAGAATAACTTGAAGGAGAATGCGTAATCTTTGCTGTCGCCCCACCGGATAAATTAGTCATTTGGTAATTTAATCCACTGGTCAACTGCGAATAAGTTGGACTAGTAATATTATAATTGAACACACAAGCTGAAGGTTCTAAGTGTCTGTAAAGCCATAAGTAACAACTATGGCTTCCCTCAATCATGTGTGCGCCTTCCATCTGAACATAGATGATAGACTTATCCCCATCTTTCACTGTCGAAAAGTTTGGCAAGTGTTTAGCGTCATAATTTCGTTTCAAATATTGAGCGGCATCTCGACTCAGATACAGTCGTGTATTAGTAATAACACCTGCATCAAACATTCCTTCTAAAAAATGCTTCCTAGATGGGTACATTCTTTGTAGTTCATAGTTGGATGAGGAATACGAATAATCCTCCAAAGCCTCTAAGAACAACTTAAGGTCTAATTTAGACAACCATCCCCGAACCGCTTGAGTCAACTGAGCATCAATATTTCTCCACCACTTTATGTACCGTGGATTGGAGCTTGGCACTCGAGGATCTCCTGCCACAGCAAGCACTACATTCATCCATGATTCACTCATATGAGAACCAATAGAACGACCAATTAAAATTCGCAGAATCTTGTGTCCTAACAAGTCCTCTGAATCATATTGAGCTTCAAAAACTGCCTTTTTCTGAACCTCAGATAACAATGGATGATCGATACCGATCGGAATCGTTTCAAGCTGTTCTACGTAATAGATCCCTTTAGCTGTCGTCAAATAGCGACCATTAGCGTAATGTTGTAAATCAAGCTCATTAATCCAATGGTCAAAATCAATATTTCTTTCGATTGCTTGCTTAGCGAGCCACTGAGGTCCATTGCTTGACAGGAGTTTCTCATCAAACTCTCCCTCGTAGCCTCTCTTTTGCTTCGCTTCTAATAACCATTCAGCGGTCGCATCACAATCCGTTAGCTGGTCATACTCTGATAGGAAATGCTGATAAAATGATTCAATAACAAGTGCACTAGGCTTCCCCACGATTTCTGTGATCTTATTGAGAAGACGACGAGTAAAGCTGACTTTATTTTTTATGTCAGTTTGCAAAGAGATTGCCAACGCTCGCACATGAACAGAAGTATCTACTACATCTTCCACAGCCTTGTTAGCTATCAGTGCTTTGTAGACATCACCGTATGCTGACTTAAATTTAGTATTTTCAATACCAGCGTTCTTGGACAGTACTCCAAGTTTCTGGGTGAGCTGAGACAGCTCCTCTATTGACTTACCCAAAGGATCATGACGTAAAGTTACCGGTAGCTTTTTAATACGAAGGCGCACTATTTAACAATCCTTTCTAAGTCAGCAATAGATGGTTTCTTGACCGTAAAGCGAATATCGATTCTTCGGTTCTGGCTTTTATCTTGTTGGTTAGCTTCTTGTAGATTCGCTCTGCGCGTTTCTGCATAACCGCTTACAGAAAAAAGTCGCTGTCCAAATGCATTTTCTAATTCACCCAATTTAGGTGTAAGTTCTACTTCAGCTTGCCAAACATTCCAGACTGATATAGCTCTATCTACAGATAAACCCCAGTTCCCCTTCCCTCGATAATGGATCCCATCACTATCAGTGTGTCCTTCTACAAACACTGTATCTAGGTACTTGAATCTTTCGTTCTTTCGAACAGCCATATGAAGCACAGCACCAATATCTTTTACCGCCTGTTGGACTTCAGGGCTCTTTGGGATGGAATCCTTACCTGAAGCAAACGTTAGAGTGCTCTCAGGTATACGTATTACAGTGTCATTATCGGCGATCTCAACGATAACATTTCGTTTAGCTAATTCATCTCTAACGTCATAGATTATGTCTTTTCTCGCCTGTTCAGCTTTTTTTAGTTCTTCTATTCCTGCTTCAACATCATTTGTCTTTTGAGTAAGTTCAATAATTAACGCTACAGCGGCCAGTATGAAGATAACAAGAAGCGCTGACATAAGGTCAGAAAAGGAAACCCAATACGGGTTTTCTTCGTCAACTGAACCGTTTGATTGGTATCGCGAACCTCTACGCATTAGTGACTCACTTTGTCTTGGATTTCATCTACGACACTTGAAATTGCATTGACGGCATTAACCATCTGCGTTGCGTATTGAGTACTAGTCGTTGACCAAATTTTTAGGTGTTCATTGGTTTGGCTATTTGCCTCATCAGCATACTCTTCCAGTAGGGTCGACATTTGCTCACTCAGCTCCTTCACGTTATTTTTCATTTCTGAAGTTAGTTCGGTCAGGTTACTCTTTTGCTCTGTCAAAAACTCATTTTGAGTAGAACGTAATTGATTGAACGACGATTCTGCGCTATCTAACATGCCATTAATCTTATCAGCAAGTTCACCAAATTTACTTGTGTCTTCAACAAGTTGCTCTCTCAAGGAGTGGATTTTCTCTACGCTTAACTGATTCAGTTCAGCCAAATCTTTAGTACGGCTTACAGCTTCAGTTACTGCTCCTGAAAGCTTATTACCCGCATCTTTAATATTCGAGCCAAAGACGCTCATACTGTCAGCTGCATTTCTCAACTCTACCGCTGATAGCTGCATACTCTCTGTCGCTCTCGCAGATGCAGATACAGAAGTTTCAATACTATTTTGAAGATGCTTACCTTGTTCTAAAACCTGATGAGACGCAGATTGCTGCATATCAACACTTGATTTAACTTGTGCTAGTAGCTCATCAGTTCCCGATTTCATTGCATTTGTTTGAGAAACAAACATGTCATTGCGCTCTTTTTCCATCAGGTTTGACTGCTCATCACGCTTAGAGAACGTTTGTGTAAGTTCACCTACTTGGTTATTAACAAATTCTGTTAACACTCGGCTTTGCCCCGACACATTATCGACAAGTTCTTTAATTGTCGTTTCCATAGAAGAAGCCAACTTTTGTTCTCTTTCCGAAGCTGCCCTCTCTCTCTGGCTAAGTTGCTCACCCATTTCTGAGACCTGTTTCTCCACAAACTCGGTCATCATTCTCTTTTGCTCATTACCTTGTGTTACTAACTCAGATACCTGTACAGAAATCGAAGAAATCAGCTCTTTCTCTCTCTCCGTTGATGCGCTCTGCTGAACTTCAAGCTTATTAACAAATGCTGCCAAAGATGTGCTCATAGATTCTAAAGTTTCATTCACTCCTTTAGAGGCACTATCCATAGCAACACGCTGCTGTTCACCCTGCTGCCCGAAACCATCCATGAATGATTGAAGAACACTCTCTAATGCTTTCTGATTACCGTCAGAGGTTTCGTCAACGAGCTTATTAATAGCAGGAGCCATAATTTTTTCTAAGCTGCTCTCCAGGCCTTGTTGAATGCCCTGAGTTGCCTGTACTAAAGACTCTTGCATTTTCTCGCCAATTTTCTCAGCTAGCCCTTGTAGACTTTCACGTGACTGCTGGCTATTGTTCGCAATAGATTGCAATTGGTTTTCAGCGCTCAATCGAGGGAATAATCTGTCAATTCTATTTTGCAGAACCTTAATCTTTTTCCTAATAATCTGTTCAAGTATTTTTTCAATGAAATTGAAAGCTACGCTCAATAGGACACCCCAGACTGATGTCATAAAAGCAATTTTTGCTCCATTGATAACTCCCGCCACCCCATCTTTCATTTCATTTACATCCACATTACCTGCAATGTTTAAGTCAGAAAGACCGAGTTGCAAACCCACAAAAGTACCGATTACCCCTAAGGCCGTTAAGAAACCAGGCACTGCAGCTATCATTCTATTCTCAGTGCTACCACCAGCCAGAGTGGAACTATTGAAGAAATAGTCAGCATCAAATGTATTATGTAACCGTAACACCTCGTCAGGTCCTCTGACTTCCAACAGCGTTTCATCAAATTCTAGCCACAAATGCCCTACTGAATTTTTCTTTAGTTCTGCTTTGGCAATTAAGTCATGTCTACTATCTGCAGGGTTTGCCTTCTCAGCATCATTAAGCAAATGATTTAACCACTTCACACGACGAGTAGCTCGAATGAAAGCAGATATAGACCACAGTAAGAAAAATGCCGCTACAAACCACAAAATCACCACAAACAAGGCACTCAACTGATCTGCTGTTTGTGGTGGAATTACGTTTAGACTGTTCAAGTCGGGCCATAAACTGGAGAGGTTAAGGCTATCTTTCATTTAAATCACTTCCAAAATTAATACGTCAACAAACTTGATTGTTGATATTCTATGAACCTACAACTCAACCATGCGCTGAGTGCTTTGTGTTAAAGAAGCTGCGAAGACTTCATCTATTGCTAAAAGTTTTCAAAGCTTTATATATTTTTTATGCCTGTGGCTCGTTATCTCTTTTAAGGTATTTTGATAATCTAACTCGTAGCTCTTTCTAAATATCCACCAAGCCTTAGTACATAATTCATGGCGCAATAATAGATTGATCCATCACATGTATATTGATCTAGTTCATTACAATCAACTCTTAGAGTCTTTCCCGCACTCGCATTAGTTTGATTGCTGTTGAAGAACTTCAATACGAGAGGGTAAGTGGAAAGCTGATGGCCATCTGATGCCCGTATGTTTCTTCTCTGATATATCGAATGGTACGACCCAAAGCTGATGCCCACCTCCCAACTCAAAGGGGAAATGCAGTGCTTCATCAAAGTTGTCTTGGCTAGGGTAAATCAGCACCACATCCTGACCACTTTCATCATCCGCAAGGTATTTTTTTGCATAAGCAAACAGTTGGTAAATATCCGATTGGGAGATATTTGAATTACTTAACTTGGTATTGAGAAGCTTCCACTTCGTATCGAGCACGACTTGATTGGAGCTCCCTTCCTTAATAATCAAATCTGGGCGTAAACTGAATTTGTTTCTACCGTCATAACGGGCAAGGTACTCACCAGTAACTTGTGTACTAACACTGAGCTTAGGATGACTGACCGCTAGTTGTTCTTTTAAAACTTTAGCAACGTAGTCTTCAAATACCTTCTCCATAGGGAATAAAAGAGAAGCTGCGTTAGCACCACCTTTCATCGTTTGTGGAGAAAAGCCTTCTAAGATTAGTCGACACCAGTCTAAAGGTATTTGGTAGTAACTCATCCCTCTATCAAGCCTGACTTTCGAAAAATCAACGCTGTAGTCCTTACTCTCTGGTATTTCATTAAATACAAAGTCTAGCTCTTGTAACAACTTCTGATTTTCTGCACTCCGCGTATAGCCTTTCACTCGTTTTAGAGCACTATGCATTAACCGGTTTACGGGACGATCGAGTAAGAACTCATCGTACTCACAGTAAAATTTATGCTTACTAATGGAGTTATGCCTAACTTGTTTTCCTACATTCAGCTTCCCCTTTAAGAAACCTAAATTGTCTTCCCTACGTACATAGTCGCTTCTTAAGCCACGTTTTAGGAGCGTGTTCACCGACTGTAAGAACTGGCCTATAAATACCTCTAACAACGGCATTCTTTGGCGAGTAATATTAGCATTCGAGGTTTGAATATGTGATAAACCTTTCAACGCACGTAACATTACTAGTAGTGTGTGCCGAGCTTTCACATAAGCGTCATCATAGTTGTTGTCAATACCTTCATCTGTGAAGCCTTTTCCGATTTTAGGCAAGATTTCAATTTGCGTTTTATCTGGCGTGAACATAACTCCTGCATAGTTTTGAACTTGCAGAACTTCCATACCATTTCGACGACGTAATTGAAGAAGATTTCTTTCATTCTCATTACTTAAGCAAAGCTGCTTGAGATATTGATAAGCTGATATAGAGATAGCTTGAACGTGTGAAGATGCAGTCTGATCTTTCAGCACATCTTCACTCACTAAACAGTCATACTCAAAGAGAGTAATTTCTTGTTTGGCTTTCACTAGCCTTACTCGCTATCTTTTGCGTAAATAGCTTTGAACGCTGCCGGGTTTTGCCAAACAGTCCCTGCCCCAAAAGGCTTGAATGAGTATGTCACTTTACAATCCTCATACAGCTCCAATCCATGTTCAGGGCCAAATAACTCACTGTAGGAGTCTTCAGTTCTTTTTAAAAATTGTAGTCTCTCATCTTGCTTCAAACTGTCACCAAGGACTAAACGAATCTTGCTCCAATCTTCATAAAAATACTCTTCCAATAATGGGATTATCTTGTTCTTAAACGCTGACTGTAGCTCGATAAACGCCTTACCTTCATCAACCTCATTGAAAACAGGGAACAAAAAAGCATGACCGAGCGTATGCTCACGATCATAGAGAACTTCAATTCGCTTATTTAGTGTTTCTAGCAATTTAGATAAATTGATGCCCTTAACTTCTTTATCAGCAAAAAGCTTGGGGTTTGGCATCATCTCTTTAAAGTCAAAACGACGACGTAATGCAGTGTCCATCATTGCCAATGAACGGTCCGCCGTGTTCATAGTGCCGATGATATATAGGTTATCTGGCACTGAGAAAGTATCACCAGAATAAGGTAGGATGACTTCTAGCGGCTCCTGCGCACCTTTGCGCTTAGAAGGCTCAATCAAAGTAATCAGTTCACCAAAAATTTTTGAGATATTCCCTCGATTGATCTCATCAATAACTAACACATAGTTTTGGCGTTTAATCGCAGGCTGTTGCTCGATATCCACTAGTCCCTTTAAGTAACGAACCAGTGGGTTATAGTAAACACCAAGACCTGTTGAGTATTCCCTTGAGCCCTCAAAGATCTGCTTTAGCGTATTGATGCTAAGAGTGTGATCTTTCTTACCGTTACTTTTCTCAAAGAAAATGCGCTTTTCATTGAAATCAACAACATGAAAAGAGGTTTGTGACATGTTAATTTCAAGACTGTCTACTTCTGCAAGCTTTGCTGCGAAAGCTTGCCAACATACCTCAAAGTTGTGGCCTTGTGATGCTGGTTTTTCAGTACTGTGTTTTTCTGCCTCCTTGCAGATTTTCCGGAACACTCCTTTCTCTACATCATAAGAGATATCACCACCCTCAGAGTTTGCTTTTAACCCTTCAACAAACTCTTCATAGCCATAGCTTTGATGAAAAGTAACAAAGCGAATTTGACCAGTTCTTGTGAGCTCTTTGTATTTTTCCACCAACTTTGTTCGTTGTTCTTCTGATGCGCCACCAGCTTGTTCGCTAATATTAAGGTTGGCATAAAACTCAGGTTCTGCAGCTTGAACCGCTGCTTCAATAGTGTGATAGGTTTTGCCTGTCCCTGGTGGTCCGTATAAGATTTGATTAAGAGGCATAAGCACAAGATCTCTAGGTTCTTTTGAACATTGCTCTATCTGAGGTAATTCAGCTAAGTCCATTAGACTGGTTAAATAATATGGGCGCAGTATGTTTTCCTGAAACAATTCTAACTCCGCTTTTTGATGTGGAACTTTCCCCAGTGTATTGTTATAACTAGGAGCCCATCCATTACCTAAGCCTGAATACCGCACCAATTTAGGCAACCACTTTATCACCACGTATTTTCTAAGTTGCCACCCAGCCCCCAATGGACAACCAGGATCGCTAACTATATCACTTGCAACTCTAACTAATGCTTTAACATCCCCACTCCGACAAAGGCTGACAATATCTCCGACTTTCACCTCTCGAACAAACTTCAAGCCTTGGCTTTTTTTTGTGCTCTCGTGTACCGTAATATACTGGTTCTTATCTAACCAATCTGAATTTGCTGAAGAAATCTCACCAACTCCATGGGAAACTTTCCAAATACTAGGGATAGCTTTTAGTGGGTCTTTGTTAACCAGTTCATATCCGTGCTTTTCAAAAAACCTCTCAGCGTCAGAGGTATGACACTTACTGTGGTGAACATCAAAAATCACACTGTAGAGTCTTTTTGCTGGATACAAATTGCCTTCAATTTCAACAAAGTGATGAAAGTCCTTTTCGTAATAACCATCTTGCTTCAACCGAGTTACGGCATCCTCAACTGACCGCTTTGAAACGTCCATACCTAGCCTCTTTCCTTACTATTATTCTTGCTTTGTCCTGTTCTAACAGGATTTTGATAAACACAACTATAGTTTTGATTGAATGATTGCTGCCTTTATAGGCATTGTGCACCTGCACTTAAGAAATATTCGTAAGTTTCGTCGAACAGTGCCTCTCGAGGGAAATAAAACACTACGCCATCTCTACCTCTTGTCATCAGTACCCGGTAACTATTAAGCTTTATTTGAAAAGGGTTTTGAACATTTCTATTGCCTTTATGAAGAACCCAACTACTGCCATCGTAGAGAAAGTCTTTCGCCCAGATTAGCACTGGCATATCAAGCTCTAACCCCTGGCAATCAAACTCACTAATTGTGCGCTGGAAACTACAACACGATGTCGAAGAACTAACGTCATCATGGAACCATGGGCCCAATGGTTGTTTGTTATACTTGATGTTGTCTGACGAACTTAACAAGCCATACTTCTTGTTGGTGTTTTGATATCTATTGAGACAGTATCTTTTGGCTTTTTCCAAATCTCTGGTTAGATAGATATTAAAACCGTCTTTAATCGTCTGCTTAGCCAGCGCAACATCCGGCTTATCATTCAAAACACCTTCCACCCACTTAGGATATAAACTTGCGCTATGAGCTCGTAAAGACTGATCTAAATTTAGCAATGGGTTTACTCGAACACGATTACTGCTCATGAATTGAAAATGATGCTCTAACGCTGGTGGGCAAAAAACAATCCAAGGCTCTTCACTACTTTTCAAAGCATCACACCAAAGAGAAATACCCACCTCTTCACCTACATAAATCTCTTGTCCCTCTCCAACTAGAGCGACATAGTGACAAGGCGTTTTATCTTTATCTTTATCTTTATCTGCGATCCTGATGATGCAAGAAGGCTCCGACATTTGGTAATTCTTGTTTTTATTTTCGTCCCACATCCTCTGAGCTTCATCAAAAACAACCAAATTAGTATGAGGGGTTGTACGTGGCTTCATGTATTCGCGTTTAAAGTCTTTCAACGCGCGAACAAACGTTTTGTCATCAAGAGCATATTGCAAGACATCTACCAGCGGGCCATTCCCAGATAGAAACTGACCTCTTTTGTTCCGATGTACAAACTCCAAACCCAGCAACGTCTTCCCTGCTCCAGGAACACCAGTAACCAGGGTTAATACACTCGCCCGATTTCTATTTCCTTCGCTCTCAACCCAAGCAGTAACTTTATCCAACTCATCAAGCGCTTCATAAATCCCTGCACTCTTAGCACTCTTTAGTTCTTCTATTGGGTTGTTTTGAAATATCTCTACCGCTGCATCTACTAGATTAGGTAATGGTGCATAGGGCGATTCAAGCCACTGTTTTAAATCAGTGTTAGTAGGAGCGCCCGTTAAATACTTATCAAGAAAGGCTTTGAGTTTATCGCTAGATAGGATTGAGATATTACTTTCGATATCCGTTAATTTACCGGTGGATTGAGTCAAAACCAAACCGGCAATCACCTCTAGCTCGGCGCTTTCATGATGGTAATTACAGAGATCTCGATAATAGCCGCACAGCTGATCATAATCCGCTCGCTGATAGCGATCCTTCATTTTGAATTCTAAAATGAATAGCTTATTTTCGACTAGAAGCAGAACATCAGGCCTACGCCCTCCTTCCATTGGTAGAGCATACTCAAAAATAACATAGCCATCAGATTGGGCACGCTTGGAGAGTTCTTTCTGAAGATGATGAAAACAATCAACCCAAGCTCGTTTCTGAAGTTCACCGAGCTCTAAGCCAGGGAAGTTAATACAAAACTCAGAACACATGTTGGCCAACCAGTTTTCTTCTTGTTCTTGAAGAAAGACATCAATCCTATTTGCATAGCAATAAGTCATTCACGGTCCTCTTCAGTTTGCTTGCAACTTTGCAACGATGGGAACATCAGCTGCAGCCCAATCTAAAGAAGTTAGTTCATCGAGATTTAACCACAATGCTTGAATATGCTCAGTAAGTACTATCTTTCGGTTTTCGACAGGACATAAATAAGCGTGCATCGTGATATGAAAGTCAGGGTAAGCATGCTCAACCGTCATGAAATAATCTACATGTTCGATATTCAGATGCAGCTCTTCATTCAACTCTCTTTTAATGGCTTCTTCTCTCTGCTCACCTACTTCCACTTTCCCGCCGGGAAATTCAAACTTCTCATGGATATAAGCTAACTTTGAAGGACCGCGCTGAACACACAAAGTTTTATCTTCATGTTGAATAATGGCCGCTACTACTTCTATTTTTTTAACCATATTCACTTGCCCCTAACTATTCTTCTTATAATTCTCAGCCTGCTCTAGCACGCCTTTGTAAACATCATCATTGGCAACTGGTGGGAAGCCGTATTTGTGTAGCAGTAAGATTAAATCCACTTTCAACTTGGCTTTGATGTCATCGCGGCCTGCCCAGTCTGGGTATTGAGCGACATTGTCTACTGTGGTTTTCATCTCCTTCGCCAGTTCGAGCATCTTGTCATCGTCGTAAGTGAAATCGTACTTCTTGCGCATGTGGTTCAAGATATCGAGGAACGCTTTCTCTTCTAGGTCGATGCCTAGGTCTTCAAACGAGCCCATTTCTTTCACGATATCAAAGATAATGTCGGTCATTTCTTGAGAGAAGGTATCGAACTCCTCACCATTCAACACATCATTTTCACGACGTTCGTTGTATTGCTCCACCAGCGATTGGAAGCGCTTAGAGAAGTTCATGCCTTGCAGCTGGTTGACCTTTTTAAAATCACTTATCGCCTTCTCTAACAGCTTTTGAAGCAACTGAATCTTGGTGTTTGGCAGCTTAATCTTGTTGATACGAGCTAGGTAATCTTCGTCAAAAATATCGATAGCTTCGGCGTGCTTATCACCAATCGTAAAGATCTCTTCTACTCCATCGGCACGAAGTGCTTCTGCCACTAACTCACGAACACGTCTATTCATTTGTGCCGTGTCTGGTGCATCACCTTTGGTTAGCTTAAAGATGATAGAGCGCACTGCGATATAGAAGTGAATTTGGTCACGCTCTTGCTGAGATAACAATTCACTACCACAGCAAACATCATAAGCCGCCTTCATACGGCCCACTAAAGCCATGAATCGGGTTTCGCCTTTCTTGGTTTGAAGGATGTATTCTGCCGACTGATTAAGGCACTCCAGCTGCTTACACGGCTCTCCTGTGTAATAACCTGACGTATCGAACTTGTGGAACATCTGTCTTAATAGATCGAGGTGGTTCTTCACCTCAATGACAGAAAAACGAATATCTTCAAAGTTAGTCTCATCAGCCTTTGAATACATTGCTAAGGCTTGATTCATTCGCGACTTGATACCAATGTAATCGACAACCAGCCCTTTCGCCTTGCCTTCAAACTTACGGTTAACACGTGAGATGGTTTGAATCAGGTTGTGTTTCTGCAACGGCTTATCGATGTAGATAGTATCCAATTCAGGAACGTCAAAACCTGTTAACCACATGTCGACTACAATGGCTATTTTGAAATTCGACTTAGGACTCTTAAACTGCTGGTCGAGCGATTTTCGATATTCCTTGGTTCCTAACAGGCTGTACTGATCAGGATCATCGTCTTTGCCGCGCGTCATCACCATTTGCACCATCGCAAGTGGCTTTAACTCTTCTTTCTCTTTATCCGTCAGCTCGACACCATCAATTGATAGCTTTTCCTCAAACCATTCTGGCTTTAAGATTTTGACTTGCTTATAAAAATCAAACGCGATTTCACGACTCGCACAGACAAACATCGCCTTGCCCTTTATCGTAGAACCTTCTTTAACTCGCCCTTCATAATGTTCAACAAAGTCTTTCGCCAAAGCTTCAATACGGTCAGGGTCGCCAAGAATCGCGTTCATATTGGCAGAAGCTTTCTTGCTCTCTTCTATCTGATGTTCATTGGTGCCCGCTTCTGCGCACGCTTGGTAGTATTTCTCGACCTCTTCAAGCTTGCTGTTATCAAGAATGACTTTAGCGGCTCGGCCTTCATAAACAATACGAACCGTAATTTCATCATTAACAGATTCTGTCATGGTGTAGCTGTCTACTGCATCACCGAATACATCAAGGGTGGCATCGATCGGCGTTCCGGTGAAGCCAACGTAAGTCGCGCTTGGCAGAGAGTCGTGTAGATACTTAGCAAAGCCGTATGTCTCTTTCACATCGACGGCTACACCATCTTGATATTTGATCACCACTTTCTTATCGAGGTTGACCTGTGAACGGTGCGCTTCATCAGAAATACAGATGATGTTTGTACGCTCTGAAAGCAATTCGATGTCTTCGGTGAACTTATGAATGGTAGTCAGGAACACACCACCACTCTTGATGCCTTGTAGCTTATCTCTTAAATCTTGACGGCTTTTAACTGGCACCACCATCTCATCACCAATGTAATCAGAGGCATTACAGAACTGTTTAGAAAGCTGGTCATCGAGATCGTTGCGGTCGGTAATAAGTACAATGGTCGGGCTTTCAAAATCGATGCTTTTCATCAATAGGCGAGATAGAAACTGCATGGTAAAGCTCTTACCACACCCTGTTGCACCAAAGTAAGTACCGCCTTTACCACTACCGTATGGCTTACGTTCTTTGTCGATGTTGTAGTAAAGCTTACGCGCTGCGTAGTACTGCGGGTAACGACAACAGATTTTTATCTCTTTCTTTGAAGTATCAGGGAAGAAGACAAAGTTCTTCACCACATCAAGTAATCTGGTTTGGTTAAATAACCCAGCAATCATGGTGTAGAGAGAGTTAATACCCTCTTTTTCGGTAGACTCATTACCCGTTACTTTGCGCCATGCGTAGAAGAACTCATACGGCGCAAACAGGTTGCCCATTTTGTTGTTCACGCCATCGCTGATGATGCACATCGCGTTGTAGACGAACAGCTTGGGAATATCACGGCGATAACGAACGCAAATTTGCTTCCATGCATCAAAGATGGTCGCGTCTTTCTCTCGCACGGCACTTTTGAATTCAAACACCACCAGCGGTAAGCCGTTCACATAAAGGATGCCATCAGGGATTCGAACTTGTTCATCGACACCTTCAATCTCTAGCTGGTTAACGATTTTATAGATATTGGTATCAGTCGGGTCTAGGCGATATGTTTCTAAGTAACTAACATTACCCTCTGCAACTTCTCTATCAGTATTATCTGCTTTAGATTTATTCTCTAGCAGCGGGACAAACATCAAGCGTAAGGCTTGTGCCAAATGTCTTGTATCGATTAACTCAATATAGAGGTCTTTCTTTGAGCGATCTTCACGCTTAAACAAGAAGCCATTCGTTAGCCATTGGCAGAAGGTTTTATTGCTATGGTACAAATCACTGGCAGGCAACGTTGAGATCCTACGAACAATGGTGTCAATTTCGCTCTCGGTGATACCATCGCCTCGGTACTCCTTGGCAAGGTAGCGTCGTAAGTCATCGACAATGAGTACTTGTTCTTTGTCTTCACGCGCTATTTGTTCACCCACTACGTGTGGGTAGCCTTGCTCACCCAATAGCTCAATAATGGCCTGTTCTAATTTGGCTTCTGTGAATTTTAAGCTCATCGCCTTTTCCTACTGCTGTTTGACGTTGTTTGTTGTTTTCTAAATTGAGTTATTTAAATTTGTTTTGTAGTAACTCGGTTTCGGGCTTTGTTCCATTTTCTCAACACCGCAGATCTTGTCACCTCCGCAGAATCAGATATATTTTGAATAATATTTCTGAATTAAAGCGAACATATTACGCTTACGCTTGTACGTGGTAGCGAGTTGCGCCACCTGACTATAAAATGTCGCCAATTGAGTAGGATGCGATTTCAGCATATTCTCTAAACGTCGAAGTAACTCTAAAGCTTGATCGTAAGCCGTATTATTGGTCTGTTCGATATAAGATGAGACTGCTCGCAGATAATAATCCAGCGTATTTTCAGGTTTATCATCCACAATATGATCGGCAAGCGAAATAAGTCCTTGTATTGATATTTTATGTTCGGCAACCCATTCGCACGCTTTGTCTAATTGCTGGTTATCGATATAGAACAGAACCAAGGCATCCGTACGATCAGAAGCTTGATTATAGCGGTCTGGTTGTTGATAGGCATTGGCAAGTAGCAGTTCAGTGCGGGAGAAAAATTCAACATCATCAATTTGGTAATTGGCTTTAAACTTCGCTAACTGTTGATAATATTGAAAGCTTGGTGATTGTTCTAACAAACGGTTAGCTAATACCCATGCAGAATGGATTTCACCTAGTTCAACATAAAGACGGAATTGAGCTTGTTCGCACGCACGAAGTTCATAATCACTCGCCATTTTTTTCGCCTTAGCTAACCAAAACTCAGCTTCTAACGGCTCTTGCTCATCAATGAACATATCAACAACTTCAAGATAATCTCGACACGTTCGTGCTATTTTTTGTTTAATTTCCGCCACTTCACGCCAATCGGAGCTGTGTTTCATTAACGGAACTGCCCATGAGCGTAAGTTCCAGCTACTCTCATCTTGCGATGCTTGATCTATCGCTTGGCGGCATAAGGTTAGAAAGTGGGTGTTAGATTGCCAAATCGCTCCAAAACTCTCTTCAATCGAAGGAAATACGTCAAATTCGTAATGGGTCAAACGCTCAAACATCCACTGCGCTTTCTCTTGCTCACTCCAATTAAGCTTTGCCAGCGTCTTTGGCATGTGTTCGTTAATCATGCTTTCAATGCCATAACGATCGCCATTGGAGTCATCAATTTGCTCTAGCACCTTATTCAACCGTTCAACAAGGTAGTTGATTAATTTCCATTGATGATCGGCGTTAAGGCTTTGCATTGATTCAATGATCATGTTCAATTGAATTTCTGCTGAGTTGAAATAATCATGGCTTTCTCGCCAATCCCAGAGCTGTTCTCGCGGTAAGGCTTGGGTAACCAACTTTTTCAGCTCGCCATATACGGCTGGCTTTTCGCGTATTTCAATTTTTGTCAGCAGTGCATTCCATGTGTACTCATCTTCTTCTAGGTATTCGAGTAGCATCTCTACCATGGCCTCTTCACCAAGGCTTTGCAGGTGATTTTTTATGGTATCTCGTTCACTACTTTGGTTTAAAGCTTGTTCTTGGTCTTGTAGGCAAAGGGCAACCGCCACGCCGTGCTTGCACAACATTTGATATTGCGCCGCAGGGCAAGTACAAGTGCCAACCAGATCGCCAGTGAAATCGAGGCTCACTTGATAATTGAGGCTGCCTTTGACCTGTGCGGTCGCGGTGTTGCCAACAAGGTTAAGCTTGCGTACTGCACCACTGCGTGAAAGCAAGATGCCTTTTTGCAAAGTGCTTGTTTCACACAGTGTCGTCAATTCAGAAATGTCGATTTCACGAGTATTAGTTGCGTTCATTATATTATGGTTCCACCTACGCTTTGCTTTGTTCTATTTCGGATTCATCTAATTCCCACCTTCGTTATCTCAGAACCGAGGCGCGAGGTATCTGAGATCTCGCTTTTCACCACCGTCAAAAACGAGATTCCTGATAAGTTCGTTCCTCACTTTCTGGAATGACGAAAGGTTACTCTGCTAGTGCTTTAGCTTGTTCTACTTGCACGTTTTCTAAGTCGATTTCGCCGGAAAGCAATTTAGGAAGTAGCGTGTCACGGAGCTTTGCGAGTTCTTCATTCTCAAGATGGTTTTGATGAGCTTTCTTCAACATTGAACCTGTAAGCTGCCAGAATTTTTGAGCAATATCCTTGGTAGGGATTGCACATGGAGTATCTGCAACAACTACAGGCTTAATTGCTGGGTACGCACCACCATCAGCTAAACGAGCATACTCGTCAATAGAGTCATCATTGGTAGTAGCTAGGTAAACAAACGATGTCCAACACTCTTCTTTTGGCGATAAAACAGCGAAGCCTGTGCTACCTGTAAGTGGTTGTTCTGTATCACCGATAAATGCAAAAGATCGATTTCCCGGACGTACAGTACCAACAATGGTATCCCCAGAGTTCAAGATTCTTCTCGCTCGTGATGGCGCTTCACTGAAGTCATAACTTGTGACTGTTTCAATTACACCATTTTTTGTGTTTGCTAGGTCAACATAGTGAACTTGTTCGGGTTGGTTTTTCTTTGTCCATGACTTCGCATTGAGCTTGGCAATATCTGCAATCACGCCCTGACTCCAGCCAACAGGAATACCAGTTTCGCTATCTAGCTTTTCTGGGAAAAGCGAGGCAGTGACAGCATCCATCCCTTTTGGCTGTTCGCCATTCATCTTGGCTTTAACCGGATCAAAATCGACAAACCATGACTTGAAAATGGCTTGCGCCATTTGCTCTAAGGTTTGGTTGATTTGGTTGTTGAGAGTGATTTTGGAATTTAGTGCACCGAGATGCCCTATTATTTCTTTCTGTATCTCAATACTTGGTAGCTCGATTTGAATACTCTTCAAATAAGCTAGGTTAATTTTGGGAACCCCTGTACTTTCAGAGTCTTTGATTAACTTTAGAATGGTCTTCTTCGAGGATACGCAAAAGTAAACATACTCAGGAATGGCTTTAGTTGGGTCAACACGTAATCTCATCTGATTGGACGAAAGCAAATACCGGTCAAATTTATGCTCACTAGTTATCAAACCCGTCTGACCAAGTGTTCCCTTCTTCGTAAAAACAATATCCCCTGCTTTGCATTCACTTCGAGACAATTTGTCAAACGTACTATCAGATACATAAACAAAACCATCATCTTTAAATTCTCCGAGTCCAACCGACAAATTGCTTCCTCTCACTACAGGAATTCCTACGTCTTGATAACAAGATGCAGGAAGGTTAGAGCCAAAGGGACCGTCTACAGCACCGTCTCGACCTAGAGCTATATCACCTAATGTAGTAGCTACCCACTCACTCCCCATAACCTAACACCTCTAAGTTCTGGCGAATTGATTTATCCAACTCTTGAGATTGATTCATTTGGTTGTACAAGGTTTGTGAAAGCTCCCTCATCTTGGTTTCAAACGGAATGCCGTCATCTTCCACATCAGCAGCGCCAACATAGCGGCCCGGAGTCAGTACAAAATCATTAGCTTTAATGTCTTCAATCGTCGCTGATTTGCTAAAGCCTGCTTTATCTTCATACTTCTCAACTTTACCATCACCACGTTCTATACGCGCTTTGAGTTCTACTTCATCACAGCGCCAAGCGTGGTAAGTGTCGGTAATTAGAGCGATATCGTCTTTGGTCAGTTCTTTATTGGTGCGGCTAATCATGGTGCCCATTTCACGAGCATCAATAAATAGCGTCTCTTTTTGGCGGTTACGGAAACCTTTGGTGGTGTTCTCGGTTTTGTCTTTAGTGATAAACCAAATGCATACAGGGATCTGCGTAGTAAAGAACAGCTGCCCCGGCAACGCGATCATACACTCAACGCGATCGTTCTCGATTAGCTGCTGGCGGATCTCACCTTCACCAGACGTATTTGAGCTCATAGAGCCGTTCGCCAGAACAAAACCAGCAGTGCCTGTTTCACTTAGCTTAGAGAGCATGTGCAAAATCCAACCGTAGTTGGCGTTGCCTGTTGGCGGTGTGCGATAGCCAGCAAAGCGCGCATCATCGGTTAGCTCTGCTTCATTACGCCAACCTTTAAGGTTAAACGGTGGGTTAGCCATGATGTAATCGGCTTTTAAGTCTTTATGCTGGTCAGCAAAAAAGGTATCTGCTGCACGCTCACCCAAATTGCCTGATAAGCCACGAATGGCTAAGTTCATCTTCGCCAGTTTATAAGTGGTCGAGGTCAACTCTTGACCATAAATAGCAATATCTTTGGTGCGCCCTTCGTGCTCTTTAATGAATTTTAAAGACTGAACAAACATACCGCCCGAGCCACAAGCCGGGTCGTAGATCTTACCATGGAAAGGTTCTAGCATTTCAGCTAACAGTGTTACCACTGACTTAGGCGTGTAGAACTCGCCACCACCCTTGCCTTCGGTTGCTGCAAACTTACCTAAGAAGTATTCGTAAACACGACCGACTAAGTCTTCTTCGCTCATGTCACATTCGTTCGCTAACGTATCGATGTTTTCGATGCTGTCGATAAGTGACGCCAGCTTTTTCACTTCCAGACCTTGGCGCGAGAAGTAGTTGTCTGGCAAAGCGTCTTTCAAGCTTGGGTTGTTTTTTTCGATGGTTGATAGAGCGGTATCGATAATGATGGCGATATCGTCTTGCTTAGCACGCGCTTTAACAAATGACCAGCGAGCATCTTCTGGCAAAAAGAAGATATTGTCTTGTTGGTAGAACTCTTTCATCTCAACAAAAGCTTCTTGCCCGTCGTCTATCATCTTCTGACGGCGTGCTTCAAACTTGTCGCTGATGAACTTTAAGAACACAAGGCTTAATACCACGTGTTTGTATTCAGATGACTCAACACTGCCACGCAGCTGATTAGCAGTATCCCAAAGGGTCTCTTCAAAGCCTTTGGTCGCTTTCTTAGCTTTTGACGCAGGCTTAGCTTTTGAGGCGGGTTTCTTGTTAGCGGGTTCTTTTGCCATGTTCTTAATTACTCGAATAATGTAGGACTCTGCTTTCAACCGCAGACTATTGAGGAAGATTATATATGAAATTGAATGAGTTGAATTGATAAAGCTCCAATTTTAGGCGCTTTTTACGTGCCTTAAGATAAGGAAATATCCAAATGATCGAGCATTTTAAAAAAGCCACAAAATTCGTTTAATCTTTATAAATAATTCAGTGGCTAGATTAGCAGCACTTAACAGTCTTGTAGGCACTCTGCATGAGCTTCACAACATTTGATTGATTACCCCAAGGTAAACATGCCTATCTCCGCACTTACAGGGGAGCTCAACATTTACGTGACTAAATTTGATGTAACCTTACGGCTATCTGATTTGCCATGATTGACTCTTGGGTTATCCCTTTTTCCAGTTCAGACATTATGGACTCTAACTTGGAGGGGATAAGTTTTGAGACTCGATTCCAGTTTTGGTATTGGTCCGCAAATAGCTCTGAGCGGCCATGTTCTTTGAGAGTATCTGTTGATAAATTAGGTAGCAGCATATAAGTCGCTCCCGATGATAAAGCTAAAGAGATACCTTTAGGATCGGTATCAAACCAAGCTATAAGCTCTACGCCTGGAAAAGCCAACGCAATTTCTTTTGATATTACTCCCGTGTCCTTATCTCCTCGGTAAACAATAAGAGGATTAGATCCTATGTCGGTTTGTACTAATCTAAACTTAGAAAATGCTTCATAGTTTTCAACAATCACAACTTGGCTGTGCTCAATGCTCGTCAAATGACTTAGAGCTACCTCAATGTTCATGCCCTCTTGTAAGTCATATGATTTACCATTTATGTTCGTGGACAAAATCCCATAAACTTTAATGACCTTGTCTTTGACAGGGCTTGAGCTTAACTTCTCGTTAGGAAAGAACTGAGCCATATCCGTTCGAGAATTAGGGATGGGATCAGTTAAAAGATCAAAACCAGATTGATCTTTAATCACCTTCCTAATTTGACGTATATCTCTAGGCGTCAGCTGCAAATGTTCTCCTCTGGCGCTCCCAACACTAAAGTCGCGATGAAAAGTATCAAACACGCCACTCAGCGCTACACTGGCACCTTCATTAACCTTCGCAGGAGAGAAGAGTTGCTTTAACCGATATAAATCACTACCCGTTATATCATCAATAATTCTACTCACAGTTTCCTCGCTATAGACACATCTTCTAAGTGAAGGTTGCCGTAACCTATATTGCTACCTTTTGCTAAATAGGTATAAGACCCGATAGGCTCAACGGTAAAGCCTTTGCTATCTTCGGGAAGCATTGAACTATGGAAATTAAGCACGCTAAATAGCCACACGTCTTTAGCGCAAGTGAGCTGATCAAGATCTTCCGGCAAATCATTATTAACTTGCTCGTAATACTCCAAAGCGGAAATGCTGGTTTTTCCTTTGCCAATAAAGGCTTCAGCAAAAAAGGTATCGCAATGTGAATCAATGTCCGCTTCAATCAGCTCTTGTATTTCAACATCAAGAGTCAATTCTCGGCGCTCAGCTTCTTCAACAACCGGAAGCTCTTCTTGTTCGGCGGGCTGTGCCGTAATTTTTTCAACAATATCGGCCAATTCCGGCTCTTGGTCCATATCATCAGGATTTGGGTGATGTGCAAATTGTATCGGCTCTGAAAGCCAAAACATCGGTATACCATCGTGCTTTGCTACCTCATCAGGCAAGATCAAATCGTCACTTGGTGTCCAGTGTGGTTCTTGATCAATAAACCGATCAAAGGCATTGATCAGGTCCTTATCACGCTCGCGGTTACGATACTTCAGCATCAAAGCTCGGAGTTGAATTAGGATAGATCCGAGCTCTTGTTGGCAACTACGAATCGCACTGTGCATTTCAGCACAAAACAAGGTGTTGAGCTCTGAGTTATCTCCAGCCATTTCACTCAACAACTTAAAAGAGAAAGCTTTCATCCCACTAACAAGCTTTTCAGCTTGCTCTATAGCAACTTGGTTCTCTTTTTGTTTTTGAGCGAGCGTATGGCCATAGCCAAAGTCATAACTGATACGGTTTCTTAGACGACGACAAGACTCTTGCAAGTCCATCGTGATTTCATAAACCACACCTTCAAGGCTATTAAACCTATCCGCCTCTTGTTCTCTTTTGCCATTTAATTTAGCTTCCAGGTATTCTTGCGCTAAGCCCTGAATTTCTGGAATGCGCTCAGCATGTTGAGTCCCGAGAAATGAACTTGCTTCAGTTTCAAGGAAGTAGTTCATCAATGCTTCCATCTTAGGGTGCACGCGGTAGCCGCGGCTTGTCACGATAACAACACGGGCTTCTTTTAATTTACGTAGGTCATTGGCGTTTTCATGAGTTTCACGTATCGTGCCATTTTCAAAAACATGCGTTAGTGTGTCCTTTGCTTGGCTGATTAAGCGAAGCATGTGGTTAACACCACCATGTTTCCCATTGTTTTGAGGGCTCATCAAAAGTCGAACTCCCCTTGGTTCTCGTTTGCTTTGTTAACTGTCTCAACGATCTTTTCATGCGTATCGATGAAATCGAGCACCTCGTAGACAAAGTCTAATTTTCCCGTCATCACATAGAGTTGGCGCTCTTTGTTTACTAAATGAGCCACCCCTTCTTTAACCAGAAATTCGACAACTACATTGAGTTTATCCGCTGCACTGTCACGCACTTTTTTCCGACTCACTTTTGGAAGTCGATAAATACTATCGAGTTTCTCCATCAAGCTAGGAGACGATTGGATTTGCGCACTCAGCATAGGCACATTTAACTCATCACCACCAACCATCACTGCTTCAACTTGAGCAGCCTCACTGACTGTCGCTACGAACTTAACCACAGGTCGAATGATACCGTGTACATTACTCATCAACGCGGTCACCTGACGACGATTGTGGTCGTCGATACTTTTATAGGTAACATAATAGGCGCTGGTTCTGCTCGTACATTGGAGCTCGCGCCCCATAAGAGTCAACGCTTGATTGATTTCTCGGCGTGTACGATCCTCTTTAAGCGTCTTGTAAGCTTCACGATCCGTTGCTGGGCAGATAAAGCTACCACTAAGTAGAGATTCTAAGACTTGTGATACTGGCTTCATGCTTCTACTCCTGTGCTAGTTTCAGCGGCTTTAGCTAACGCAAGTTTGCTTACTTTAGGTTTGTTGAAAATGTTCTTGTAAGGCGTTAAGTGATACAGATACTTAAATAAGTTGGCCGTACGATTATTGCCATCGGGTTGAGCCGCGATAACATTGAAGTTATGTGCCCCCATCATTTGGAGCAGTTTGGCTTGGTTTTCTGCCGTCAGCTTACCAATCTCATCGGTTGGGTAAGTTATTGATAGTCGACTTGCTCCACGTTGTTGTGTCAGAAGTGCTAAATACAACATGGATTGAATGAGCAAGTTCGTACCATTACTGGCCAAATCACGCATATCTTTATCTGTTTTGGCCGTTTTACGCTGGTTGTTCTCGATGACTTCAAATTTGATGTCAAACAGCTCAGTAGGCTTTTTAACTTTCTCGGCACTAATATGGTATGTCAGTGTACTTAAAGCGTTGAAAAACTCTTTGGTTGGTAGCTCAGCAGATCCCGTTTTATCCCACTCTTCGTAAATCTCAGAGAAGTTAATAATATCTTGCCAACCTTGTAGTTTGGAAAGTGAACTTTCAACGTTAATGTCAATAGAACCAACCACCGAGAACGTGTTATTGAGCTTTACTTGTTCAGAGATATTACGACCAAGTTTCTTAATGTCACGGTCGAAGCCGAGTAGCCGATGCTTGAAGTCAACGAGCATACGCCCCATGTTGACCGCGCTTTCAATTGTTATGCTGGTCACCTGAGGAATAATGTCATTCATGATGATTTCTAGAATATCTATTCGCTTAGAGTCACTAGCAACAATATCCTCTGTAATGGCGTTTCGGCTGCTTTCATTCCAGAAACGATACAGCTCCCCGTCACCAAGGTTGAGAGTGATAGTTTCCATCTGTTGTATATCTTTTTTACGTAGCTTAGTAAGCCTCTCTAACTCCGGGAGTTTGCTCTCTACATAGCTCAAGAGTGAATTTAAATCGCCGTTATAATCGAGCGCTTCTTGGCTGCCTTCTTCGCCCTCAAACATCACATAGTTAGTTAGGCGAGAGATTGCACTGTCAGCTCGCTGTTTGTGGTTTCTCAAGATAGAGAGCTTCTCATCAAACTCTTTTTTGGTTCGATGAGCTTTGGCTCTCAACTCTTTCAGTTTAGTTTCAAAAGATTCAAACTCTTGATGCACCGTTTCAAGTTCTTTGACCTTAGTATTTCGATCGTCACGTCTCTTAGGATCATCCACTTCATAAACAGCAAGCCATATCTCGTATTCTTTGATTTTATGAGACTTCACTTTTAAGTTTTTGATCTCATTATCAAGCAATTCAATTTCTTCTTTGTAGCGTTGATAGATTTCACCGCTAATACCTTGATCACTCAACCGCTGTTCATACTCCGTTTTGATGCGCTGTTTGTTCTCGCCCAACGTCAGAGTACTTTTTTCCAGTAGTTCATCTATAGCTCCGATCGTGAGATCAAGTGATGATTCAACATTGCTAATTTGAGTAAGCCTGTCGTTGTTTAGCTCTAATTTTGCTTCTTCAAAACGTTCAAGCGTTACTGAGATTTCCCTATCAATCAGGGCTATAGCTTTCTCAATCGATTTGATGTTTATATTAATTTTTTCGACTAAGCCCTCTTTTGCACGGGCAATCTCTATTTTCTTGTTTTTAAGGTTAACCTTAGTTTGTGATAGGTCACCCTCAGCGTTTCGCAGTTCATTGCGTAATCGTGATAACTCAAGCGTTGACTGCTTAACAGCAAAATCATTTTTCAAAATTTGCTTATTGAAATCAGCCTCTGCGTCTTCAAGCTCAACGATACGGTCCATCAAGTGAGCCTGCTCTTCCACATCAGCTTTGTTGGTGACACTACAATCTGCTAGGTTGCTCGTATCGATATATAAATCGTACATTGAACCTGAATCTTCAGTCATTGATGGTGTGAGTGTCGTGTCCATCAAAAGCTCATCGGTGAGAACACGACCAAGTGGAGAGCTTTGCCACCCCTGTCGATTAGCCTCCAGGAACGAGAACAAGGTTCCTGAATCTGGGTCTAATCGGTTACTGACTACTTTTAGCCTGGTTTCGGCATCGCGCATATTTCGACGAGTGGCCTCTAATCTTTCGAGTAGCTTTTCACGTTTAGTTTGTAAGTTGACTCCTTCCTTCTCACTCAAAGTTGTCGTGTGTTTTAACGTGTCTACTTGTTCTTGTAATCTGTCCTTCTCAGACTCCAACTGCTCTCTCTGCTCAATGAGAAACTCATCAATATCTGGGTTCTTTAGTCGCTGCTTTTGAGTAGCGAGTTCAGCCCTATGCTCCATAAGAGCCTGAGATTTATCCGCTGTAAAAATCGTATGGGTTTGGGTCAGTTCCTTTAACTGTGGCTGATATACATCGTCTATCTTGTCTTTTTTAACCTTGCACTCTTTCTCGGCATCAAGTTTTTGCTCTGTTAGGTCAGACTTTTCTTTATTGAACTTACTAACAAGGTTTTGTTTGTCTTTCTCATACTTTGCTTTCGCATCATTTACCTTAGTTTCAAGATCGGCGTAACTTTGTCTTTGTTGTGCCACCCTGTCTTCCATTTCTGGCAATTGCTTTAGCTTAACGGACAGTTCTGGATAACCACTATTTTCGTATGTTATAAGCTTGCTGTGATGTACTTCGATCTCAGAGTTAATACTTGTGATAGAGCGTTGAAGAGCGCTCTTTTGAACCTCTTTATCAAGCTTATCTTGATTAATTTCGCCAATCTGCTTGTCACTGTTTTCAAGAAAATCTGAGCGCTCGATTTCGGTTTTCTTAAGAGATTCATCAAGGCTTTCAGAGGCTTCACGAATGATTGTTAAGGCATTGGCGAGCTGAGTGGTTAGATAGGCAATCTGCTTATTGTTCGCAATAGCTTCAATGAACGCTTCTTTTTTGGCTAGGAACGCTGTTAGGCCGTTGTAGTCATCACACCATTGTTCAATTCTGTTTGCATCCACACCAAACTCTAATGTGCTATTTCCTTGCTCGAGGATATCCAGGAAAAGCGCCTTTGTGTCGGCCATATTGAATTCACCTTGAATCAACGCCGCTGTGATTTTTTCAATGTGACGGACATCATGACGACCAGAGCACAAAGAGTAGCTCAGGAACTGATTGCTCAAATTCCCTGCATTAATATTTTGGATAATTTCGCGGTACTCTTTGACGCTAGTAATACGCGACTCGTATTCTAAGCCGTTAGCGTTCAGCTCCGCGGCCAGCTTTGTACAGCCGATAGCGTAAGGCTTATCTTCGCTGTCTTGTTTAATGATCACTGACTGCTCAAACTGACCTTTAACGAAAAGGTAAACAATGCCACCTTTAGTACTAAGGTTTCGATAACAAATGACATGAGCAACTTGACCACGAGCAGTAATGTACTCGAAAACAATATAACTGTTGTTGTGTGGTAAATACCATTCGGCAAAGGGCTTATTGACATTCGATTTCCTGACGATCTGCGTGCCAGTCGCTCCATAAAAGAACGGAATGAGCCTTAAAAGTGATGTTTTGCCTTCTCCGTTACCGCCAGTGATCTGAGTGGGAGCGTCAAAAGAATACTCAGAAAACATCTTGTTTTTCTGATAAGAATTTATTGCGATAACTTTGGTCAATCCGGCATACATCATCGTATCTATCTCGAGTTATGTTGTTTTTCTTGACTGAAAATCAACCAGTTTGAATTTGTGGCCACTAAATCAGGTTACAGCTTTCAATACCATCGACTCTCTCACAGTAAAGATTCCTGACTTTTCTTGCCCTTGCCAATATCCACAATAAATATATGTACTTTTTCACTACATGTATATACTGTATACATCAACATGTAACATTTATGAGCACGAACATGAGTCAAGCAGATATCAAATGGGACCAACAAGTACGATTTCGACTAATTGAGATCATTGCTCTTTGGGAGGGTCGACTGACGACAAATCACCTATGTGATGCTTTTCACATAGGGAGACAACAAGCTTCTAGGGATATCAACAAGTACATTAGCTTAACTGACCAAGGTCAATTGATACTGGATAGAACAATTAAAGGCTATAGGCCAGCAGACAACTTTAAGCCTTTATTTACTCAAGGCACTGCTCATGAGTATCTACTTATGCTTCATCAGCAATATAACCAAGAAGAGACCTTCGAGTTCTTTAATTGGGGGGAAGCTCAATCGACCGTATTGAACGTTCCTGAAAGGGCTATATCACCAAGCATTGTTCGAGGATTAATTGCGGCAGCAAGGGCTAACCTTCGCGTCGATATTGACTATGTATCGCTCTCTACACCTGAGGTTCGAGGTCGAATTATTGCGCCTCACAGCTTAGTCTATGATGGGATCAGGTGGCATGTAAGAGCATATTGTGAAGAGAAAAATGAATTTCGAGATTTCGTGTTAAGTCGCTTTAGGAACGAACCTGACTTAATGGATAAGTCACCAAAAATGCGAGAACATGATGACAACTGGAACCATCAAGTTAAGTTAATGATTACACCTAACCCTTACTTGTCTGAGCAACAACAAGTTGTTGTTGCTGACGACTACGCTATGAAAAACAAGAAGATGAAAATAGTAACTCGTGGAGCTTTAGTCAGTTATTACTTGCGACGTATGGGCGTCATACAAGACCAAAAGCTGCTAAAAGAACAACCAGAAGCCTATCAATTGACTGCTCACTTTGACGAAAGTCTACCTAGATAAATCAAGGTTCGTTCGAGACAACCCGATAAGATTGGTGATGTTCTAGATGGAACATTATCTGTCTACTCGAAACTAGGGCTGACTGTATTTGTGGTGTAAAGATCCATGAATAAACGCTCCTTGCTGAATGCTTTAAAACAGCAGCCTACACCTATTGTAAAGTGACGACTAAAAACACCCTACATTTCACTCGATAAGTTTTTAGCTAATATTCCTTTTCTGATACCAAATAACCTCTGACACATCACAATCAAAGTACTGACACAAGGCATCAAGAGTTTTTGTGGTTGTAGTGTACCCTTCATCTCGGATCATTTTCGCCATGGCCGAACGCTGAATACCTATTTCGGCAGCAATTTGAGCTCCAGAGATCTTCCGTCCCTCTTCCGCTGATTTTTTATCTATAAGTTCCTTTAAGTTATATCTAATCACACATCAATTCCTAAAAGATATAATAATGTGTCTTGATAAAACACAAAAGTATAGTTAAGCTGATTTTGTGTCTTGTTAAAACACAAACAATGGAGGTCAAATGGACCAATTATTACTTACAGCAAAAGAGCTTGCAGGTCGTATCAAATTTAGCGCCAACTATATCAATTCGACTCTGCGAGATTCAATTTTCATCGAAGGTAAACACTACATTCGACCATTCAATGGTAGAAAAATTCTCTACATTTGGGAAGAGGTAGAGGCAGAATTATACCAATCTGCATCACGTAACCTTCAGTATATTCCAATGGCTGGCGGGAGGGTGTGTCATGGGTAGTATCAATTCACGTAGCGGTAAGCTCTATCTCGACTTCCGATATGAAGGTATGCGTTGCCGTGAGCAAACTGCACTGCCTGCAACTCAAGTAAACCAACGCAAGCTACAGAAACTGCTAAATCAAATTGAAGCGGACATTCGCCTGAGTTGTTTTGTATATAGTGAGTACTTCCCTGAGTCTAAGAAAGCTCAAACATTTTTGAAACAAGACATCCAAGCTCAAAAACGCAAACAGGAATTACTTGGTAATTACAAAACGGCAGTACAAGGGCTACAAGGAATTGAAACTGTCTTGTTCGAAAGCTTCGCACAGGAGTGGTACGACGAAAACGAAGTGCGTTGGAAAGAAAGCTATAAGGACGGTATGAAGATCTACTTATGGTCGTACCTTGTACCTCACTTCGGGCATTTAGACGTCGCGAAGATCTCTCGACCTGACATCTTAAAGTACCGTGCTTCTTTAGTGAAACCGCGTAACAACGGCAAAAAATTATCTGCCGAGTTCATTAATCATGTCATGACACCACTGCGCATGATTTTGAGCGAAGCCGGAGATCGCTATGATTTTCGTTCGACGTTTGAAAACATCAAACCACCACGTGTTGAACGCACTAATGTAAACCCGTTTGATTTTAACGAAGTGAACTTGTTTTTATCATCGGTACGTTCCGATTTTAAAGATTACTTCACCGTTCGTTTCTTCACCGGAATGCGCACCTCAGAGATCGATGGTCTGAAATGGAAGTACGTAGATTTTGAGCGTGGTTTAATTTCAGTTCGAGAAACGTTTGTACACGGCCGTTCAGACACAACGAAAACGGTGGGTTCAACAAGAGACATTCAAATGTCATCTGTTGTACTTAAAGCTATAAAATCCCAATACAAAGTGACTGGTACTAAGGAGTATGTGTTCTGCAATGCAGCTGGAAACCCTTTAGATAAAGGTAACGTCAGAGACCGAATCTGGAAGCCGACACTTAAAAACTTGGGAATGGAATATCGCCGCCCTTATGAGACTCGACATACGGCTGCAACATTATGGTTAGCAGCCGGAGAAGCACCTGAGTGGATAGCTCGCCAAATGGGCCATACCACTACAAAAATGCTGTTCACAGTTTACAGCCGATATATACCAAACCTAACCAGGCAAGACGGCAGTGCTTTTGAAAAGTTATTAGATGCTAATTTAAATGGAGGAAAGTAAATGGCTTATTCACCTCTAGCTATTCACTGCACCAGTTTGTGCTGTGACATTCTTCAGGCTCAGCGTTTTCAGAAAATCTCTCATCAAGATATTGATTGGCTATACGATGAAATTTACGAACTTATCAAGTAACGTACTGAACTGTGGCCAGATAAATTCCATCATGAACATGTCTTTATTGATTCAGTCACGCGCGGTGTACTAAAAGCACTACATCTATGTAAAGACAAGCCAAATAATCGAGATGCCAGTTGGCTGTTGATTGCAATGCAATCACGGATCAGTTTTTCTTTGAAGCAATTGCATTAATGAGAGCTACTCAAAAAAGAGCCAAATGAACCCATGTTTATTTGGCTCTTTTCTATTTCCCATTTTTGAACATTTCCATACTCTGCTTGAATCTACCCTCACCTACAACTGGCGCCTAGTTCACCTTGAAATAACTCATCAGCCATCACCCGTTAACAAGAACACTATAATTTGTTGCACACCCACTTCACTGGCCGCACAAAGTTAACGTTGATAACTTGAGCCTAAGTTCTATAGTAGTTTTGCATTAACCGTAGTGCTGGACCCTTCAAACCGCACCAGACTCAGATTAACGAGAGCATTCTTTTTAAAAATGTGCTGATGACTATTTCTTAAATGTTCTGTTACTCCCAACTGTAGATGCTTAGAAGGTTGTCACAGCATGGTCACCACGCGGTCACAAATCGAGTTTGAGAGATATGAGTCACTTAGCTCATCCAATAATTATTCAACGGGGAGGCAGACAAGAATGATGCTATTTAAGGTACTTTCCAGAAACGCAGACACAAAAAAGCCCACGCTAGGTGGGCTTTTTGCTTGTTCAGAAAGAACGAATTTGGTGCCCGCTACTGGACTCGAACCAGTGACACCTTGCATGTCATGCAAGTACTCTAACCAACTGAGCTAAGCGGGCGATGTTCTAGTTTCTTATTACTACCATTGTGACAAGCTCAATAGTTATGCAATAAAAACAAATAAGGAATGGTGCGTCCGAGTGAACTCGAATCACCGACCCCCGCCATGTCAAGACAGTAGCTGTGTAAATAGAAAATCTACATGAACATCCTAAATTCATGCTGTCCACCGAAAAAACAGACACTTAACCTAGAATATTTTAAATCAGTGACTTAGGTTTTGTTATGACGAAATGTTTTATGTATGAATTTGGGCACACTCTTGTCACATCCATATACTACAATTAGTTAGGTTTAAAAATTTCAATTTGCGACTACGAGATCTAACATTTGA
Source organism: Vibrio sp. 10N.261.51.F11 (assembly GCF_041471665.1). Taxonomy (NCBI): domain Bacteria; kingdom Pseudomonadati; phylum Pseudomonadota; class Gammaproteobacteria; order Vibrionales; family Vibrionaceae; genus Vibrio; species Vibrio sp. 10N.261.51.F11. The sequence continues at coordinate 139,735 of NZ_JBFROW010000003.1, read as the reverse complement.
GCGATTTTATATCTAGACTTGAGAAATACGACGCTACCCTGCTCTGCAACGTAGAGCTCTCTCACGTTAATCTTTGTGACATATCTATCGACCCTGATCTCGCAGAAATCATCGCGGAGTCAAATCCCGTTTCAGCCTTAAAGTCAAAGTCGATTGCATCAAAAAGTACCCAGGCTATGAGCAACCTAGTCGCTTTGCAATCTCCAATTTGGGTCTATAAAAAACGAAATCATTACTATCTCGTATCGGGTCTTTTCACTCACTTTCTACTTATAAATACGATTAATTCCGAACAGTCACTCACTAGAAAAACACCCGTTATCTTGCTCACTAAAAAGCCTCAAAACGACATTAAACGGCTCATATTTTTGTCCGATTTAACCACCCAATTATTAAAAAAGCTGTTTATCACAAAAGAAAAAACTGTGAAATTTTTCTTAGAAAACTGGTTCCCTAATGATGAGGCAAAAGGTAGCTATCTAACAAACAAAGAGTGGCAAGTAATTTTTCCAGAGCTAAAAACTAAGAAAGAACTAGCCGCCATATTGAATACCTCAAATCGAGATTTATGACCATGAGAGAGTTCATTTCTAGGCAAAATTTATTAGATGAACAATTGAATTTGAGCGATGATGAATTCGAAAGATTGTATGATTTTCTCACTTTAATTGAGTGCCCTATTTCATTCAGAGCGCTCAACGAAGTACTAAGTAACCTACTCGAAATAGCACAACAATATCCACACTTTTTCGAAACCGTTTTTCTCATTTCAAAAAACGATTTAGTAAGTTTTATTAAGGCAATTGCTGATTCAAAAATCTCTAGCAAGGACGACTTTTCAAACCATCACTTTGAACGGGGCTGGTGCCAAACCCACGTTATTTTTGCTTTGCTTGCACAATACAAAATGTTCTTTTCAACTTCTAATCGTGCTGTTTTTACTCTCACCTTTCTATCGCACTTCTTTGAACATATGGAAACGATTTTCAAGATTGAAAGAGAAGAGGAAGTGACTAGTGCTTTTCGTAATCTAAACCGAAATAAAACATTTAACTTACCCAACTTCGCTGGGGTAACAACCAATGAAATTGCTGACCGATTCGACACCTTGCGTAAAACCAATACATACGAAGGATCGATTAACAACCAACTAAGGCAACTCTGCAACTTCTTCAATCTAAATTGGAAAAATAGGACTAAAAAGAAATCGTCAACACGTGCGGTATTGAGACAGCGATTCAACAACAAACAACTCGAGCGTGTTATAGGTGCTAGCAATGATACCTATACAAGTATCGCAAATACTCGAATTGACAACACTAAATCGGGTATTGAACAAACCGAAGCCTTTCCTTCGATGAGCTTCGTAAAGAAAGAGTCCACAATAGACAGAAAACCGGAACATGAAATTCCAGCAATTAAGCAGATTAATGAGAACTCATCCCGTCAAACACAAATAACAAACATCTCCAAAAGTATTCAGCGCGCCCACAATTCAACTTCTCTTGATAAAACCATACTGCAGATTCACGACCTCTCTTTTCTACTTTTTCAACTAAATAAGAAAAAGAACTATCGTAAACTTATCGGAGTTGTTGAGACGAATGTGATCTGCAAGTTGCTTACTGCTTCACTTTACCTATCGAGACCGATAGCAGATGTTTGCTCTTTAAAGATTCTCGATAAACACTCTGAAGATGGTGAGGGCTTTGTGCGGATTGATAACACTTGGCACTTTAAGGCTGCATTTGTTGATAGTCTCACAGTCGCCGAATACTCTAGCTCAAGTGAGTTAATAAAAATCAGTGACTATTCACTCACACAAGTACCCGAGTTTCTAGTTTCTATATTGGATTTCAATCAACGAAATGCAGGTCCGTTGTTTAATAAAATATCTAAAAGCAGGTATCGTGAGAGCTGTGCAACATTCTTGAAGAACCTATCAGAAACGCACGCCGTCAGAATCAGTCTTAAATCAATTCAATACTTCAGTCTTAACTTTAACGAAGCCAACCAATTAATCGACTCTGTTATTTTCGATTTCGCTTTCAATCATACCACCTACAAAACACGAGCTAGTCGCCACTATACTCAATATTCATTTATGGAAATGAGCTCAAGTATCTTTTATTTCTGGCAAGCTATCGTTGATAGAGTAACCTCTTTAGGGTTTATCCCCAGTATTAAAGTAGGAAATGTAAAACTCATTGATTATCTAATTACTTGTGACTGCAATGTTGTTGGTTCTAGGTTTTTACCTTCTAAAGCGTTCTTTCAAAAGCGTTACGCATCTCTTCAAAGAAAGCTGGCTGGGTATAACCAGCTCGAAATACAGTCTTCGTATGACAAATTAATCCAATATCATAATGATTACGTGTTTTACGTAAGCTCAATGCTGTTAGCAATGACAGGTTACCGCGCTGTTTATAACCCTCTCCCTTCTTTAAATTTAAGGTTGAGTCGTTATAAAATGCTAATGATCAGCGATAAAGATGACGTAGACTTCACCCACGCACGCATTATTCCACTCGCTGAAAATCTGGATAAACAGATCAAGCATTATCAAAACCACCTCAAACAGCTAACTAACATTCTTCATGTACTACAACCTGAAATAGCATTCCACGCCAAGAAGCAAACAGAAGAGTTGACTCAGTCATTATCAATTAAGCAGTCTGAAGCAACAAACTGGTTCTCAGAGATTAAAAACTCAAAAATATACCCCGGTGTACTTTTCTATTTCATGGAAAACCGCCACGGTATACATATGAGGAACGTACACCCAGCTTGGTTAAGTGAACAAGAAAATACAGACTACCCTCTCAATGCAACTCGACACTACTTGAGAACCTTTTTAACAAAGAGCAACCTGCCACCAGAATCGATAGCCTTCACTATGGGACATTGGTCCACTGGTGAAGCTCCTCTTGGACGTTATTCAACCTTCGACTTCAACGAAGCATGCAGGGCCGTCAGTCCAATAATCCAAGGTATGGCCAATGATCTGAATTTAACTCCAATTCGCTCGCTGTTGGCCTAAGGAGCCTGTATGCCACCTTCAATAGACCTTAAAAGATTAATTGCAGAGGCTTCAGTAGTATTTAAACAAGATATTGAGAATATATTTGTCCTCGATACAGAAAAGGCAGCAAAAAAGTTAATAGAGAAACTACACGCCCTAATCACTAAATTACTTGTGGTCACTTATGATAAAGAAGCAAAATCTGACGCCATCACAATAAAATCACTCAATGTGCTCCAGTCAAAACTCGATTCGAATATAGATGTCCAATCCCTGCAGCGGAAAATTTTACAACTCTATTTGGTGTTGTTGGAGCGAGAGTTCCAGGTTACTTCTCCCCCTTTAGGCTCATTTACTGAAATTCGTAGGGATAAGCCTATAGTTACGCCAGGAAATATTTTCAAAGCCTCGTTAGCTGACAAACTCTATTCTCAACTTGAAGCAGAGATCAAGAAACCCACATTATCATTGTCTTCAGAACAGTCATTAGGGAGGCTTGCTTTATGGCTATTTTTAAAAGAAGGATGTGTCAATACAAAGGATATATCAGCTCTAATCACCAACAACCAAGACCTATATCGAACTGAACAACTAAGTTATTTTTCTGGAAAGCAACAATATTTTCTGTCACCAGTCGCTGAAGCCCTTCTAGTTTTACACCGAATTTCATTCATAAATATGAAACATTACAATCAGTCTAGGCTATTGATTAAAAAGGCAATATTGCATCAACATGAGTACCACCTCACAGCTCCTACTCTTGTTCCTGAGTTGGCTTCACGACGAAGCTTAGCAGAGTTAACATCATCAAAAATCATGTGTTGTATCAATGATTACTGTCATCATACTGCAGCTATACCTAAACAATATTCTTTGAATCTTTCTGATATTCGCCAATGTCATCGAATCGAAACGGTGCTAACTCAGAGTCCTATCGATTTTAGGATCCAATCTAGCCTACTACAATCGACACCGTTAACTCGTTCAACAATGAAACGCGTATTCCTCGATAAGATTGATGTCTTCAGAAAACCACCAGCGAGATTAACAAACCAGGCCGCAACGGTTAGACAAAGCACCGCATGGAAAAAGAACCATACCTCTTACAATAATATTACTGAGCTAAGTAGCGATGAGTTAGTGCGCATATTGCATGGCTTCTTGGACCTATTGAAGACATCGAAAAACACTAGAAAGGAACAAGCCCATCAAGGGCGGCTAATCAGGAGGGGGCTTTTTGAATGGCTTGAAGCCGAAAATAACGCTAGTAAATATCCAGTAGTTTGGGTTCTAGTCAGTTGGATGTATCAATTGCTTTATCGGGGTGACATAGGGAAGAAAGTACTCACTTTTAGTACCATTCGCGATTATGTGAGAACCTTCGCAATCCCATTCATAGCAGAATTCAATTACTGTAACCTATTCACAATGGATGCTCTAGAGTGGGCAGAAAAGTTGAATATCGTTGCGGAGGGAATCAACTCAACTAAAAGGAAATCTTTCGTCCTCTACTTTGCTGATTTTGTCGTGAGTTCTCAAATTGTGCCCGAACTATGCTTCTCTGATTTAGATATAACAACATCTAAATCAAATGTCAGTGCTAACTTAATCACAATGCACGAAGCCGATGCTGTAACATCATTTCTCAACAAAGATAGTTTAGAAGCTGAACTTGCTCTTGTTGTATTTTTACTTGGATTTTACGGCGGCTTGCGTAGAGGCGAAATTGGAGGGCTACAACTTAATGACTTTCATTTGAACGACCACGGCTACCTTCAAGTACATATCAGACTCAATAAGTATCGATCCTTAAAAACTGGAAACAGTGCTCGCAACTTACCACTAGATTGCTTGATGCCTATTCACTGGCAAAAGAAGCTCATTTCATTTATCGACAAATCCAAACTTGGCTCTCAAAAGGCAAATGCTCTAATTTTTCAGGATCCTAAAAGACTAAAAAACGCATTTACATTACTTACTGTCGTCTTAAAAGAGATCACCCAAGACGATAAACTTAGGTTTCATCACCTACGGCACAGCTTTGCAAATTGGAATTGGTTATTAATCAATTTCAATCGCTACCCTACTAATAACCTCCCTCTGCCATTGCAGCACAATTTCTTCTCGGCAGATAGGCAAAACCAGCTATTTCATCGCTTGGGTATATGCACTAATACAAGGAAAAAGGCATTTGTACTATCACGTTTACTTGGACATGGCACCATTGAAACGACATTCAGCTCTTATATACACCTAGCCGCCCTTCATATTTACTTATTAAATAGGAGGCGAAATGAGTCTCCCCTTCACTTATTGCAGTATAGTATTGATTACACAGTAAAACTCGATAACAAGAGTATGAGGCCAATCCGAAATGGCAAACCGCTGGCTCTTTATCATGACGCACTACCAATGACTATGGTTGGAAAATCCAAGCCCGACCTTGAACGATCTCTTGAGCTACTTATTAACAAAGAAGAGAGAAAACCTTCGTCGAACAGTGTTCCCATTGCTGACGTTTTTAAAGGCATTTCCCTATTAAGTTATGGTTACTCTATAAAACAAACCGCAGAATTAACAAAGATATCTGCACAGCTCATAACTCGGATTGCACTTAGACTGGAATCACATGGCGAGATTTACACGAGAAGATCCAAAAACACCCTTCCTGAGTTTTGCGGCATAAACAGGCTAAATCAATATCAAATAGATCAACTCAACTTTTTTATGCAGCAATTTGATAAATCGTTGCAGTCAGAGGCGCTACGTAATGCCAAGATCAACCTATCCCAAGTAACCAAAGCGCTTCACCACTGTGTAGGGGCTAAAGGACACTTAGTTCGAACGCATGATATAAAGACCGTCGCATTCTTACTCAAAACCATGAAAGTGATTGGCATTAAGGATGAGCACGTAAGAATTAAATGGCATTTTTCTCATAAACTAGCGTCCGATGAAATAACGATTGATAAAGTCATTTCTCATTACCGATATTGGGAACAGTTAGTACAAAGCCGAGTTGGCTTTAATGCCACAACTATTGAAGCAGTTATCCCACATAGATATGATCGGTTATCTCAAAAAATGACAGCAATTGGTGTCGATATACACCGTTCGGATGAAGCTAAGTTTCTTGGCTATCATGAAAAAGGAAACATTAGCATCCACCTGCTTCAGACCAAAAAAGAGAACCGTGATTCACTCACAAGAGAATTTAGGAAACTGGTGCCTATGAGCCCACAGCGAAGCAGGTCATACATTACCTTTCTTCAATTACTGGATGTTTATTTGGATGTGATCCCTTTCGACTAGCTGCAATCATCGCTGCTTTAAACACTCTTTCATCCACTCTTCTACATCACTGTCGATCCAAGCAACGGCCCTCTCCCCTATAGGTACGGGCTTAGGAAATGAGCCCTCACTCATCTTTCGATAAATAGAAGACCTACTTAAAGCGGTCTTTGTCATGACTTCCTTTATTTTCAGAAATCTCATTGATGTACCTTATTTATGCTTACTCACAAAGAAGATACACCATGCCATCAAAGATCCTATTATCACACCTGCGTTAACGCACTAATGTTAAATGGATACAAGGTTTTCAGACCAAACATTTGTTTAGCGTCAGACAACCAGCCCATCTACCTCAATAGTAATACCACTATTGACACTATAACTCGCACCGGCTTTGGCACCATCAGAGTGCACTTTGATTTTTTCCACGATATCTGGAACTAAACGCCCTTCTAACGTTTTATGGAATGCACTTAATGACTGACGTACAAAGTCTTTCGTCAATTTAGGTGTCAATTCAAAATCATTCTGACGCCACTGCCCCTCATCTTCTAAACCCATGCTTTTGTACAAACGCACGTCGGCTTTCATTGAGTCTAATACTTCTAAATATTCACGTGTTTGGTCAACGTCTTCTTCAAATATTCGCCCCAACGTTTCCGTTCTCATGGCTTTTTTGACGAAGAATAAGTAAATCGCTAGCGCTTTAGCTGTAAGTTTTACAGGTACACCAGCCACATCTAATGTCTTATCCTTGGTCGAAATTTTTACTTTAATTTCCGAGCTATGTGCACTATTCAAAGCTGATACAGTTTTTGAAAACGAATGGCTTTGCATTTGGTTGTAAATTGACTCATCAACCTGACGACGCATTCTTACAAACGGGATTTCAGCCAGGGTGACATTAGCGTCCTTGGTGTTTACGACCTTTTTTTTATCTCTCCCGACGATGTACTTGTCGTAAGGAGTTGGGTAATAAAATTCACTCACAAACTCAAAATCATCGTCTACGAACACATGACTCAGCACATCTTGCTCACGGCCATACAAAGACATTGCGTAGCCCATGTAAAAAGCCATTGTCTTTCGTCCGCCAGCAATTGAAGCATGAATCGCAACATCGTCATTACGAGTCAGCTCCTCTACTTTCTGTGTAATAAAGTCAGCCATGACGACTTGGTCTGCTTCGGCCTTTGCATCATCTAACACATTGCCTTCTTCATCAGAGATCAACCAAATATTGTCAGAACTAAACTTAATGTCTGGAAGTTGATAATCTTGTATTAACTTGTTCCAATGACCATCTTGAAATAACCCTTCTTCTAGCGTTAGCTTAGAGTTAGCGGTAGTAATCACAAATACTTCATCAGGCATTGTTTTACCTTGATGATTCAATGCAAACAACGTTTCAGTTAGGACTTGAGGACTTGCGCCTGTTACGGCTACCAAAATATTTTTCAAAATAGGCTCACTAAGTTATTTGGTCTTGTATGAAAAAGAAGGACTTAATAGTTATGCTATCGTCTAGATACCATAAAATTCGTCACCATCTGTTTGGTCTGTTTCCTGATTGATAATCTTTCCACAGCCTAAACACTCTGGAGTTAAGTCAGTTGGCATCATGATTATCAAACCACAATGTGGGCATATATCACCTTGTGTTAGCATACACTCAGCTCCCCAAACGCTACAATGTAGCTACCGCCCCAGCCAGTATTGTGCTCTATACAAACACCATTGCGAACTTTCAGCATGCTACAAAGCTGCTCTACCGTAAGTTCAACATCAGAAATATCAAAGCCAACAGCTTGAGATAATTCATTGTTGATATAAACAAACTCACCAGCTTCTAAACAAAAACCGAATAGAAACGTCGGATCTTCCTCAAGCTTATCCCAACTCTGCACGCCCTCTCCTGCAATTTGAACTCCAGAAAACGGGGCGAACAGCGGTGTCTCATCACCTTGAATTTTTACCAATTGTATCGTCATATGCTCTAAACCCTTGTTTGTTCGAACGCTATGATAAAAGTTAGATAATTCAGATTGGTATTCTTAAGCTTATGAATGCTCAAAATGAGAAACTCCCTGCGTGTTTGAGCTGAGAGTTTATAGAAAGAGTCATATTTGGGTAAAGTAGCTAAGAAGTTTACTTGCAAAACCTATAGATAAAAGACACTAATCGCACCCTTAGCCACAGTGATACTTTTGTCATATACAAACCAAAAAAGAACAAACTCATTAACAAAACATCCACCAATTGGTTACCAGTTAGCCGTACTAAGCTAATATTTAGTACAGCTATTAAGGCCGAATCAAGAGACACAACCAATACAATGCCGATAATAAGTTCAATTACAAAATTACTGCTCGATTCTGGTTCTCTCATCAATCTTTACTTTTCAAATAACGTTTAAGTGGCGGCCACACCATTACAATCGCGGTAACTAGAGTGATACTTCCAGATATAGCCCAAAAGGTTAGATTCATTTGTTCTTTTGTTAATGCCATAATTGTGGCTATAGAGCTGGCGGGGACGAGCAAAGCAGCCACAAGTGATACTAACAACAAAACCGTGTTGGATGATTCGTCTTTCTCTTGCTTCCATAACGCATGGTTATGCTCCAGCTCGACGAATGCTTTTTGTTCTATTAACTCTAAATCTGCTTGGCAGCACAGATATTGATACAATCTCTCTGCAAAAGGGTAAGTAGAGACATGAGACATTTTATACGATCGTCTAAATAGGGATATCCGTTCGTAAAGCCTCGCTCTTTGTTTGTTCGGGCTTAAAATCATCTCATCTTTAAAACGACCGAGCGTTGTTCGTTGGCAAATTACCGCGGCTAACAAATCAAGATAGTACTGGTTCGTCGCTAAGTTCCAGTTTAGTGATGATTCTCCTGGGGTTTGATCTACAAAAACAAGACGATTCAGATTAAATTGACAGCGCCAATCAGACCAGTAGTGAAATTGGTTCTCGATAAGCCTCTGTTTTTCGTTTTCAGAGAGCTTATACCTAGGGTTAGAAAAATTGATTCCTGCGCTAAGCTCACTCACACAAATAGTGTCAGATTGGTCAAAATCACTTACTTGCTTAATCCAAGAACAACTAACAAGCTCATGACCAAAAGCATCTTCTTCATAGTGGCTGTTATTGCTTAGAGGAAGGCTTAGTAAGTCACTAATGTGTTGCTTTAATCCTTTCTTTTGTTGTTCTGAATCCTCCCATAGACAAACATTATGCCTTTCCGTTCTCGGCTCCCATTGAAAAACAGTTCTATTGAGCTCAGCAATACTAGTTGCACTTAGGTTATCGCTAGATTCAAAATGCAAATAAAGCAGACTCACCTCGCCCATTTGGAGAAGCTGTAGCTTGGTAATACAGACCGAAAATTCGTGATTAAACGATTGTTGATTAGGTACCAAAGATAACAACGGGCTATCACTCAATTTAGCTTCAAACACGTAGCGACCTTGTTTCATTGGCCTTAACAAATCGGCACTAGATCGAGTATAGAAGCGTCTTATATCTTTGATCTCATGATCTTGTAAATCTTCGCTCCAATGTTTCCAATTTCCTGAGTTCACAAGTTCTAAAAATGATTTCTTTGAGATAAAGAGCGGTAAAAATCCCCACCCCTGCCATTTATACTCAGCCATTAAGCTTCAACCGCCTCTGTCTTGGGTAAATTATTACTGATCCTAGCTATAGAATAGCGCTCAGCAAGTACACGTACATGCTCTATCTCTTCCACCGATAGTGTATTTTCAATGTAAGCACTTAGCTTTGAATAAGGTCTTTCGTCTCGAGGAATTCTCATATACGAATCACATAAATCAGTGTACTCCCTTAGGCTAGATGCATCCTTTTGTAACTCTTCCTCAAGCAGACAGTAACGAATGGTCAAGCCAGATATACTTGATAGCCTACCCCAAGCTTTCAAGCCTATAGGCTTAGCAGGTAAAGCTTGAGTCCCACACATAATGATGGCTTTCTGCCCTGACTCTAACCCTTTTGACAACCAATCGAGATTTGCTCGCGTAATATTGACAACTGGGAGACCGAACTCATCAAGTGTGACTTCTCCATCTCCAAAAGAGACCTTTTGCCTTTGATGAAACTCGTTTAAGTTACCTATGATATTTTCGTCATTTAATGCTGTAACTGTCGCCAATATTCCCTCTAAATCATATTCAACGCAGGTTTCTCCAAATGCCACAATCGCTCTTTGAGGCTTATTTTTGCCGACCAAAAAGACCCGTGTTTGAAGATAACCAGATGAGTACCCAATAATCTCGTCAAAGGATAATGCTTCGTCGGTAATACCAAGTGCTCTTTTCGAACTGACCTTTGATAAGTCTAATCCTTTAAGGTTAACTAATTGAGACTCTTCTAAGATATGGTTCGAGCTAATCGTACGTGTAAAGTCGCTAGAGCGAAGCTTATCTACCTCGGTGTAAGGTAACTTATACGCATCTTTCGGCAGCAGTTGTTCTGAAACAGCACAATAGCGATAGGCTCGCTGCACGGTGCGAATTGGGACACCGTGTTCAAGCGTCTCTTCCCCCAACGCTGTTAATTTAAACCTTCCATCAATAAAAGTAACAAAGGAACGGCCTGCCATTTCACTCAAGTGCTTTGTGACAAGTTTTTCTGCTAAACCAGTCAAAGTTACGATAGATTGAACAGAACTGACACCTTGCTCTATCAACTTGAAGATCATTAAATCTATATCACTTAACTCCTCTCTACTTCGCTCTTTTACCAATATTTTCACATTTAGAATAGGTAACAGACTATCTCGAACATAAAAGAGCGTTTCATCAGATCCGATCTGAGAATTTAGTACTTCAGCGTAACTCTTCAAGACATTGAAGTAAGGATTACTATTTGTTTTCTTTTTAGCCATTTTCACTTACCAACATTGTTTTAGAGTGGCGGTTCTGCGGTGCTTTACGCTTGTTTTGAAATGATGGGTTTTGCGGTCGTTGAACCGTTTTTTCGTTAGGAAGAAAACGACTCGCTTGGATTAGCGCCCCTTTCTCATAACACTTACTCTTAAGCAGCACCATCGCTCTCTTGAATTCCACATCATGAGCATTATCTCGGTCTGCACCTTTAGTCAATGTTTGAGAATCACCGATCATTACAAGCTGCTTCTTAGCTCGTGTTTGAGCAACATTAAGTCGTCGCCAATCCGCAAGGAATCCGACCTTACCTTGTCGATTCGAACGCGTGAAGGTGAATATGATCAAATCTCGCTCTTGCCCCTGGAAACTATCTACAGAAGCAACCAGTTCATTCAGTGGCATCTTGAGTTCCAGAAGCTCACCACGCTTTTGTTCTCTGCGTATTGCGTTCTGGATAGCTTTCACGTGATTTGCGTAAGGAACAATAACCCCTATCTCTCGATTCTCAGCAAGTTCTGGCATCTCCTTAATTGATGTTTTAAGAAGCTCGATAACTAATTTTGTCTCACAAACGTTATCTTGTACCACAGCTCTACCCTCTTCTGAGGTCGACTTTTCGCCTTTCTTTTCTAACCAAGTCGTGTCTATCCAAATCATCGGCTGTGGACAGTATGAAAGTAGCGGCTTTTTCTTGTCCATACCGACACCAGCAAAATAGTTTCCCTCATAAAATGCTTCCGAGACAAAGTCACTAATAATGGAAGGACAGCGAAACTGTGTATCCAGCATAATTTTTCGGTCGTCCGGAGCGGCATTCCATAGGTGCTCAAACCAACTGAGACGATAAAGGTCTTTGTAGTCACCGAAGTCTTTAGCTTCGACCTCTTCCAGTACTTCATCACTGACTACAGGCGGTAGCTGCTTATGATCCCCGACTAATATCGCTTTATTGGCTCGGGACAAAGGGACAATCAAGTTGTGGAGTTGTATCTGACCAGACTCATCTACGATCACAACATCAAAGTCGAGTTCTCTAAATAGGGCTTTGGTATTGATACCAATACAAGTAGCACCAACCACGTTTACGTTTTCGATTAAGATTTTATACAGCGCCTGTTGACGCTCGGTTTTCAATTTATTGAACCACTGCGTGAGGTTGCTATGAATACCCGAAACTTTACGCAACAGTTCATCCAATTGAACCAGTTCTAATTTCGTTACTCTGTCCTCAGACTGCCCTGGCAGAACTACCTCATCAACTAGAGAAGTGACCTTTCTAAAGTAACCATCAATCTTTTGATTACAGCTTTCAATAAGCTGTTGAGCTTCCTCTATAGACTTCTCTGTATCAGCAATAGAGGCCATAGTCGTTGTTCGTGATTCGCTAAGTTTTCCAGACTTTATATGAGAGCTTTCTATACGGCTATTGACTAGATTGGTCTTTTTAGTGTTTATCCATCGAGAAACAGACTTAAAAATCGGCCACTCTTTTTGCTCAATTTCTTTTAATTGAGCATTTAATCGACGAATAACATTGTCGTGAGAAAGAATATGCGATTCTATTTCAGCCAACTCTACGTGTAAGCTTTTCTGCCTATTAATATGATGGATGTGATCACTTTGAGCTTTATCTGCATTATCCATTTTCGCGATAATTTCATTTCTACTCGCAAGCAGTTCATGAATATAAGTGAGTTGAGACTCTAGGTTTTTCAGTGTCTCATCGGCTGAACTAAACATACGCGCTTGCAATTCAGCGGCTTTATTATCGAGTGTAATGTCCTCCAAGCAAGAGCTGATTTTATTTTCGTTGCCTATACGTAAACACTCAAAATCGTCTTCTTCAGCCAAACGTTCTAGAACATTGTCGACCGCTTTATTGTTTTGCGATGTCACAAGAACACGTTTACCCTGCGCCGCGAAGTACTTCACCCACTGAAGAATAACCGTGGTTTTGCCTGTGCCCGGAGGCCCTAGAACCAAAGTGTAATCATTACTACCAGCACCACTATCAATCGCTTTGACTTGCGACTGTGTCGGTGGAAATTTACTTGGAGGTAATGGAACCTTAACTGGGGTAAGAGGCTCATGTTGATACACTTTAGCGGCTAAAGGTAACAACCATGGGTTTTTGGATGACTCAGACTCTAAAGAATCTACAACGGAGTTTCTTACCTTCTTTAACGTCGGTAGAGCCGCAATAGCCAAAAGCGCTTGATCTGGTATTTGTGAATTTAACGCTTGTTTCTCGATACTAACGTGAATGATAGGTTCATTCTCTACAGGGGTGAGATCCGCCACCTCTAATAATATATCTGTTGGCTCTCGCATTTCGTCGAGCATTTCAAGCAGCGTTGGTTGTACTTCAAGTAAGCGGGAATAATCAAATTCATCTAACGTAATTTCATAGTGAAGACGGTAGGTTGTTCGCTCACTTCGAGCGCTGATAGAGGTCGCATTGAAAGGCATACATTGCTGAGCCGCAATTCTTTCGAGTTCATATTCAGAATCAATGAAACAGCGCAACACATCGACCATCTCTTGCTCTTCGTAGCAAAGCGCCTCCTCATCTGCTTGTTCTGGTTCTAGCTCCTCGCCCTCCACATTCCATGGAGAATTGATTGTATCGAGTAACTCAGTTGCGTATAAGCCATACTTAAACCTAACATCACGAGCTTCCAATCCATTGCCAAATTCTCGGCCCGTCAGAAACTCAATGCCATCAAACTCGAGCAAAGTCCCGTGCTCCAGCATGCGCTGGCGGTCTTGGTTGTTCGCATAGTAAATCCGACTCACCCAAAGCCTAGGTTTCTCCTCACTCTTGGCAACATTAATTGTGATTTTATATTTACCAATAAGTAAGGTGACGATGACGGTATCTTTCGGCTTAAATGAAGAAGCCCAAGCTTTGTTAGTTGACTTTAGTTGGCTTATAACCGCCTCTTGACCTTCACCATTGTCAGGCCAGTTTTTATCCAGATAATTATTTTCCAAACGATACAATAGAGGAAGAACGGAACCATATTTAGCTGATTTATCTTCCGGCCAAAAAGGCACGGTTTGATTGTATGCAGACATTAGGATTACCCCTTGCTATTGAGTTGCTTAGAAGCCTCTTGTAAGGCTTTGACGATAGTAAATACTTGTTTACTGCGCTTATTACAGTCGAACGTTAGCCCCTGCTGCAATGTATCATGGAGCTTTGATGGTATAGAGGTAGGCAAGTGAATGTTCATCTCATCCCAATCCGAATTATCAAAATTTGGCTGAAGTACCAATGGTTGACCCGTCAATAAATAGTGAATAAGTTGGCAGAATGAAAAAATGTCCGACGACTGTGTGAGGCTCACGTGTCTCACAAACTCTTGCTCCGGGGAGCGATAATGTGCTGTCCCTTCCTCAAGGTAACGCTTTTGGTTGGATAAACCAAAATCAATAAAACTGACTCCGGTGACATTCTGATTTTTGTCACTGTGCACAATGATATTTTCTGGTTTCAGGTCTCGATGGGTAACACGATAACGATGAAGTTCAACCAACTTCCAACCAATTTTCTCTGCCAAGCGCAGGCGTTGTGCAAACTCTCTACGATTATTTGGTGCCGTCGTTACAAACTCATTAAGAGGCTTACCTTCAACCCAGTCCATGAGAAGATAATGCTTCTTTCCCTCTTGCCAATATTGATGGCACTTAGCTGCAACACCAAACGGCAAACGGTTCAGAGCAACAATCTCATTTTTAATGGCTTTACTAGCTTTAAGATCCTCGACCTCAATCTCTTTTAACCCGTAATACAAGCCAAGCTGAGGCAATTTGACGCGATAAAAAGCACGTTTCGTCGCTTCACACTGATAGATTACCTTTTCCTTGGGGTATTGTTTGGCATAGCCATTTGTTGTCATTTCCATGTCTTTAAGACCTCTATCACTTGCTCAATTGTTGGACGGTATTTAGGTGTAACGTGAAGTATTCTCTGCCAAAACTCAGCATATTGTCCTGATAGCTCTAACTTTTGGCACAGCTGTTTCCAATACGCTGGGCGGCGCCCCTTACTCACTAATTCTTTTGTCGATTGCTCAAACGGCAGTTCCCCACTTAACGAATAAAACACGACTAATCCCAGACTAAAAATATCGGAAGAAAACGTTAAAGACTGACCAGGTTCATTTACTTCCGGCGCTTGGTACTTCTGCTCGAACGTTCTTCTAGCATTTAGGGGCAGTGTCGCAACCATTTCTTGCTGACATAACTCGAAATTTATCAACATTGGCTCGCTTCGTTCGGTGACACGAATATTTGATAAGTTAATGGCTCGATGAATAATCTCGGGGTCACCCACGCTCTGAATCTGTTGAATGGTTTCTGCTAATTCGATCAGTAGGTTCAGTTTCTCTTCTTTTGTAGGGTTCGCACTAAGCCATTGTTCAAGTGTTACAGCAGGAGCTTTTTCAACGAACACATAAAACTTGTCTTCAAGTAATTCCTTATCTTGATAGCGTTGAACCCCATCCACTCTGCTTAAGCGCTTAAGCACTAGAGCTTCTCGGCCCAAGCTCTTGAGCTCGGTTTGGCGATGTACAGCACTTAAGTGATCTAAATTAAAGCACTTCGCCCAAACCTGTTCGTTAAATAGAACGGCGTTGTAAACGGTAAAGTAATCTGTTGACTCCGACTCAACCGCTTCCAGCTCTACTTCATAATCTCCAACGGTGATGGCACCTTGATACTGTTCAACAGGAGATGCAGTCAGTTCCTGAACGAGCCGATTTATTTCCGATTCAAGCAAACGCCGTTTTGGTTTTTTACCAAATCGAGAGCGGCAGAACTTAACGAGTAGCGAAGATACCTGTTCGGTTTGCGCAACAATGACTTCCCCCATCTCCATAAAAGGAGCCGAAACTGTTTGACCATCATAAATACACTCAACATTGGCGTTACGATTCGTAAACAGTACTAAGCCAGTATTTTTTAATTCTGGCAGCAGCGCTTTTAACTCAGGTAGATCTCCAAACCTTCTTAAGGCTTCTCTGAGCTTAGTGACCGGATTCGAGAGGTAAGTGCGACCCATATCATTATCGACCAACAAGCTGTTTCGTTTGTTCGTGCACATATCAACTGCGATACTGCCGTGATGATCTTTCAATTCAAGCGGAATCACACCAAACGGATAAATAAGCAGTCCATCAAACAAACGGGATGAGTTTTCATTCAAGATCGGCGGGCAAGAGACAATTCTAAAACCTTCGAAAAGCGGTTGTGTGAAAAGTTGTGTTGCTAATTCAGCTAAGCCTCGGCGTTCATGTAAACGCTCTTCTTGTGCCCCAACAAACGGATTGTATGGCCAGTCATTTTCTACAAAAGAGTGCGAGTTCGACATCGGAAAGATAAGTGCAGACCAGTCTTGGTCAACAACCGCCGGAAGCAGTTTTTTTTGCAGTTGGCCACTGGTTAGAGCATCAGAGGTTAAATTAAGCTCACACATCATTTGGCTGCTTAAACCGTCACTGGTTAAAATGAACTTCGAAATCCCATCATTATCAAGGTTCATGTGATGAACGATAGGCGTGACCTCACTACCAACAACAGAAATAGGTTGTGATTCAAAGCCGCGAGATTCGGCTCTTTTAACCCCCTTCTCAACTCGATAAAGCCGAATATTTCCTACCCAAGACAATTCAAACTCTTCTGCCTTCTGAGTGATGATGCCAAATGTAGATTGAACCCCATTGTTGAAAAAGAGTTGATGCAGATCTTCTATCACTTGTTCCGCGACAAACAGCTCATTAGTTTGATTCACGGTTAACCAACTACTTAGCAGGTCTATCCCCCTAGCAACGTCGCAACCCGATACCAGGTCTGCGATAAGTGCCTGACGCCCTGATTGATGGATCCAAGTAAAATCGCCAATATTGTCTTTACCGGATACATCCTTAAACTGTAATTCCATAATATTTATCTAAGCCATTGTTTTATTATTCACCCAAACGCGTGCACATTTCTGGATGCTTGTTTTGATACTCGTCGATACACGCTTTGGTTTCTCTGTATTCTTCTAAACCGCACAAACTGATGCTTAATCGATCCGACTGCAGGCCTTTTTCAGGTGCCGTTGAAAAGCCTTGTCCCGCTTTTATGGCCGCTTTATCACTGAGCAGATATCTATCGTGTATAAACCCATGTGGTACACGGATATAATTCACCAACGGTAAATCAACCATTGAAGCTTGATACTCGCGTTCAAAAACACCTGATAAATTACTGCAATCCATTGTGGTCACGATACTCACGGTGCGAACACCTGAGGATGTGGCCCTACGCAAAATAGCTTTGAGCAATGCATTACCTGGGAGTTTAAAATAGGGATCCGCAATGATTAGATCTTTTCCCACATTCAGTAGTGGAACAGTCACATCTAAGATATTGTGCTCGGTTTTATCGATCCAAAGTGTTGGAGGAATCGACCAACTCGTGTCTCCATCTATGATCTGCTCATAATTGATATGTTCTGCGCCCCCTTGCTCTGACACAACGGCGTTGAATGCTCTTAGTGAGTGTTGTGATGTCATCCAATTGAGCCAATTCTCATATCCACCCTGCAGTGTTGAATCTGCTCGATCTTTTGGTAACACAATGAAAGGATTAGCTTTATCTCGCTGCAACTTATTAAGAAAATTAGTCACTGACTTTTTCTTAGTTGGCGCAATATCAGAAGCCTTAACACTTTGATACGCCTCCCTAACCCACTCTTTAGTTGGGGCTACCAGATATCGACCATTTTCAAAACCAAAGGCACTTTTAAGCAACGCATAATAGTGATATTCCGACATACAGTGAGGGTCGAGTGCAATCTCCTTGTACATTAGAAAAGCTCCTCATCTCTTTCATCAAAGAAACCACTCGGCCAACCTGTTTCTAAATCACCATCATCGGTAAGCAGTGTTTTATGTGCCACAACTCCTGCATCAGAAGACTCTAGGTAGACAATAGAGAGATCCGCTTTGCTAACTGGCGTAAAGCCACTTGGCAACGCTTGATCTGTCGTTTCTCTGATACGGCGAAGTAAGCGCAGGATCAGATGCTCACTGTGAGTTTCAATTAAGTAATGGTTTTTACTGTCAGTTTGGGTTAGCAAATCACCCAATGAAACTTGTGCTTTGGGATGTAAATGCAATTCAGGTTGCTCGCAACAAATCAGGCCACGCTTGCTAGACTCTGCCGCAACCACCAAGGGGAAAACTTGTGAAATACCGGCACCAACGTCACTTGCTGAAACCTCAATATCATTTGAAAGGTCCCACAAGGTAACCACGTCTTGTTGATACTCTCGTGAAGAAAAATACTTATGATTGACACCTTCGCTCGACGCTTCATCCAGTTGTCTACGTGTGAAATCACTAAACTTATCGCCATCACTGATATAGTCGATCCGCCCTTGCTCAGACTTTTCAACCAAGGCATAACCAAGATCAAGCCAATCACGGCCTGCCATCCAGCGGTTAACTCGATGAACAACCTCCATATCGGCATTAAAAATGGTGTCCCAACTCGCCTTACCCGAGTACCAATCCTTTTGAATCACCTTATCTTCAGCATCGAAAGTAGAATCAGGAATTTGTCTTAGTGGCCCAATAGCAACGCTATCTGAAAGAACATCGTTTAAATTGGCGAGCGATGCGACAATCACATCACTAAAAATCTCCTCGATTCTGCGAGTAATCAAGTCATGTTCGGACTCTAAGCTCGTTTCTAACCTTTTATCTAGCCTTGGTAGTGCACCTGATCGAGATTGAAAGTGAAATGGAGCGTGAACAAACCTTCGTTGACTATTCGGTAACAATACATCTATAGGGGTAGAGGTTGCTGCTTCTAAAACATGGTGATGAAATTCACCGCAGGAGCCATCTTCCCGATAAGCCATTTCTGTGTCATCTTCGTCATCCGTTTTAAATAAAGGATGAAGATAGTTAACTCGGCTCACTTCAGCGTTGTCGTTCGGCTTGGTGTTCTTCACTTCAAGAATGAACTCGTTGTCTAACCATACAGATTGGCGGTAGACAAACGCTGTTTTTTCAGCGTGAGACCACTTGATTTCAAACTCAATCGCGATCTCGTCGGCCCATTCACTAGGGCTACTCATATTGAGTAAAGGTTCAGATACGGACTCACCTAACTGAGCCGCTTTTTGATGTAAACCCTCAATAAACCAAGTGCTATCATCGAAGCTGTGTCCTGCTTGATTTTTTGGTTTCTGGTACTCAACCTTGATTACCATGGTTTTAGAGAGATCTTTACCGTTAATAAGATTCTTAAAGCCGCCAACGTATTTATTACCGAGCGCTTCAATTCGCTGAGGGTCACATTGCCCCTTATTAATTACATGCTGTAAGTAGAACAGAGCCATAAGGACACTGCTCTTACCGACACTATTTGGGCCGAACAATAAGGTGACTGGTGCAAACTCGATAGTTTGTGTTTGCTGGAATGAGCGGAAATTGGTTAGAGATAGCTTGGTGATATTCATTTTCAGCGGTAATCATTAACTTTAAGTGGTTATGCTGATACAAATCAGCGAGTTAACTCATACTATTATCATCAAATTGCATATATTTATAGAGTTGACATCACATATACAAATTAAAAATTGAGTCAATACTATTAGTGAAGGATGGACTGCAAATCTCAACATTGATAACAACACAAAATGGTTGGGTTGCTATTGTTTAGACATAAGGATGATTTGAACATCTAGTTTTCTAACATGCCGAGTGATGAGGCTCTATATGAAATATATCTTAGCTATTCTTTTTCCTGCCATCGGCCTCATGATTGGCTCGCTGGCGATACCTTTCGGGATCTTCATCGGAGTGTTTAGCTACTTTTTCGTCTCTCACATGACTGAGACCAGCGACTTTTCCCCTATGGCTTCAACTTCAGATACAGCTTCAGGCAGTGAACATTCAGACACCATGCCCGATAACGACCAAGATGATCTGTTTGAATCCGACACTATTGAAAGCACTCTGTTTTCAGAAGACACCACAACGTTCGATGACAATGCAATTAACCCTGCAAACGGGTTACCTATGGTAGGTGGCATAGGAGGTGTGGATGTGGAAGGCAATCCATTCGGCATAGATTCATCAGATAGCTTTGATAGTACTAGCCTCTTTGACGACTCGATCAGTTCACTGAGTGACGATAGCATGAACAACAGTTTGTTCGACGACAGTACAAACAGTTGTTTCGATGACACTAGCCTATTTGACGATGACAGTTTTGGCTGCAGCAGTTCAAGTTTTGATGACCCGTTTTCGTAACTGAACCTTTGAATAATTTAAGGGGTTGAGCGGAATAGATATTAAAGGATGGCCATTGTTGTTGATAGCAATGCTGAAGAACCTCAGCATTGCTAATTTTAGAGTTTATTTAAGGCTTGGTTTAAAGTTCGCCAGAGAAAGCTTTTTGGGATAGAGAGTTAAACAATAACTCAAGTTCCGTACTACTAGACTTGTGCGTCATCGTTTTTTCATAAACAGATTTCACCAATGATTCATACTGATTTTGTATCTCTATTGGTGGTAATAAAATCTTAATATCCTGCAATTCTTGCGCATTGATATTTGCCATGCCAACAATACTTTTACACATTCCAACTAAGACCTTTTTTCCATGCCCTGAGTTTAGATATCCAGAGATGTAGTAATTATTACCAAGCTCGTTAGGTCGAACACGCACTAAATATCCGGCAAATGCCATTGGTTCATCTTGATTGTATACTGCCGTTTTCCCCACAAGTTCACGACTATTAGTACGGTTAAACAACAAATCGCCTCTATGAACAAGGTACTTTGGTAGTTCTTTCTCGGTCAGACCAATATACTTTAAGTCAGTAAAGTCCCATCCACCCTGATAGGTAATATTGCCCATACGTAGAACAGGAAATTCACCATCTGTCTCTGATGCTTTGCCTGACGTTCCATAGTTTGCGGAATCAATTAGATCTCGGATAGTACCTAACGGAAACCCTTTCGGATTAGTAACCGGATCACCAAACATATCCAAAAATGCGCTACGTAGGAACTCGTCGGCTAAGTCGATGGCTTGTTTGCGCTTTTGGCGGGTGGCATCAGCTTTATCCAAAATGGCTGCAATGCGTTTTTGCTCAGCTAATGGTGGAAGTGGGATTTCAAAATTCTTAAGAAATGTACCCGAAATATTAGGTTGAGCTCCACCAGAACCCGCTTTAACAAAAACTGGCTTATTATGTTTAAATAAATAGTAAAGAAAGACAGAGTCAACATTTTCATTTGGAGTAAAGGCTGCACATGCTTGGTTGGTCGCGGCTTCAACATCAAGAATCGAGCAAACTCCAATCGTTGCACCGTACATCGCAACTAATACTGTACCCTTAGGGTATAAACGTGCTGAAGAACCATCTAATCCACTCTGAGTAATGAATTCAGAAGCCGACTTAACATATTTATTATGCAGGTCACCCGTTTTTACCCAATGGATATCACCACCATCATAATACTCTGGCTTTTTTCTAGACGGTGTGCCGCCAGAGGTTACTTTAAAGAGATCACCTAGCTTAACTTTAGGCCAACTCATAGCATCCCCTCCAACTCATTTAAGTCAGCCAGAATCTCATTCTCAAGTGTTTTCAGCTTACCAAGAATCACCTTAGGGTCTTCGTACACCTCTTCCTCGTAAACCACTTCTTTGTAGCGGTTGATAGAAAGGTCATACTTTTGCGCTTTAATATCTTCCGCCGACACCATAAAGGCTTTTTGTGTTTTATCACCAAACTCTGCGGTTAGAGTATCAGTATCGTTCGCTTGGTATAGCTCGCTGTAACGCTTCCATTTTGCCAATGCTTCTGGAATGTCATTGTCTTTGATTGGGTTACGCTTATCATCCAGTGAGTAGCCGTCTGCCTGCATGTCGTAGAACATAACATTGTCGGTGCTGCCGCCTTTGGTAAAGATAAGAATACCAGTAGATACCCCAGCGTATGGCTTAAATACACCACTTGGTAGTGAGATCATCGCCTCTAATTGGTTGTTTTCAATCAGCTCTTGACGCAGGTCTTTGTGCGCCTTTGAGCTACCAAACAAAACACCATCAGGCACGATGGTTGCGCTGCGGCCACCAAGCTTAAGCATGCGCAAGATTAACGCCACAAATAGCAGCTCGGTTTTCTTAGTTTTCACCATTGAAAGCACTTGCGGGTTTACCGACTGCTCATCTAGGCTACCTTTAAATGGCGGGTTAGCTAGAATTTTGTCGAAGAAATTCTCTTCTTGAGCTTTGCCAGAGAAGTTTTTGTTCAAGCTGTCTTGGTATGTGATGTTGGCAGAGCTTACACCGTGTAGCAGCATATTCATTGCCGAAACGCGTAGCATGGTGGTGTCGAAGTCAAAACCCCAGAACATTTTATTATTAATGTGGTCTTGGTATTCGTGCAGCATGTCACCGGTGTACACGTTGTTGCCGTCTTCATCCTGGTAAATGCTTTCTGGGCTCGTGTGAGTACGCGTCAGGTACTCCATTGCGCGAGAAAGGAAGCCCGCTGTACCACACGCAGGGTCACAAATCACATCTGTTGGTTGCACATCCAGCATTTCAACCATCATATCGATGATATGACGAGGCGTACGGAATTGTCCGTTGATCCCTGCAGAAGAGAGCTTGCTTAGCAGGTATTCGTAGATATCACCTTTAACATCACTCTGCTCGAGCGGAAGCTTATCAACCATTTCAACCGCAGATAGCAGTACCGATTCACTACGGATCTCCACATCAGCATCAGCCATAAACTGCGCAATATCTGAACCATTAAGCTCGATATCAGAAAAGTGAGGAAAAACGTTGTTACGCAGGTGAGGAAGCAATTCAGCACCCGACATGTTTTTAAAGTTTTGCCAACGTAGTAACTGACCTTCAGGCGTTTCCGGAAACTGGCGAGTAAATGGTTTACCTGTTCGTTTAGCCTTTTTCTCTGCCGTGGTTTCTTGCATATCTAACATACGAGAGAACATTAGGTAACTGATCTGCTCAATCACCACCAGCGGGTTGGTTACCCCACCCGTCCAAAATTTTTCCCACAGACCATCGATATCGTTACGTAATTGACCAGTTAGCATAATGCGCTCTTCTTTTAGTGGCTGTTAACTTTGCAAACGACAAAGTTAAGAGGTGTAGATTATGAGATTTTATAATGATTAAGGGAGTTCGTAACCTTACAAACTCCCTTTTCGGTGTTTTGAATGACCGTTTGGTTAATGTGGCATCAAAAATGGCTGCATTAACGCTTCAAGCTCGTCCGCTTTTGAATCGGTGAAGATATCTAAGCCTTCGCCATCAGTTAGGCGCTCAAACGGCCCCTCGTATAAATCTGCGACTTTGATACGCCCGTTCTGACAAATAAAGCGTTTCAATTGATTCAAAAACTGCACTTGCTTGTAGCTAAGTTGGTTATTTTGAATGAAATCGGTAAAGCGTTGATTGACCAGATCGGCGTCTAAGCCTACCAACTGAACCAACGTTTGGCTCAGTTCTTGTGACGTTCTTCCATAAAAAGCGTTCAAGGCATTCGCATCAACACCGGGGTGCTGCGTTAAAATTGTTGAAGTCAGTGATTTTAGTTCATCTTCTGTCACTGCTTGGTTGTTATGAATCTTCTGTAATACTGGATTATCAGCGAGCATTTTGTCGAGAATGTCTTTCAATCGCTTACGGTAAACCATGGCTTCTGTTTCATCACCGATAACCACCACACGGTCAGTTTCACGAACCTCGCCATCTTGCGCTGTGGTTGTCTGAATATTCTCATAGGGAGACAGTTCTTTCTTTTTGAACTTCATGATCCCACGCAGTTTAGTGCGTGTGTTTTCAAGCTGCTCTAGCGTAATGTCTTGCCAGTATTTCTGGGTTTGCACTCTTGCGATTTCATCGCCTTGTTTGCGCACTTCTGTAATGGTCACTGCTAGGTTTTGTAAGCGAGAGATGTAATCCGCTTTTAGGTTTTCGATCTCACTACTACCTGATAACTGAGCACTTTGAATTTGTGAGGTTAAGCGATCCAGCATTGAGGCATCTTTGTCTTTTAGTGTGCGATTACCCATCAGAGGCGCGATTGTAGTTTCCAGTAAATGCCTAGTGGAACCATTCATTTGGAGTAACTGATCAGTTTCTTGGAGCTGTTTTACGTTTCTCAGCTCACGGCGAACGGCAATTGCGCCTTCGGGTAGGTCACAAATATCCGCTTTCATCTGCGCGCAAGCGAGCTCAAAGGCTTTAACGTCGGCACGCTTTTGAGCTTCATCGGCAAGTTGTAAGCGTGCTTCAAAGACGGTTTGCAGCAGTGAACGGCTAACGCCAGTGTCTGCTTCTACATACTCTTCTTCAAAATATTCAAAGTTGCCATAGTGGTCGAAAATCAAGAACTCTTCTTTGTCTTTATCGGGGCCAAACAGATCTGGACAAAGTCTTGTACCACGCCCAATCATCTGCCAGAACTTCACCCAAGATTTCACAGGGCGTGCAAACACAAGGTTGACCACTTCTGGAACATCGATACCGGTGTCCATCATGTCTACTGAAATAGCGATACGGAAATCGTTATCTGGCTTTTTAAACTCGTCAATTCGAGCTTCTGGTCGATCAACGGCATTGTGGATCACCTTACACACTTTACTGCCGTATTGTGGATACAGATCTTCACAGAAGAGTTTCTCAAGTTGTTCAGCATGCGCTTGGTTTTGCGCAAAGATGATGGTTTTCCCCACTAGCGACTTAGTGGCATCTTTAATGCCATTTTCCATCAAGTTCTCTAGGATGGCACTGTCGGTTTCGACACTGAAAATCTTCTTGCCAATGTCTTTGCCTTTAATGGTGGTATTTTGCGCCTCTTCTTCTCCGAGATCTTCTTCAAGCTGCGCTTGTTGTTCTGGAGTGAGTTTGCTGTAGTGGATACCATCACGTAAGAATTCGGTAGTGAACTCTTTTACTCTGAATGGATTTAGGAAACGTGGCTCATGCGAGATCGCTTCTGCTAGGTCGAAGTTAAAGGTTGGGTCGCCATTTTCACATCCAAACAAGTCATAAGTGTTACGCGCAATGAACTTGACTGGTGTTGCAGTTAAACCTACCTGCATTGCATCAAAGTAGTCGAAAATGTCACGATAGCGGTTATAGATACTACGGTGTGATTCATCGGCAATGATCAAATCAAAGAAGCCTACATCCAATTGTGAGAATCGGTTCATCATACCTGGGTAAGTCGAGACGAATACACGAGCTGACTGGTCGACTTGGTTTTTCTCCCCGATGACACAACGCGGTTCACTTGGTAAAAAGTCTTTAAACGCTCCATCGGCTTGACGGCGCAACTCTTTACGGTCACACAAGAATAGTACGCGCTTAACCCAGCGAGAACGAAGTAGCAACTCAACTAATGCAATGGATACACGAGTTTTACCCGTTCCTGTTGCTTGAACAATCAGTGCCTTACGGCGCTGATTTTGGAATTGGTTGGTCACCGATTTGATCGCCTCAATCTGATAAGGTCGACCTGCGATGTCTGCGCTAGGGTTGAGTTGTTCTAAATTTGGATCTTTATGTAAATGCTGGTATTGCAAAAACTTCAGGCTATCTTTGGAATAGAAGCCAAACACCTGACGATAGGTGTTGTATTGCTTGGTATCCCAAATACAAATCTCATAGCCATTGGTATAAAACACAATCGGCTCTGGACAGTTATGTTGCTTTGCTAGACCTTCAGCATAATAGCGAGCTTGCTCCCTGCCTTTTTGCATATGTTCACGCGAACGTTTCGCTTCGACTACGGCAAGTGGCGTGCCGTCGTCGTCCCAAAGAACATAATCGACATACCCTACTCCCGAGTTTGTCGGTTGATGTTCGACTTCAACTTCAATGCCTACTTTTTCTGGATCGTTAATATCCCAACCCGCCTGAGCCAGTAATGTATCAATTAACAACTGGCGAGTTTTATTTTCATCCCATTGAAGGCTGTTCGCCGATTGTTGACTACGCGATTTCGCCTGTGCTTTTGCTTGCTTGAGTTGTTCAGCCGTTAACTCGACCTGAGTTTCTGCTGCTTGTCGCTTCTGGCGCTCGCGCTCTAATTCATCAAACAGCGCTTGTTGCTTCTGTTCGTTCTCTTCAATAGCTTTATCAAGTTGCTTTTGCGTTAAAGAGCTTGAGGTAGGAGCCTCTGGATATACAAGCTCATTGAGCTCGGACACTTGAAAGCCGTAATAGTTAATCGCAAGGTATTGAGATAAAGAGTGAGCTGTACCCAGTGCCGCATAAGCTTTACGCGTAGAACCGTCACCACCATGTGCAGTGTCATTCCCTTCTACTCGCAAGAAATGAAGCTGATCTCGAAGGCGTGATTCAGTGACATCAATAAAAGCATCGTTCTTTAGCAGTTCCATAAAGCTTGCCTGCGGAAGCCTTGCTAAACCATCAATGGCATAAATCTCTTTGGTGACTTCTTCGGCAAAGCCACGCAATCGCGTAATCGCGCTGCCAGGGTCTAAATGTAGGATCTGCTCAGCGAGGTATCCTAAATTTGCCAGTTTTTCGTTATGTTCACGAATGAGTTCGAAGTTTAAAGAAGTCGCCATAAGCCATTGATACTCCAAATTTGAATTGCATACCTTATATCAAATAATTGCTCTTATTACGATGACCGTGTATGCAATTGAGTTATATATTTCCTCTGAAACAATGCATAACATTTTATGCAGCAAAAGTCGGAAATAGTGCCAGTTATTTGTAAGTCTTTACACGAGTGGGGATCACCACGACATCAAGGTTATGCTCTTAAATAGAGCAAAGCCTGATTGTTTGTACATGATAGATACCTTTCATTGACGAGAGGTATTCTAATTGAAGCGCGTAAATGATAGCGACTTATAAGCTTACATCTCATACCAATATAGCCATTCAACGAAGCTATTAAATGTCATCTCTTTGTGTCTAATAGAACCATCATCTAGCACTTTAATATTTTCTTCAATGCAGCCATTGCACTTCACAATGATAGTCTTGCCTCTTAGGGTCGCTTCATAGCTTTTCTTACCTGTAACGAGACATTCGTCATTGTTAAAATGTGCGATAATTCGTTGAACTATTTCATTTACCATCATTTTACTCCCTTAATTCAGAATTGAGCGTAAGCCGTCAACACTCAGAGGATTTGTTCCTCGATGTAAAATTGAATGGCAGTTTGAACAGACTGGGATTAAGTCTTTAACTGGATCTACCTTGTAGCTTTTAGCGATGGTATTAAGGGGTTTGATATGATGAACTTCAATGAACCCCGACCCATGAGGTCCGTACTTTTTCGCAAAGTCGAAACTGCAAATCTGGCATCTTGTACCGTAATATTCGATACATGCTTTTCTTGCCTTTGGATCCCTTTCATATTTATTAACAGTGACTTGTTTAACAGCTCCTTCAACATACTCCTGTGGCTCTTGTGTATTGATTTCACCACTGATCGAAGAATCATCAGCTTGTTTAAGACCCCAATAAATTTTATCAACCTGATTCTGTGCGCTGACATCTGTTAACTTACCTAAACCTTCCGGTGTAATTTCTCGCACAATGATGTAGTAGCCTGAATCTGGGTTCCCCCCATTAGGGTTAAGACCAATCATTTCTACTGGTGTACCAGCGTACGTTTCAAATTTGTGCCCAATAGAAAAATTGTACTCAAACAGATCACCATCATTGTCTCTAACCACGTTGAGCGTTCGATTATTAACTTCGGTAAATGTGTAGGTTGGTTTCTGGCCATGTTTACTGGCTTTTCTTGTATATTTAGTCATTTAGAACTCATCGGTTTGGAGTAACTGTAAAAATATTGAATAATTATCAGAACAAACTATCAAAATCGCCTTCACTTTGTTGTGATAATAGCTCTGACCATTTTTCTACCAATTTGTACGCTGTTTTTGTGCAGTAATCTGCGCCATCTTCTCGCTCAACACCAATAACATGCTGCTCAGTTAACAGTAAATAAGCCGCGAGTTGCTGAAGATTGCCTGTTTGTGCCAACCGATTAACATCAGGCTCGTATTGCGAATACTCATCCGCCAAATCTTCATCCACCTCATCAGGGTCATAAACCCCAATTGGGTCCCATTCGGTTAGCAGCACTTCACTCACTGTTTGAGAAAAGCCATTGTCAGCTTTTGCTGCCGGTAGCGTGGCTAACATCGCGTTTAGCAGTTGAGTAATACCGTTGCTAACCACCTCAGCACAGTTCAGTTCATTCGCATACGCAAAGCCATGCGATCCGATTAACTCGTTGGGTGACTCGTCCCAACCGGGCAGATAAGCGTGATAGCCCACCAATGGGTTCTCTTCCTTCGCGGCGTTATAATCAACGCACACGACACTCTCGCTCACAGGTTGCGGAAACGGTGTCAGGGGGAGTGTGTAGTGGCCGACGATGACAGGAAACAAAGGTGGCGTGTTGTAAGCCATTGCACCACACTCAACGGGCGTATCGGGGATGGATGTTTTTTGAGCAGCTGGAACCACCGCCAATTCTCGATAGCTATCTACTGCGTACTCGTCTTTCCACCAAGCAACACGAATGTCGTTACGCTCAATGCCATTCTTATCTGCAAAGCTAATGCCTTGTGGCAAATGTGCTTCTGGCCCTTTAAGCAGAGTTTCAATTAGACCAAACAGTTCGTGATTACGATTAAAAGCCTCTTCCCAATGTTCTGATTTTAGTGAACGGTCTGGATTAAGGTACTGCTCTAAGCGTGCGATGCTCTCTTCGTGCCAGCAGGCATGAATAGCACGAATATCGCCACAATTAAGATACAAAGGCAGGGTCATAAACCACTCGACCCAATGTTGATGTAATGGCGAGTCTTCACCAACCTGCGCGAGAAAATGCGCGTGTTGTTTTTGATTGCCTGCTTTACTGCGATCGCGAAGGTGCTTTCCGTCAGCGCCCTTTAGGTACCAACCCACCGCATTAAACTCGTGGTTGCCTAGTAAGCAAAGCGCTTGTTTATTGTCGACTAAGTTTTTAACCGTATTCAGCGTCGCGATATGATCGGTTGCTGAATTTGGGCTGTTATCAACTAAATCCCCAATGAAGACAATGGTGGTATTAGAGTCATCACTCTGTTCTGGTAGCCCTTGGCTGTCGAGCAAAGTGGTTAATTTATCTTGCTGAGCATGAAGATCGCCAATAAAAAACACGCTTTCCAAATGATGCTG
Source organism: Vibrio sp. 10N.261.51.F11 (assembly GCF_041471665.1). Taxonomy (NCBI): domain Bacteria; kingdom Pseudomonadati; phylum Pseudomonadota; class Gammaproteobacteria; order Vibrionales; family Vibrionaceae; genus Vibrio; species Vibrio sp. 10N.261.51.F11. The sequence continues at coordinate 110,230 of NZ_JBFROW010000003.1, read as the reverse complement.
TTGCTTAAACTGTAACCCTTGCTCTAGCTGCAGACAGCGCTGCTCAAGCATTGGCCGCATCACCTCTTGCCAATAACGTATATCAAGTAGCCCACCCGACATACCACCTTGATTAAGAGACTCGATATAGATGTCATTGCTGTCGTTTGCTCGCCATCCGACTAGTCCTGCTTCACTCGATGCAAGCCTTGCTTGCTCAAGTAGTGTCACAACGTAATCATCCACCCATTTAAGTAAGCCTACGGTGGTGTAGCGGTCGCTATTGGCGATTAACTCGACGGGTAAGATGGACCATAATGCGCTGTTACCACGCAGGCCGTATTGGTTTAATTCACTGAACAGAGTGGTAATATATTTGCTTTCAATTGAGGCCAATGAGTGCTCCTACTGCTGACGCTGTTTATTGATGATTATCGAATGGTGAGTGGGTTATTGAATCGCCCGCTGGCTATTGGGCGATTTTATCCTCGCAATATTGCCAACTCGTGACTCCTCGCTATGTAGCGTTTATATCGGTACTGCTGCATAAGATTCATGAAGGTTCCTTGTCACGATTTATTGGACTGCTACGATATACGATATTACGTTTTGATTATGTGACCCGTTTACCTAAAATAAAATGTGTGGGATATTGGTAAGCTTACAAAAAACAATCAATTTATCTTGGCTTTTCTTGCTGATTCAAGCCAATCAAATATAACTTTACGGGTACTTTCGGTTGCTAGTTTATTTCGAGCGCCAGCAATTTGATCGATTTCAAAGGGAAATGATTTGCCGGGAAGAATACTAACCCCAATGGTCATTCGCTCAGGTTGAAAAAGTCTAAATACAGCATACCGACCTTGAGCAATACGGTTATGATAAACAGCGATACAATGGCGCATCTCAGCGCCTTCCTTGCATAGGTCATCATAATCTTGGATCTGCTCTATCTTGTCTGTCTTACAAAGGTAGCGCATATAGGGTATATTGGCGTCAATGGGCCTCATAGACTGTGTTCGAGCTAAGTTATGTCTTTGCACCCAATCATCATGCAACGCAACCAAAGCCTCATTGTTTTCAAGGCGAACAATGTTTTGCATTGGCTCTTGTACTCCCAACGCTTGACCAAGTCGCAATGAATCTTCGATGCATAACGTTAGTTTTAGTCGCGTTGTGTAGCCGGTGTTCTCCAATGATTGACCTAGACGTGTACCTGTCAGAAATGGATGTGTATTGTCTAATGATAAGCTAGAGAAGTTGATTTTTTTGTAATGACTGAACCTCTTATAATGGCAAGTTCTGGCATCAAGGAGCTTCATCACGTGGAAGATTTCCCCCGCACGTTCATACGTCAAATCTAACTTATCGATAAATCTTAACGCAGACTTGGTGCCTGCAAGTCCAAGTTGCTCTAGGATCTTTCTTTGTCCCTGATTTGCTAGTCCTAGAGCCTGTTCATTATCAACAGGGTAATGCTCACAGAGCATCGCTAGAATAATCGGTCGGACATTTAGTATCTCTCTAGCGTTGACACTATTAGCTGCAAGCCAGAGCATTTGGTACTGGTGATCTGGAAAAATTTCACTCTGAGCTAACAACGGTTTAGGAACGGCAGATAACCACCCATCTCTGGTCGCCTCATTACAGATAAAATCTAGACCAATACCAATACCTCCCTCAATCATATCTTGTCTACCATCTGGATAGTTGCGATAAGCCGTTAAGCGATCGCTCCAATGACAAATAACGATATCAAAGTTATATCCTATTGAACTAGTAGGTATAGTTGCTAAAGAAGTTTTCATATTATTCAAACACCAAACTGTTAAACGATAGCGGGTTAATTTTTTTCACCTTAAGCGGCCTCTAAACGAGAAATGATGGCTTCTAAAGGCAGGTCTTTTTCACGGATTAACTCAACAACGGCTTCAATATCTTGTTCGCGGTTCAAAGCTAACGCATAGTTTAAGTCATCAATGAGTGTTAGTGCCTGCGCTTTGGTCAGATTTCGTAGCAAACTCACTCGATTATCCGCTGACATTGTCATCAACTCTAAGGCGGAATCTTTGGTTTGTTTAGCTGAATGAGCAATGTTCTGCTTTTTTGCTTCTTTAGAAGTGGTTAGGCTTTCTTCTTTCTCCCTCTCTCTCGACGGAGAATCTATGCTCACGACAGTCGTAGCTCGAAACTCTCGAACATCAGACTCGTTCATCACGGTTTCTGCAGGTAAAGGTTCAAGACTCTTCTGGTTACACTTGTTTTTATTAACGAGAAGTTCAGCGTAATAAGCCATTGTTGGCAGCATGAAATTTAAATGCTTTAGAATTGCTTGCTCAAGCTCTTTCATTTCATTTCGCTTTATGTAAACACCGTCTTTACGAGCCTGTAGTGCGAATGAGATAGAATGTTTTACCGCATCTAAGCGATTCGAGTTGATATCCTCTAACTCATGAGTCTCTAAAACACGAGTTTCTTCTTGAGACTTCAAAACAGGCAAGCGTGTGCGCAGCGATTTGATGCACCCCTGTATTAGCTTATCGTTAGATACCACTATCGGATTTGGTAATTGAGGAGTCGGTTTGCAATCATCCTCTTCAACTTTACTCGCTCTAATTTCACGCTTGACTTCAGCCATGAAATTATTAATGGATTTAAAATCAGATGGCGTCGACCCAGTAAAAATAGGCTTAGGCACACCATCAATAAGTACTTTTAAGTGATTTGTTTGGGTTCTTTCATAAGTGAAAGGCGTATCGGTACCAAGTTGGTCATTTAAGAACTTGATTACACGCTTTTGGTATTTGCTGTAGCTAGATAGTTTGCACATGATAGGCCTCTCAATTTAAGTCATTTCGTTGAGAAGCATAATATTAGAAAGGGGTTTCGAAATGAGGTTTATAAGCTTGTGAAAAACGTATCTACCAAGATGAGGTTCATGAATGTAGCTAAAGCGAAGCCTTAGTTAGCTTTGATTATCGTGGTATTCAATGTCCATAACTAAACCTTTTACCATCGCATCCCATAACGCAGGAGCATACGTTTTAAGAATAACTACACCTGAGTTTCGCTCATTACTGGAATCATAGGCTCTATCAATTTCCAACCATTCTTCGATAGAATATACGTCTGCACCTTGATAAAGCCAATCTCCAACGTTGCTTCGGATAGAGTCTTCAGTTCCGGTTTTTATATAGATATGTCGACCTTCTCCTGTCGTTATATAATCGATCACTCCAACTTTAAGCATATTAACCCCTTTTAAATCTCATTTATTTTTAGTGACAACCGCAACGAACATTCGTGCAGAAGTAACAATAATATTTTAGCCCCTAGATTCGAGCGAACATCGACTTTCTAGGAGCTATGAGCAATAAAGCTAAGCATTCAATTTACATATCGTTTTATTGACTTATCAATTGATGCTTCAATAACTTCAAGTACCCAATCAGAATCCCGCTTTATAGGCTCATTCAAGCAGTGATGAAGCACCGTTACTACAACTTCCGCCACCTCACTCACAAACTTATGCTCTCTTACATAATGCATTGGGTGTAATGACGTTCTTTCTCTTACCAAACAATAGACTTCTTGATAGCTTTCATCGATATCCTGATGTGACATGGCTTTGAAATGTTGCCCTTGAATCACATCGAAGCACAAACTAGTGCAATGGATTGTCAAAGGAGAATACTTCATTTATCACCTCCTAACCCACCACTATTAGCTTTTTTCAATAGACGTTCAAATGCACTTCCATCATTCCGCGTTAAATTAGGTACGAAACGGCTGTATGTCTGAAAAAGCATCTTGGTCGTCGTATGCCCCATTTGCCTAGCTATCCACTCAGGGGCTTCACCAGCGGCAAGCATCAGAGTGGCATAAGTATGGCGCGTTTCGTATGGGCGACGATACTTCAACCCCATCTCTTTTAACGCAGGCTTCCAAATTCGGTCACGGACATTCCCTTTGTCCAAAGGGTTCCCTGAAGCATTTGTAAAGACGAACTCTCCTTCCCCTGTTAACTTGAATTGCTTTTCCAAAGCCTCATAAACATGAGAGTTCATTTGAATATCTCTAGCAGAACCTGTCGTCTTAACTGTATCCATCCTCCCATGTACATAAGTTTCACGAACAGAAATTGTCTTCAAATTGAAATCCACGTATTGCCACTTCAAACCATCAATCTCTGAAGTCCGCATACCAGTAAAGAAGCGTGTGGTGAAATACGTCTTGTAATCATCCCTAATTTTATCGAGAAAATGCATTACTTCCTCAATACTAAACGGCTGAACGTCTCTTCTATCAATTCTCAACGCTTTAATGTTTTCAAACGGAGTTCTAAATTCATAACGATCTGCAGCTTCTGACAGCATCATCCTTAATGGCGTCATCACGTGATTAATAAACTCTGCTGATAGTTTTTTACCCGATTTTGGTTTAGCTAATTCGGCTCTGAACTTCAAAATATCTGGCCTAGAGATCTGATCAATAGAAGTACTTCCAAAGTGTGGAACAAGGTATCTGTAAAGGTATAAACGAATACTCTCCTTATAGCTTTCTTTCCATCGACTTTCGTTTTCTTCGTACCACTCAGCGGCAAAGTCTTCTAATGAAATAAGAGAAGTACCTTGTGCTTCGTGTATTGCACTTTTATAACTCCCCAACATTTCTTGCTTTACCTTTTCGGCCTTACAGTCCTCCTCAAGAAATCGAGCAGATCTACTTGAGCTTGGAAAGTAATCTCTATAGACGAAAGACCCCAGTCTTATGTCTGCATCTATCTGATTAAGCAGCTTTTGCAACTTCCTGGTATTCTGAATGGTATTAGGTAAGGCAGTCTGTTCTCTGCATCGGATATCGTTGTACCTAAAATCCAGAAATAGTTTTCCATTTCGTTCTCGTACTTTACCCATAACAGATACGCCCTCCTGCCATTGGAATTATATTTTGATTTCGAGATGCAGATTGATACAAATCCCGCTCAATTGCTTCCCAAATGTAGAGAATTTTGCGACCATTGAAAGGTCGGATGTAATGCTTACCTTCGATGAAAAGAGAGTCTCGCAATGTCGCGTTAATATAGTTGGCGCTAAATTTGATACGACTTGCGAGCTCTTTTGCAGTCAATAATGTTTGGTCCATAATGACCTCCTTATTTGCTAGCCAAGAATAACTTTCGTCCTGACAAGACAAACTATAGAGCCATTAATTCGTCCCATCAAGACGATTTATATACCAAATAATTATATAGAAATGATTAGATATAAGATAAAAGAATTATTAGAGGTTAAATCGTTACGCGAAAAACGTAAGATTACTTTATCTGAAGTTGCCGAAGCCGTTGGAGTTCAAAGCTCCGCGATGTCAAAGCTTGCTAATAACAAAGGTTATACAACCACAACGACCACTTTGAATGAATTGTGTAAATTCTTCGAATGCAAGATCGAAGAGCTTATAGAGTACATACCAGAATAAGAGCCAAGTTAGATATGTATCTAGATCATAGCGATCTCTCAACTATCCCACTTCAATTTCCCCTTCCAGATGATCTATTGTTTGGAATAGGCCCCTGCTCTAAAAGCACAGTTGCTGCTAGTTTATTGAATACAGCTAGTCGCTAACTTAGTTTTGCCCCAAAACCGTTTAGAGTCGATACTCTTCTCTAAACGACGATGTTCATATTGACCAACATTTTCTAATGTTAAAAGATTATGAATAAACAGTTTAGTTGAAGGTCAATATGGATAGTAATAGCAAGGTTATCTACAAAATCACATTCCCAAACGGCAAGATCTATATCGGGTCGCTTGATTTGATCATTAACAAAGCCGCAAAGGTCAACAAATCCTAAAAACATCATTACGTTTAAACCGCTCTTCAAGCTCGAAGGCTTCCACTTCAAAATTGTTGCAACGATACCCACGAGTCAATGCCTCAACGATATACTGAGACAAAAACTCAATCGACCCTAACCGTTGCCATTGCTGAGTATGAACAAGTTCGTGAAAGTGGAGGTGCCAGCTATATCTATATTCTTCTTTCACGTAGACGGTGTCTTCAAGGGCAATCCCTGCCGCCTTGCCAAATAACAACCCCGAAGGCAGTAATTTTGGCACTTCCTTGACATAAATCACCTTCGTTTTGGCCAACAATTCATTACTGAAGTAAACCGACAAGAAAGGGACAACTTCCTGGCATGAGTTGGCGAGTGGAATATGTTTTCTATTGATTCTCCTGATATAGCGAAGTAACAGTGGCGATATCACGAGACATACTCCCCGAACAAGTGGGACTATTACTCTCCAGACGATCTTAATAACTGTCACGTGATGCCATACTCATCAAGAGATCTACAACCATACGAGGATCATCAAAAATGAGCGGCTTTTCGCCCATTAGCTTAAACTTTCCGTCACCTCTTAGAATAATCTTTTGCTGCGTTTGTTCCTTAAACGGATAGCGCCAAACACTCAGCTCAAAGCCATCATCGATATCCTCTCTATGCACGGTGCACACCTGGCTATCCAACATTACAACCAGTTGGTTGTAGTCTTTAACTAACTCATCAGAGTAACCAAAACCCATTTGCCAGAATGAATCAATGAGCCGAGGCACACTCCCCTCGTTTTGAATATTCGTAACTCTTTCATGAATCGAAATCGCGAGCTGGACACATTCTTGTTTGGTTCTATGGCTCCCGAGTACCGCACTTTGAAATAGATATAAATAGCCATCTAAAGCATGCGCTTTGCCCGCATCATGTGGTTTACCAATCAACAAGCGTGAAATATCATCGACCATTAGCGACAACAATTCTAGCTCGCCAGGTATCGGAGTGGTAATTGGAAAAGGTACAAGAGCTGATAACAGATTCTCAATTTGCCTAACGATCTCTTTATTATGGTTATTGGCGTCAACAATTGAAGATACTATTGGCAATGCCTGAAAAAGCTGGTGGTTAATACTGCTTTCCCAGGCCTGTTCTGTACCATCATCACGAATAAAGCCCCCCGCCGCATCAAAGCCATAGCTATAGTCGCCTGTATTGCCCTGAATTGTATCTAGCGCTGCGAGATTTAGGTCAATCCAATCAATGGCACGAGCATGCTCTATTCCCTCATACCACTGCTCAAACGATTCGACTAACTCTTGCTGACGTTGTCGCCCTTTACTGCCAATGATAGAGCGCTGGCTAACGAGGTGCTGATAAATCGCCAAATGCACAAATATGGGACTTATACGATTGAGGAAATCGGGATACTTTTTGGTGTAGCTATCCCACAACCCATCACAAAACTGCTTCGCAAGACACGCCGTTAAGTTTTCGTTCGTCATCGTATTTCCCCCAAAACTATCTGATTGATTCATCTCACCTCGCCAATAAAAGCCAATTTATAGGCTATCACCAACCAACTTAAACGCCTCTTCAGTTTTATACCCATCAAGGATCAAGTTGATGATGTCGTCTCTATGTTGGGAAGTAGCTTTCGGAAGACTTGCTTTGTTGGCTTTAAAAAAGTCCAACGTCATTGTCATTGCATCAGCACGTGAAAGCCTAACGGGAGGGGTAGCCTTTTGTTCCGCCGTTTCAATGTACATATCAAAATCGTCAGAGACTGAAGACCAGTCATAAGCAAACACTTCGTCTCTTAACTTAACGGGATCGAAGTACTCAGTAACGCCATTACCGCATTCACCCGCAGTCTTATTGATAATAAGGGATGTCACATCAGGTAAGCCGCGCTCAGAGGTAAACAATCGTACAACGTCAAGCTTGCGACCAGCCGACACGGGTATCGCACGTTGCACGTATTCAGCATCAGGATGTGATTCTTTAGCTCGCTTAACCAGCTCACCATAAGTCAGGCAATGCTTATGACGAGCAAGATCCACTAAAATTGGATAGTAAATTGCGGCCAACTGAACATCGTTTAACGTGATATTGGCATACAAACTTTGAACCTGTTGTTCCATTTTAACCTCTAATATTTTCATTATTATTTGCGAATTGTGTCATTCGTTCTAGCCAGACGTATAGTGAACCATCGTCTACAAATTTTTGCCATAAACCATCATTAAATCTGTCGCCTCTAATGATGGTTGTGATCACTTGAAAGCCCTCAACATAGCTCATGCGCTCAAGAAACTGCTGTTTTTGATAACTCTCTGCAACAGGGGCCCTGAGATCAGTCGCGATCAGCGCTCGATTGGGAAAATCCATCCAACGGTAATCAACCAAGATACAGCCATAGTCATACAACAGCGGATAGATAGACTCTTGCAATGAGCTTTCAGGCATACTCGTTATCTGGTTGAGCATTGAAGCAAGATCTTCAAACGTAGGAAGCATTGCCAGCAATGTTGCTTGCTCTTCAATATGCTCTCGCCAAGCTAGTTTCTCAAGCCATAACTTTGGCAATTGGCTATATCCATAGAATGCGCCAGCGAGTTGCCCGTAGATTGCAGCCGTCGTATCTGCATCAGCGCCCAAATTTGCCGCTAATAGTGCTCCTTGCTCAAAACTGCTGCTATGAGCAAAAGACCACAATGCCGCCTCGAGCGACTTAACAACAAATCCACTCCCCTCAATTTGTTGCCTTGTCTTAGTTATAAATGAACCATTCACTATCTCACGTAAATCATTGTGAATGTCTGCGCTACCCCAATAGTTTTCCAGTTGGGCGAATAATTCGGCTTTACTTAACGTACCTTTCAGGTCATCAAATATTCGATACATTAGCCAAGCCATAATTTCACAGGACTCAACAGCTCTTTTCTCCGCATGAGTGGTAACGGAACTATGCCTTGCCGCTTTAACAGCGTCATCTTCGCCGACTGACCGGAAAGAAGAATAGAAAATAGGTATGGGGGCTAAGCGCATCAAGCTGCCATTTCCAGCACTCCATTCATCAGCTGAACCTGCAATAGCAACGTTCGTAGATTCGAAAGAGGTTAAAGCGTCAAGAACTGTATTGCCGATATCGAAACATTGACCAGTGACCGAGTTTTCTCCAAATTTCCACCAAGCCGTGTAACGTTCCATTTGGTCTTCAGCGTTTTGGTTACCCACAGCCAAAAGACTGTCTGCCAAACACAACATCATCGAAGTATCATCAGTCCATTGACCTGCCTTTAAGTGAAATGGGCCACCACCTACTATATCTGTTAGTGGCGAATAGCTATCTTTGGGACAAAACTCCAGTGTTGTGCCTAGCGCATCTCCCATAGCCAAACCCGTCATTGCACCTTTTGCTTTATCTAATATAAGTTGCTTATTACCTTCGTGATTTTCTGAACGACTCAAATGGAACCCTCTTCCCGATAAATTCAACGACTATCCTATCTGATCCCTATCACTTACATAAGTGTCCCATTTTGGTACATGCCAATATTTGATACATCAATCGTCCGTTTCTTGATCCACCTCTTAACACCGCTTACTCATTTTGTTGCATTCTAGAAAATCAACCCTACAGGCATTATCAAAGGATTGGTATGCACTACGAAAGGCTAAAATCGAAACACAGAGAAGTCAGAGATCAACACACAAGATCATTGGCGGTTCGTGTCCATCGAGCACTAAGTTGGCTCAACAAAGCCGAACAATCGGGCGATTTAGACAGCCAATTTATCTTCTACTGGATCGCCTTTAACGCAGCCTATGCTCAACACATTGACCGTTCAATATTAATGAGCGAGCGAGGTAAGTTTCAGCAATTCCTTTCAAAGATTGTCTCTCTAGACAATGAGGGTCAACTGGCTGAATTTGTATGGCAGGAATATACCAACACGATACGTGTGGTTCTCAATAATGAGTTTATCTTTGAATCCTATTGGGATGCCCAAAACGGTACCGTTAGCCAAGATGAGTGGAAGCAACTGCGCACAAAATCTATTCACGCCAGTCATTTAGCACTCGCGAGTGAGCAAACCGAGATTGTGTTATCGATAGTATTTAGTCGCCTATACACGCTAAGAAATCAACTTCTGCATGGAGGCGCTACTTGGAACGGAAAAGTAAACCGTCAACAAATCGCTGACTGCACAGCTATCATGGCAAAAGTTATCCCACTTCTCATCGAGATTATGATGAACCACCCCAATGAACTTTGGGGCGACTCTATTTACCCTGTTATCGACTAACCACCTAACCTTTACCATTTGAGTAGTTTAATGATCGAGCAAGCACAAACCCTAACAACAAAAATAAACAAAAAGACACTACTACGCTTCCAAGTCATAGAAATCATCGCCTATTGGGAAGGTCGAGTGACCACAAAACACTTGTGCAGCTGTTTCGACATTGGGAGGCAACAAGCCTCTAGAGAAATTAACACCTACAAGGTTGAACATGCTCCTAGCAACCTCGAATATGACATGCAAAATGCTGGCTATACCGCATCAAAGAACTTTCAACCACTCTTTACTCGGGGTAGTGTCGACGAGTACCTTAACCTATTAGCACTTAATGAACGTCTCGTGTCCAAAAACAATCATTCCGCACTTGGGTTTCGGGAAGTTACCTCAGTGATGCCTCCTACACGGGCGATTGACCCCGTTATAATGCGCACACTCGTGAGAGCAATCAGCAAAGGACGGAGATTAGAAATTGAATATTTGTCGATGAGTTCGACAGAACCAGAGGCTCGAGTTATCGCCCCCCACTCATTGGTAGAGACCCCTCTGCGCTGGCATGTTCGAGCGTACTGTGAAAAAAACAGAGCCTATCGTGATTTCGTGTTAAGTCGCTTTATTGGTGAACCTGACATTCTCGATGCTTCCCCCAATCCAATAGAAGAAGACAGTGATTGGAACACACCCATTAATCTTATACTACAAGCCAATCCTCGACTTAATAACCATCAAGTGTCTCTAATAGAGAGAGATTACGGGATGTGCGACGGGGAGCTTGTCATACCAAGCAGGTTGTCACAGGTAAACTACCTCATTCATGGTCTAGGGCTAAGCCTCAATCACGTGCAAACAGAGCCAGGGCACCAGCAAGTCTGGATTAAAAATCGTGAAGAGCTCTCCCGTTTACTGCAAGAACGAGGGCTACTAAAACGCCTTTAATACGCTGTCAAAATGAAGCATGTACCATTTTGCGACACTTACGCACTAGCGTTAAAACAAGTACGGTAAGTACACAGTTCGATGACCGGTACAAATTATGAAAATAGAAATTAGTGAGCCAACAGCGCAATACTTACCTAATCAAATCGTCTTATTAGGGGATTCGATTTTTGACAATGCGCCGTATGTAAAGGCTGGAGAGTCAGTTTCTGAACAATTGACAAGCTTAATCCAGGCTGAAGCTGCGGAAAAGCCAGCGGGTATCAACTCTACTACCACGCAAGTCGAACTGCTTGCTGTCGATGGGCACGTTATAGCCAACCTTCCAAGCCAGATAGAACGAGCTAAGGAAAGTCGGTATTTCAATTTTCAACCTGCCTTTCTCTCTTGTGGCGGTAATGACTTACTCGGTTATGCCGCTTCAGGTTTACTTGAGATTGATGCGAACAGCATTGGCAATGCATTAGATTCACTTCACCAAGTACGAGAACAATTTCGTCAGAACTACCAGCAAATGCTAACTAAAACTCTTTCTAAATTCCCTAAGCTCACCATTTGTACGATTTATGACGGTGTGCCAACGCTATCTAACGCTGAGAAAACCGCTATGGGGATATTCAACGAAGTAATTTTAAGAGTAGCGGCCGAGCGCCAGCTACCCGTTCTCGATTTACGTGTTATTTGTAGTGAGCCTGAAGATTACTCTCCGGTTTCACCTATTGAACCTTCAAAGCAAGGTGCCGCGAAAATCGCCCAGTCAATTTTCAATCAATATACGCAACGCCGAAACAACTTCCAGGGAGTTTAACAAATGAGCCTCAGCAAAGAGTGGTTTGACCAACGCGACCAATTTATCGCTCAGCAAAAAGAGCAAGGGTGCTTTACGCTAGAGCAAGCACTTGAAGAGCTCGTTGCAACGCTACCCTATTTTTTTGACCTTGATATTTTAACTCAAGGTCAATTTACAACCGCAACAACAAACTTCACGCAACTGACGCCGCTAGGGGGAATGTTCTTTGTAGAGCAATACCAGAAGATCTTTATCACTCCATCCAGCCTAAGCAGACTTAAACAAGCGCTCGAAAGATGGGACAACTTCACTATTGATTACCCTTTATATCAGTCTGACATGTTGGGCAAGCTTTCCGTTAGAAACCAAACTCACGTTAAATTTAGAGTGGATGCCAGACGCTTTAAACACAAAATGACGTTTCGAATTGAAGAGTCTCGCAGTGAAATGGCAGCATTCCTTAATAGTAAAAGCACTAACCAGCTAATGAATATTTGGAATGACTTTAGCCAGTGTGTTGCCTTGCTTGAAAATGAAGATAAGTCGCCAACCAACAGTGAAATCGCCACCGACAGTGATGCCATTGAAACACTGTGTGCACCCTGGCACCCTCTCGTCCAACGCTATTTTCGTAATAAAATGCATGAATTAGGTTTTGAACATAACCTAAACGTTCTCAAGCAAGAGATTGAATCCAAGTACTCCACGGCGAGCTCGGAATGGAGCGACATTGATAGCGTTTTCGACGTGGTGAGACCTGCTCGACAAAGCCAAGCTGAAGAGCTACCGCCAAACTCGTCAGAAGAGGTTGAGGTTCAACTTATCACACCTAAATCTGTCAATAAATTTGGTCTGGTTGAGCTGGAGCACATTGAAGCGACACGCCGAAAAGCACTGCAAGTACAACGTTATAGCCCAGTTAATCCAGGCGATGTATTGCTGTACAAAAGCGCAGAGCGAAAAACCGTCAAGGTCACCTACTATTCCATTGAAGATCAACACACGTATTTATGCTCCGAGCTGTTTGCAGTGTTACGTGCCAAAGGCAATGAACATTGGGATGGCAAACGACTGTTTCTTTTCTTGACCTCACGCGCAGGGCAAAGGCTGCTTGAATACACCTTTCGCGACTTTTCTGTCAACGAACTGGCGCAGATTCGCCTCCGTCCTCGACAGCTCAGCAAACTCCAGATTCCGCAGCTTAACTCGCAGAGTGCAAGTGAACTTGACGATAAATACAGCCAACTCACCAAATTGCTGCAACAGAAAGCTGATATTGAACAGCAGATTGCCAATTTGATGAAGTGAAATCAAAGCAACCAGAACTCGATTAAAAAAGGAACTGTATGAGTTACCCAGAACAACAGGCAACACAGGAAGAACTCAAAACCCTAGAAAAGTTGGACAATATGACTAAGGAAGCAAAGCCGATATTCATCAAAATAACACCCACCTCACCGGTGTTGCCTCAGACGCTGGATGATGACTTATCAGAAGGGCAAGAGCGGCTGCTACTTGCAAAGTGTCCAACTATTCATTTGTCCGTGACCACCAGCCATAAACAGATCACGGCATTTTTGATTGAACTGTTCGCCTATTATTTCGAACTACCACAGAACAAGATAAGACCTGATAGTGACCTGGCCGATGATATCGAGCGCATGGTATGGGCTCGAGAGCTGGGTGTGTCGTTTGAGGACGTCACCTACGGTCGGGTATTTTGTGGTCAAGACGAAGATGGTAATGCCGTCGGCGGCATGGAAGATAAAGGTATCATGATTGCGACGATGTTTATGCTCGACTTTTCCGACCTTGTTGGCATTATAGAAGTGGACAATACGGCCGACGCGACATTTGAGGCAATGGATGATGAGTTTGGTAGTTACTACGATTGCGCTACGATTTCGGATTTAGCGGATTTGATTTTCACTGTTTGTGAAAAGTTAAAACTAACACAGGAATAACCATGAGATATCAATGGAAAAAATTAAATAACCAACAAAAAGGAACATATGGTGAGTACTTTGCAAAAATGGAATTTACCATGTTCGGTTTCGAAGTTTACACAGCGGAAGTAGACGATAGAGGAATTGACTTTATCGCGCGCAAAGGTGGCAAGTTTTTCGAAGTTCAGGTTAAGACTATCACTAATGAAAATCAGCAATTTATTACTGAATCAAAATTTAAATCTAGTGCTAGTTTCTTGGTTGTTCTTGTTCGCCTCGTCGAAGGGGAAAGCCCTACGATTAGCGTATTTTCCGGGGACATGTGGTGCTCTGAGGATGGTTTACTCATTTATAAAAGTTATGAAGGCCTAAAAAGTGCGCCTGAATACCGAATACAATTAACGAAGGGGCGTGTCCCATTGTTAGAAAAGTACTCCTTTGAAAATTTTGCAGCAACAATCCATTAATCAACCCAGATAGCAGTCTTTGAACGGTGTTAAAAAATAATTTATTAACAAATAAGGATAAGTGTCGCACAGCCGACACTTTATCTGGTTTTTGAACAAGCCCGCCCTACATTAAGTAAATTGCTCGGATATGCAGAAGAAAGTCTCCCAACACTGATTGATAGACGAGCGACACCAAGAAGTAACGAGGGTCATCATTCGGTACTTGCAATCCATTCTTTGCCAAAACTCAGCTTATGCGAAACGTGTAGATTAGAGCACTGAATCTAAATGATTTTTGTCCAAAAGTAAGCTGAAGTCTGAGGGCTTATTGGCAACTTATTTCGTTCTTGTAAAACTAACCGTATCCATTGAACGTGGGCACAGCATGGGCACGAAAGGAACTAATTGTGCCTAACCAGACAAGAGTCAGCTGAAACAAAACCATTGAGGCTGATACGAAATGAATAACTATGCAAATGTGAGAGGTGCAAAAAAGCCCACACTAGGTGGGCTTTTTTGCTTGTTCATAAAGAACGAATTTGGTGCCCGCTACTGGACTCGAACCAGTGACACCTTGCATGTCATGCAAGTACTCTAACCAACTGAGCTAAGCGGGCGATGTTCTAATTTCTTATTACTACCATTGTGACAAACTCAATAGTTATGCAATAAAAACTAAAGAAGGAATGGTGCGTCCGAGTGAACTCGAATCACCGACCCCCGCCATGTCAAGGCGGTACTCTAACCAACTGAGCTACGGACGCATTCCCTTAGAACGCCAATGATGATATCTATGATAAACAGATGGTGCAAGTATTAACTGGCATCTTGCGATTCGTTTGCTCACTTTGCAATCAAAGACATAACAACATGTCGACTTTACACCCAGATTATCGTCAAACCGCTGAAAAACAAAGTTTAGTTAGAAAAAATTCTAATCCTTGATGACAACCAATTAACTAACCTAATGTGTTCAATTTGGGATTTTTGTTGTCTATACCGTTTTTCTTGGCCTTTACAGTAACCATACAGGTATAGATCAATGCCTATATTTAGTGTCAAAAATTTTGCTTGCCCACTGGGTTACCGTAGTATTTTGATCATTATAAGTGAAAGGCACGCAGAGGCTTTGTAACTCACTGAAATACATCATTCATAAAAATCACCACGATTTTGTAATCGTCGTCATCGAATTACTAGGCCGCAATGACTAAATTCGGATTTTTCATATAAAGTGGCCGGGTTATTACCAACATACATAAATACGATAGCACTCTATAGTCGAAAAACATCAGCTACAATTAATCTCCCTCAAGAGCAACAATCTATAAGCAATTCAAAACCCAACCCCACACATCATAGCTATTTTGAATACATACAGCACAGTAATACATAATGAAATTTGCATAATGGTAAAGCGCGCCTATATTCATAACCTGTAGGAATCAATAATCTAAATTCAATGCTATACGTGAATTTATGGTTTACGATAAATACAAGTGTGAAAAATAGGGAATAAATTATGAAAAAATCACATATCGCCATTGCAGTGGTGAGCATACTATCGACATCTGCCGTATCGGCAGCGACCATTTATGAGACAGATGAAACAGTATTCAATATCGGCGGCCGCGCAGAAGTTCGAGGGAATTTCTCTGATGAGAATAAAAGTGCTGGTAATAGTAGCACCTATAGTGATAGATCACGTGTCCGCTTAAGTGTCGATGGCACACAAAAAGCGTCGGACGATGTTTCCTTTTTTGGGAAATATGAATTCGAACTAACAGAGTCTGAAGATGGCGCATCAGATGATATCGGCATTAACACTCGATTCTTATATACGGGTGTTCAAACCAATCACGGTAACGTCTATTATGGCCACCAAAATAATGCCGTTACCTACTTAACCGATTGGACGGATATGGCTGAAACCTTCAGCGGCTATATCAATGAATACACGGTGTCGACTGCTGATCGAGCAAAAAATGTTTTACGTTATGAACTGACAAGCGACAACATCACCTTTCAAATTGATGGCAATTTCAATTCAGATAGTAAATCAGCACAAAGTGACGGCTTCGGTGCAGTTGTCGCCGGCAGCACTTCGATTGGGTTAGATATTGGCGTCGGTTATGCGTCAAGTGATGAAACCTATGGCGTTGGGACAGATACAGAAACTTCTGATGCCTATATTGGTGCGGTTAAGTACACCAACGATCAGGGGGTTTGGTTCGCCGCACTCTATCAATTTGGTAGTATTTCAGGTCTAGGCGTAAAAGATTCAGACTACGATTCTGCCGATGCTTACTTGGGATACTCGTTTGGTGTCAACACCGTCAACCTGACCTACAGCTACTTTGAAGCTGACGATATTGCAGATTACGACATTAACTTTATCGGTCTAGAATACGCACGTTATATTGGCGATGTGGCCTTCTTTGGTAGTTATAAGTTTAACATGTTAGACGAGGGCGAAGGTGGGCAAGGCGATAACGACGAAGATGAGCTACAGCTCGGTATGCGTTACGCGTTTTAGTCTAAACCAATCCACTTAATATTAGTAAAGCCGAGCATAATCAATGCTCGGCTTTTTAGTTTGTATAACTTATTCGTATCTAAGCGATTGAATCGAGTCCAACCGGATGCATTACTATCGATACCAACTATTCTTCAACATCGAATACAACGTTGTAGTTTTCGGTATAGGTGCAGTTTGGCTGGCGGCTACAAGTGAAGAAGCGTCGGCCTTTGTAATCGCCTTGGCTTGCCAGTTTGATGATCATTGGGCTACCACACTTCTTACAAAATCGCACTTCTTTTGATGGCTCGATTAAATCGATGTGTGCTGCCAGTAAGCTCTTCAAACGGCTCACTTGGTAGCTGTGTTTAATAGATGCACCAATCAGAGGTAAACCTGCCGATTTACACACGTGAATTAGTAGCTTTTCGCGATCGACTTTCCCTTTATTGAGCTCTTTGCCGTTATCAAGTTCGATAATAACGCGGGGCTCTAGCGTTCGCGGGTCGCAAACAACAAAGTCGAAGTAACTACGTGAGATCTTGTTGTTGGCGATAAACCAATTCTTCTTATTGTTCGTCTTAGCAGGAACAAGTACGTTCGACATGCTGACTTTAGCAAACACTTCCCCATGGTTACCCACAGCTGATTTTAGCGCATTATAGAATGTCGCCTGTTGCGCCGACATCAACGCGCCTTTCTTCTGATAAGCGTGGTCTTTGGTGTCATCGTGTTTCACCACATACTTTTGAATAAAGTAAAAGAACACAACCAGAACAATTACAACGATAAAGATATTAGTCATTTTCCAACACAATCAAGTCTGTATAGGGATTAAGAGAGTAGCTAGCGTATGTAGAAAAGCATCACCTGGCAAGCAAAAGAGCGAGAGTCGCCAACCAGAATCACGACCTTTGAGCGCAGTGCCCAACGAGAAGTCGCTCCTTCACTAGACACACCTCTCTTATTTTGATAATTAAATCATCAATTACACTCTAGATTGATTTAGATCAATTCACCTAGATTTGTGATCAACTAGCCTGAAAAACGTTAGGCAAATGTTAATAAGGAAATTGATATGGAACTTAAACAAGACCCAAGATGTTATACTGACGTATGTGTAGATGGTAAATGGTTCCACTATGACCACTGCGGAACCCAAGCCTACATGTTAAAGGGAGGAGCTTCGGCTGTGATTGAACTCGCTAGCGAACCAGCGACAGAAGGCGAATTGGTTGAAATGCTTCAAGGTGTCGCTAAGTAACTCATTTAGAAAATGTTGATATAGATAAACTCGACATATCGCTAAGTAAACCCCACTTCTCACTCAAATTTTGATATTAGCGATCTCAGAGTGTTCCAGAAGCCATTCTTATCTCACGAAGATCAGAATGGCTTTTTGTTTCCAGATTAGCGATTAACTTTCAGCAATGATGACTTGATTCCTACCCGACTCTTTCGCTTGATATAGTGCATCATCCGCGGCTTTGAGGTACTTCTTGTAAGTATCTTGATTGAGTTGCTCATGAACAATACCAATCGACGCTCCTATCGATGTGGTGAGGTCTAAAGAGCCGGAGTGCGTATCAATGGGTGTTTCAGAAATAGCTAAACGGATAACGTTCAACTGTTGCTCAGGATCAATGGAACCAGACAGCAACAAAACAAACTCTTCCCCACCCCATCTTGCCACTACATCGTTTGTTGATAAGATTTTCTCTAAACGCTTAGCGACTTCCACCAGCACTTGGTCACCAATATCATGGCCATAAGTGTCATTAACTTGTTTGAAGCGGTCTAAATCTAGAATAGCGAGCGTATACCCAAACGACGACAAATGATGTGGCATCGGCTGAGTTAACCGTTGCTCTAAGTAACGCCTATTGTATAAGCCTGTCAGTTCGCATCTTGTTGATTGCTTAAGTAGTTCTTTGTTGGTCTTCTGGATCGAGCGTAACCTTATCAATAGTAACGTGGCGCTTATCATCACCATGATACCCAAAGCGACAACGATTCGATTCCGTAATTGCTGCTTATCTAATGTCAGCTCACCCAACTCTTTTTCTGCGTTAAGCAGTTCGTTTTCTTGAGCTAATGATGCCGTAGCGAAATCTTGCTCGAGTAAAAAGATATCACTCTGGCGCTTATCAAATAGCAGCGCTTTATTACCCTTGTAATAGAGCTTGAAGTAGCGAAGTGCGTTCTCGCTGTCGCCTCTTGAATCATAGTATTCAGCAAGTGTTCTTAAGCCGAGGACCTTCCAGCTGCGAGTCCCCACAACATCGAACATTGCAGACGATCGCTTTAGATCAGCAAAAACAAAATTATCTTGGTTCAAACCAATGTTCGCTAAGGCTCTATTTAGGTAACACTGCCCCAATTGAAGTGTGTATTTGTCCACGCCTGGGTATCTAAGACACAAGTTTGCGACTTGTCGTGCTGACTCAAAGTTCTTTTCCGCCAACAACACATCACTCTCTGCTTTTAATAGGATGATTTTGTATCGTTCACTCACGTTATCGCCATTTAGCTTAGCCGCACTTTGATATGCTTCTCGGCCTTTGACTAAATCACCACTGCGCAGATAAGCAAAAGACTCATTCACATGCAGCACGCCGATGGTAGACGCTTCGAGTAGTCCACTCTTGTAATAGAGCTTTTTGGCTCTTTTAATCAGCTTGAGCGCTTTAGGCCAGTCTTCCAAATAGATATAAAGCAGTGCCATATTTGACACTAACTTGCTGTTGTAGATGTGATGAGGGTACTTCTTACCAAGGTCTAAACCTTTATGGAAAAAGTATTGAGCTTCAGGAAAGTCATTGCGGATGTTATTGATGACACCAGCCGTGTTATAGGCCTTAATCAACAACTCTTCATAGTGAAGCGATTCTGCGATATCTATCGCAGCTCTGATTTGGATTTCAGATTCCGCTAGCTCACCCGTACTGATGTATTCGATCGCTAATTCAACGAGAGATTGGGCCTTTAACCAACCCATATGTTCGTGTTGTGCGAGTGCTTTAATCTGCCTGACGTATTCGGAAACCGCTTTGGTATCCAACTTATGTTGCGCGAGGTTCGACAAAATCATCAATTCGTAAGCACGATAGATGGCTTTATCTTGGTCTGGGAACTTGGCTTGGAGAGCCTCAAGTTGTAGGGAAGCTAAATTAGGGTCACCACGAGATACATCGAGAATATCGATCAACGCAGATCCATATTGAGAGAGTGATAACTCTTTCTCTGGACTATAAACACTCGGGTTTTCAGGGCGAATATGCTTTAAATCGTCGTCATAAGTTGGATAGAGCAAATACAGCCCCAGCACAATACTCATCAGCACCACGAAAAGGAATGAACCTAACACATTGTTTCTATTCATTTATCAGGGCCATTATTGATTGAATTCCAATTTTATTGACGTTTTTTAAGAGCGGTCAAACATTATACCCGACAGATATACAGATTAAAATCCTGCGCACTGGTGGATCTGAATTGGGTTTTTCTCATTAATTAGAATAATCAGGCAACTTTCTTGATTTAACTCAGACAATCATCTACCTCATTGGCGTTATAGTGATTTTCCTGTTCCTACCTCCGCGGCTTCTTTTTGAACAAGCGGAAGCATAATGAGAATTAACAATGACCCAAATTAATGAACAACGTCTTGTAGAACATTTCTGCGATCTAGTGAAAATTGATAGTGAATCTCGTAACGAAAAAGCGATTGCTGAAGCTTTGGCTGAGCAACTCGGTGAACTAGGTTTTGAAGTTCACAAACTGGCGGTTCCTGAAGAAGTGTCTAATGGTTTCAACATCTACGCTCGTCTAGATGGCACTCTTCCAGGTAGCACAGTGTTCAGCTGCCACATGGACACAGTAACGCCAGGCATCGGCATTGAGCCAATCATCGAAGACGGTATCATCCGTTCAAAAGGCAACACAATTCTAGGTGGTGACGACAAGTCTGGTATCGCAGCTATCATGGAAGCGGTTCGTTGCATTAAAGCTGAAGGACAAGAGCACAAAACTATCGAGATTGCATTTACTGTATTCGAAGAAGGCGGTCTGTTCGGCTCTTTGAACTTCGATATGTCTTACATTCAATCTGAGCACGCAATCGTACTTGATACAGGCGGTCCAATTGGCACTATCGTAAACGCAGCGCCTGGCCAGCAGAAGATTGTTGCTAAAATCAAAGGTCGCCCTGCTCACGC
The DNA here is from genome assembly GCF_041471665.1 of Vibrio sp. 10N.261.51.F11. Classification (NCBI taxonomy): domain Bacteria; kingdom Pseudomonadati; phylum Pseudomonadota; class Gammaproteobacteria; order Vibrionales; family Vibrionaceae; genus Vibrio; species Vibrio sp. 10N.261.51.F11. Next base: position 89,255 of record NZ_JBFROW010000003.1, on the reverse strand, counting down.
TGGTTTAGCACCAGAAGAAGGCATCAGCGCAATTCAAGTTGCTGCAGACGCTATCACTAAGATGAACCTACTTCGTATCGATGAAGAAACGACAGCAAACGTTGGTATTGTTGAAGGTGGTCAAGCAACTAACATCGTAATGCCAGAGCTTAAAGTCGTGGCTGAAGCACGTTCTCTAAACGGCGAAAAGCTAACGGCTCAAGTTGAACATATGATCTCTACATTCCAAGAAAGTGCTAAGCAGTTCGGCGCTGAAGTAGAAATCGAATCAACTCGTGCTTACGATGCATTCGTTATTGCAGACGATCATCCGCACATTCTTTCTATCAAATCGGCGTTTGAGAAGCTTGGCGTCACAGCGAACACTAAACGCACTGGCGGCGGTAGCGATGCAAACAACTTCAACGCAAAAGGCCTGACAACAGTTAACCTTTCTACTGGTATGGCGAAAGTTCACACCACTGAAGAGTACATTGCAGTGAAAGACATGGTCGCAATCACTGAGTTTGTTGTGGCTTACGTAACGCAATAATCGAATCCATTAGTTAGGTAGTCACTTCTATCTAGCACAATGAAAAAAGCCGAGACATCATCACGATGCTCGGCTTTTTGTTGTTTAGGTGAACATAGAAGGTCGAACCTAAAATCCTCTACGCTTCCAGAATTGGCCTTCGTCTTTTGCTACTAGGTCGAATGTCTTGTCGGCGATGATGTTGCCTTTTAGCTCAACCGTCATGCGCCACTTTCCTAGCTTGTTCGAAACAGGAGCCCAGATAGTGTCACCTAAGTAGAAATCCCAGTCATTGTTACCGACATACTCCTCACCATCAAACGGTTCGAGCACTTCACCTTTGTCTGTGGTGATGTTTGGGTGATAAATGCAGTAACGGATCTTCTCACCTTTGGCTTTTTTGATATTCAGGATATAGCCAAACTCTACGTCGATTTCAGCATCAACGGTGGTGGTGAACTCTTGGATTTTTGGAAGATCTTTAGATTTTGAATCCCATGTGGAATAGATACCATAAGACGTCATGTCGACCACAACAGAGCGCTTTGCCATTTCAATCGTTACCTTGAAGTTGTTCTATTAATTTAATTCTATTTGCCATTCAGCCACGCAAGCAGAAGAAGAACGAGGCTATTCTTGCCAGTCTTTCGCCATACGCTTAATTACTGAAGGTTCAATGTCGTGAATAGTGCCATATTGCTCTCGGCACACTTCGATAATTAATTCTGCTTTATATTTGAGTGCAAGTTGGCGGTAGGCTTTCATTTCCCAATGCTTAATAAAGGTATTCGAAACAACCACATCAAACCCTTGCTTTAAGCCGTTTTCAGCTGTGTTTTGACACCACTCATGAGCTTGTTGCAGCTGCCTAGGATCAAAATGGTACTCACCTTGCTCATTCACATAATACATATCGGCTTCGACATGCAATGCATCGTAGGTTTTTGCTTTTGTTGATTTGCCAGAACCGGGCAACCCTCGAATGAGTATTAACTTCATCTGTCACTGTACAGGCTAATTTGAAAACATGAGTTTATCGTAAATAGTAACGAGTTGCTCTGATAACTGCCTCTGCTCAGCATACGAAAACCAAGTACTTACACACGACTCAGACAATCACTGAATACAATGAGACTCCCCTCGAAGCGCGTGGATTACTTCTGATAGAAAACACAAATAATTTACATCTATCCATTTTGCATATCGACAAGCGTATCAAACTACTATAGATTTAGATGTATAGACGTCTACATATCTAGCTTAGGGAGAAAGCTGTGCCTATTCGCATTCCAGACCAATTGCCAGCATCCGATGTTCTTCGTGAAGAAAACATCTTCGTTATGCCGTTATCAAGAGCATCGACACAGGAAATTCGTCCACTTCGAGTCTTGATCCTCAACCTAATGCCGAAGAAGATTGAAACTGAAACTCAATTTTTACGCCTACTATCGAACAGCCCATTGCAAGTGGATGTAGAGCTGCTGCGCATTGATGACCGACCAAGTAAAAACACACCGACTGAACACCTTGATAACTTCTACCGCCAATTTGAAATGGTCAAAGAAAGAAACTTTGATGGATTGATCATCACTGGTGCGCCGCTTGGCTTGGTTCAATTTGAAGATGTGATCTACTGGGACCATCTGAAAACCATCATGGAATGGGCAAACAAGCACGTTACTTCAACGCTATACGTGTGTTGGGCGGCTCAGGCTGGTTTGAAATTACTCTATGATTTGCCAAAACGCACTCGTAAAGAGAAGCTGTCTGGTGTTTATAACCACGAGATACATAACCCATACCACCCTATTTTACGTGGCTTCGACGATACATTCTTAGCTCCGCACTCTCGCTATGCGGACTTCTCTCAAGAGTACTTAGCGGAACATACTGACCTTGATGTTCTTGCAACTTCTGATGTTGCAGGCGTATACCTAGCAGCAACCAAAGATAAGCGAAACGTGTTTGTAACGGGTCACCCTGAGTACGACTCTCACACACTTCACAATGAGTATATTCGAGATTTGGGTGAAGGCATGGAGCCTGTGATACCAATCAACTACTACCCGAATAACAATCCAGACAACAAACCGGTTGCAAGCTGGCGCAGCCACGGACACTTGTTGTTCTCAAACTGGCTAAACTACTGCGTTTACCAACAAACGCCTTACGATCTGGATCATTTCAGCGAAGACAACTTTACCAAAGACGATTAAGTTCTTTCTTCCGATTCACAAACACATAAACCGTGTTCAGTATGTTGTTGATAAAACGACGAATTGGACGCGGTTTTTTTATGGTGTGTGGGTCGCATTCCATGATAGATTTACGACTTCAATGGGTTTGATTTCATATGATGGGTTGGTGTTCATAAGGAGCTTCACATGCCTGCCAAGCCATCATTTTCAAATCCGATTTCGTTGTCCCGCCCTCTTTCGTTATCAAGTGTGGTACTACTTGCCTCGCTTTCCTTGGCCGGTTGTGTCTCTGTCACTGAAGGACCGCCAAAGATTGAAAGTGATCCTATCGCGATGTCTGAATCTCGAATCGAATTAGGTTTGGGCTATATGGGACAAGGCAATATGGTGAGAGCGCGTGAAAACCTTGAGCTCGCGATTAAACACGCACCTAGCTACTACCGTGCTCGGCTTTCAATGGCGCATTACTACGAACAAGTGGGTGAAGTAGATGAAGCGAGAAGCACTTACCGCAAAGCACTCAGTCTTGATTCAAGAAATGGCAATGTATTGAACAACTACGGTACCTTCTTGTGTAAACAGGGCGAATACGAACAAGCCGATAATTACTTCAATCGCGCCATCGACCAACCCTACTACTACTTGGTGTCTGCAAGTTATGAAAACGCCGCGTTTTGCGCATTTAAGGCTGGCAATACCGACCAAGCGAAGTACTACTTCAGCAGAGCGATTGACCACGATCCAAACCGCGTAAAATCGATACTACAGTTATCAAAAATTGAAGTGAGTGACGCCGATTACAATGACGCTCGAATCCGTTTATTCAAATTCCACCAGCGTTATGGCTATCAAATTCCATCGCTTAAAATCTTGGTCGATCTCGAAAACAAAGCAGGTAACAAAGCTCTAGAGCAGAAATATCAGAGTAAGTTAGATGAGTTGCTTTCTGCTTAGCGCATATGAAAAACACAAAAAACGGGCTTGTTGCGTTAACAACAAGCCCGTCCGTATTTCAGCTTAATAACTTAACTAAGTGCAGCCGCTATTTTAGCGCGATCCACTCTTGTCTTTGCTCATCGTCCATAAAGGTCCATGCGATAAAGCGACTTACCTTCTGGCCTTGTGACATCTCGACGACTTTCACTTGTTTAGCTCTAAGCTTGCCAAGCTCTGAACGAACCATATCGACGTTATCTTTCTTAGAAATCAATGTCGTAAACCACAAAACTTGAGTAGCAAAAAGTTGACTCTCTCTTGCCATCTTCATAATGAAAGCGGCTTCACCACCTGGGCACCAAAGCTCGGCTTTTTGACCACCAAAGTTTAAGGTTGGTTTAGCTTGCTTAGTTGATTTATCTAACTTAACTGGCTTCTTGTTCGTTTCAGGCTTGAATGACTGACCGGCTTTCTTAGCACGGTTCGCCGCTAGATTATCCAGTTTACGTTGTGACCCCTTTTCAGCCTCTTCAAGAGAGCTGTGGAATGGAGGATTACAAATAGTGACATCGTAACGTTCATTATCCTTAATCACGCCCTTAAAGATAGATTCAGAGTCAGCTTGTAGGCGAGCGCGGATCTTACCTTTTAGATTAGGGTTGCTTTCCGCTATGAAGTTCGCTGTTTTGATGGAGACTGAATCAACATCTGTCCCTGTACAACGCCACTTATACTCTGTCGCACCAATGATTGGGTAGATACAGTTTGCACCGACACCAATATCTAATGCTTTCACAGACGCGTGGTTATAGGGTTCACCTTGGCCATCGCTATTAAGGATGTCGGCCACTCTGTGAATGTAGTCTGCACGACCAGGAATTGGCGGGCACAAGTAACCAGCAGGAATATCCCAATGTTTAACGCCATAGTGATGCGCCAACAAAGCTTTGTTGAGTAGCTTAACAGCCAATGGATCAGAGAAATTAATGGTGTCTTCGCCAACCGGATTCTTGGTCAGATGCTCTTTTAGCTCAGGCAAGGCTGCAACTAGTAACTCGAAGTTATAGCGGCCAGTGTGCTGGTTTCTTGGGTGTAATCCACCTTGAGGTTTTTCAGCCGAGCGTCTTTTCTGAGCTGCGTTCTTGTTAAAAGCCGTTTTATTGAAAGAACCCTTATTCGATGATCCTTTATTTGCACCCTGCTTCCCTTTACTGTCTTTTGCAAAAGGTCGCTTTGCTTTGTTATTGCCCGCGCCTTTAGGTGCGCTATTCTTGCGGCTTTTATCAGATGTGTTCTTTGTAGAAATACGCTTGTCGCTGCTTGGCTTAGCTGTACTTGGCTTAACATCAGCTTGGTTGTCTTTTGTTTTTGCTGATGAAGTGCTGTTTTTCGACAGGCTTAGCGTCGTTCTATTTTGTGATTGGCTCATTGGGCTACTTCTTTAAATCTAAATACATCATGAATAAACGGGCATCCAACTCAAGTTGATGATATTCCGGTTCCATGTGACAGCATAGTTGGTAAAAGGCTTTGTCGTGCTCTTTCTCTTTGATATGCGCCAGTTCGTGTACCACCAGCATTCTTAGCAAAGGTTCTGGTGCATTTTTAAAAACACTGGCGATACGAATTTCATTCTTTGATTTGATCTTTCCACCGTGATTCTTAGCAACGTAAGAATGCAGACCTAACGCATTATTGATTAGGTGTATCTTGCCGTCGTAAATCACTTTGCTGATCGGTGGTGTTTTTTTCATGTAGCGATTTTTTATCTCAATCGCATAGTCAAACAGGGCTTTCTCGCTTTTTATTTCATGATTCTTTGGGTAGCGAGCTTCAAACCAAGGCACCAATTTACCCGACTCTACAAGTTGAGTAACAGGATCAAGAATGTGCTTAGGATAGCCTTGAATATAGCGTAAAGAAGGATGCATGCTGAAAGACCGTACAAGTTACACCACGACAATACGTTGTGGTCTTGAAAATTGAGCCGCATAGTGTAACTGATCACACTTTTCTAATCACCTAGGATTCGTTACACTTTAGCGAGATTCACCAAGAGAATGAAAAAATGAAACGTGTTGTATTGTACGTCGCAGACAAATGCCCGCACTGTAAAGATGCCCAAAGGTATTTAGACTCTAAGAAAATTGTTTACCGCCTGACGAATGCAAAGATGCAGCGTGGCCGTAAAGAATTGCAAGCAATGGGTGCTCGTTCTATCCCCGTGCTTAAAATCGGCGATCAAGTGATGGTCGGCTGGAATCAGAAAAACTTCGATAAGATGTATAACTCAAAGAACACCTAACGTGCTCTGAGCCAGTCATACTTCTATACAACAAAGCCCGAATATCCAATCTAGGATGTTCGGGCTTTGTTTATTTAAATCTTACTAAATCACACATACCGCTTAACGAAATCAATAAAGGTTCTGTCAGCTTTCGACAAATACCCTTCCTTTCTCCAGGCCAACGATAGATTCAGTTTTACAGGGTCTTTAAATGGCACGCCTATCACGTCTTTCTCATATTCCGTCACTAAGCTCAACAGCGCGGTGATCGCAAACTCTTGTTTAACGATAGAAAGAATCATTGGCAATAAATTGGTTTCGAACGCAATGGTCATATCGAGATTGTACTTCTTACAAGTCGCATCGATAAAATCGCGGTGGAAGTAGCCCGATTTGAACATGATCAGCTCTTGAGCAAAAAATTCTTCAAAGGTGATGGATGGTTGCGTTGCCAGTGGGTGATCTTTGCCAACTACAGCTAACATTTCTGAGCTTAACAGATGATCCGTTTCCAAATCATCAGGAACGTTCTCATGATTAATTACACCAATATCGAGTTCGCCGTTTAACAGCATTTCGCGAATCGATGCGGTGCCAGCATCAATCAAGGTCAACTTTAGGTTTGGGTATTGGCTTTTAAATGCCATCACGACTTGCGGGAAAAAATAACTCCCCATCATGCTTGGAGCGCCCAATCGTACCTCGCCTTTTTCTAAACCCTTTAGTTCATTCATCGCGAGTTGAGCATCATCGAACTGCTGGGATATCCGCTTCGCATGTTCAAAGAGTACCTTTCCCTCTTCCGTTAAGGTGACGGATTTATCTCCACGACGGAATAAAATCAACTCAAGTGTCTGTTCTAGTTTTTTAATGGAGATACTCAATGCAGGTTGTGCGATATGCAGCGCTTTGGCCGCCTGGGTGAAGTTACCAAACTGAGCAACAGCCAGAAAATGTCGAAGTGGTTTTGATTCAAGCATGGCGATATATTTAATATATAGAGGTGATATTTTTAATATATTTCTTTAATCACACTTGTGCTGATAACTTGTTCACAAATAGCTTACTAACTCGCGCAGGCACAACGTAAATGTTTGATAAAGGCAGTCCTCAATACAAACGTATCACTCAATCATTGGCGATTGGTTCATTTATCATTTTCTGTAACCTTTACCTCTTTCAGCCTATCTTGCCGCACATGGCGGAGCACTTCCAAGTATCTGAAACTCAGATCAACTGGTTATTTGCTGCTACAACACTCGGCCTTTCGATTAGCTTGGTACCTTGGGCAATTGCCTCTGAAACCTTTGGTCGAAAACCCATTATTCTGTTCAGTCTGCTCGCTATTCCTTTGATTGGATTGAGCATGGTGTTCACAACCACTCTACTGCAACTTGTTGTTGCCAGAGCATTAATGGGAATCGCAGTCGCTGCTTTTGCGGGCGTGGCGGTTGCCTATATGGTCGAAGAGTTATCACCCAAAGCATTCGCAGTCGCGATCGGCGGTTATATTGCAGCCAACTCATTGGGTGGAATTTTCGGACGTGTATTGGGTGGCTTGATTACGGATTATTTTGACTGGCACGCAACGGTTTTGTTTTTCGTGGTCGGCTCCTTAATCGGCGCTCTCTATATTGCGTATAGTCTGCCTGACCAACAAAACTTCAAACCTCAAAAAGGGTTGTTCTTTCATCATAACCGCTCGGTTGTGATGCACTTAAGAAACCGTGCCTTGTGGCTCGCGATGTTGATTGGTGGCGCTAACTTCGCGCTATTCGTTAACCTGTATTCAGTAATGGGCTTTAGGTTGGTATCCGAACCTCACTCAGTGCCTGTTGGTTTAGCTTCACTGATATTCCTATGTTACTTGGCCGGTACGGTAAGCTCTAAGCTCTCCAACAAATGGACACTTCGCTTTGACCCGTTAAACGGTATATTGATGGGCGTGTGTATTAGCTTAATCGGAATGCTAATTTCTGCCGTCGACAAAGTCCCGTTCATGCTAGCAGGCTTGTTATTGATTAGTGGCGGCGCGTTCTTCGCCCATACCCTTGCCTACTCTTGGGTAAGTCAAAAAGCGCCGAGCGCTAAGGCGACAGCAACCGCACTTTACTTGGTTCACTATTATATTGGCGGGAGCTTAGGTGGTTTCTTACTCTTGTATTGCTGGCAACTGTTCGGTTGGAATGGCGTGATTGCGGGCGGTTCAATCTTCTATGTTGCGATATTTGCTTGGGTCTACCAATTAAAACAACTTCAAGTATCGGCCTCTAAACTCGCACAAGCATAAGTACGACTGAGGTTGTAACTCAATTATTGCTTTTGATTAACGTCCGTTCTGATATCCTACGCAAAATTTCATTTCGGAACCTGTTATGTCGAACACTCAAAGCACAGATCTTCAAACCATCCACGACCAAGTAAAACAATGGTTAGATGATGTCGTTATTGGCCTAAACCTGTGTCCATTCGCAGCCAAGCCACAACGTAATAAACAGATTAAGATCTTTGTGAGTGAAGCGAATACGGAAGAAGCGTTACTGGAAGACATCATGACGCATTTCGTAGAGTTAGATAATACGCCAGTTGCTGAATTAGAGACGACTTTAGTGGTGGTTCCTAACATGCTGCAAGACTTCTTCGACTACAACATGTTCATTGATTGGGTTGAAGCGTTGATCAAACAGCAAGACTGGGAAGGCGTTTACCAAGTGGCAACGTTCCATCCTGACTATTGCTTTGGTGGTGCGGATCCAGAAGACGATGAAAACCTAACGAATCGCTCTCCATACCCTGTTTACCATTTGATTCGTGAAGCAAGCATGGAAAAGGTACTGAAGCACTACCCTAACCCTGAAGCGATCCCAGACACCAACATCGCAAGAGTTGAGTCTTTAACGCCAGAAGAACGCCGTCAACTGTTCCCTTACTTGTTTAGTTAATAGTTCAGTTAATCGCTAACATGATGGCTCATATTCCTGAGCGCTCTTGATGATATGGACGAGAAATGAACTGATCTCGTCCATTTTGTTTCGCAATGTACAGACACTCATCGGCAACTTTGATGAGCTTATCTAACGCCGACATCCTTTCCCCTTTGGTATCCCCTGTACTCAACTCAAAATGACACGCACCAATTGATATAGTGACAGGCTTTCGATCCAGTGTGATTTTCTTCATCTCTTGCAAAAGAGTCATGAACTTATCTTCAACATAATTTGGTGTTTTATTTGGATACCAAAGAATGAACTCTTCACCACCAAAACGCGCCACAAACTCACCCTTTTGAGTGTTATTGTTCAGCACGCTCGCCACTTTCTTTAATACAACATCGCCCATTTGGTGACCGTAAATGTCGTTAACCTGTTTAAAGAAGTCGATGTCGACAACCGCCAAGGTTCCCTTTCCTAAAGAGCCTTTTAACTGCTCGACTTCCGCATTCAACGTTTTAAACAAGCAACGTCTATTTGGCAAGTGTGTCAGAGGATCATACAGAGCTTGGTACTCTAACTTCTCATTCAGCTCTTTGAGTTTTCGTTCTTGCTGTCTTCTAACCAGCTCCACTTCAATCCATGATGCCATTAGTCTCATCACGTCGACATCGAACTCTTTGAACTCGCGATGATAGGGTGCTGGGCTTGAAAAGTTTAAGGTGCCATAAAGCTCATCATTAACGAAAATCGGGATGCCAATATAAGACTCTAAACCAAAAGACTGGTAAGCGGGATGCGTCGCATACTTATCGTGTTTGCCACAATGCTCAATGCAGATAGGACCAATCGATTTACATGTAATTTCGCAATAGGTTGAACGATAATCGAAGGTGTCACCGCTATTGAGTTCAACCCCTTCTGGCGTAACACAGTGCTCGACTAAATAAGAATTACCCTCGACTTTAGATAAAATACCGATATCAAGGTTGAAGCGTTCAAGCCCCATGATAAGCAGCTGAGCGATCTGAATATCGAAGCCCTTCCGGTAATCATTGGTGATTTGATACAAGCGACGTATAACAATTTCGCTTTCACTGGCTTGGTTCATAACTGGGATCCCACTGCAGCCGAAGTTAATGGCAACATTAATATTTGGTATATTAAGAAGAGTAAAGTGTAAAAAAACATAATAATCAATTGGTTTGTATGCAAAATACCTCATTGGTCCAATGAATAAAAGTCGACTTCTTCGACTTTGCGTTAGCACCCTATTCCTAGCTTTGGTAAAATAATCCATTAACGAAACAGAATGGATAGGAAAATGAACCTTTCTCAACTAAGCCAAGAAATCTACGATCACCTTTACCGCGACATTGAAGAGTTCCGCAGTACTTTTGATCTGCCTGTTGCTGCTCCTGAAACAATGGACGAAAAAGGCGATACGCTACATACCTCTCTAGCGATCGAAGAACTAACAGAACTTGCAGAAGCTGACTCTAAAATCGAACAAGCGGACGCTATTGTAGACAGCGTTTATGTTTTGATGGGACGTTTGGTTCACCTTGGCCAAGCTAAGGTTGAAGACAACCTAGCAATCAGCTACCTGATCGACCTACTGTTGAATGTTTCTAAAAACCGCTCAATTGACTTCTTACCTTGCTGGGACGAAGTACACTCAAGCAACATGAGCAAAGTATGTCGCAACGAAACTGAATATGCTGAAACAGAAGCTTTCTATGCTGAGCAGAACATCAAGCTGATGGCGGTTCAAAAAGGCGAATACATCATCGCTAAGTGTGCGGAAGATTTCGTATCGGAAGGCAAGACAGTTCGCCAAGGTAAAGTACTAAAATCTGTACACTACCGTCCTGCGAACCTTGAGCCACTAACGGCTTAACTAAGTTTACGACTGAACTAAGGTTATGGCTGTAGCTCTTTAAAGCACCAGCGCACCAAAATAGCAAACGCCACGTTTAAATAACGTGGCGTTTTATTATCTGTCAGTTAATTCTAACTGTGTTAATCGTAGCTAAATGCTATACCAGTCGAGCCATATGATAAGCCGCCACATATTCGCCATTTCTGAAAGCGAACCCTGCGGACTCTCCTTCAATCACGAAACCGAACTTCTTATACAGGCTGATCGCTCTTTCATTATCGGTGTATACCGTTAACTCCATTCGCTTGATGTTAATCCAGTTATCACACAAGTCGATCGCGGTCGCGAGCAGCTGACTACCCACACCTTTGCCTAGCACATCGTCTTTAACAACCATACCAAATGAAGCCACATGTCGTCTTCTTGGATTCACGCACACTTCCATTCCCAAGTTGCCAACAATCTCATCGTCGATCATCGCGACATACGAGTACACGTTATCAGGCATATTAGAGATTCGTTTTTGCCAGCTTTCCAGAGATGGATTTGGGAGTTGCAGCGTACCGGTATAAGCATTAGTGCATTCGTAAACTTCTTTTATTCCCTTTGCATCTGACGGTTCAGACCGTCTCACTATAATACTCATCGCAACTCCTACTATTTTCATCGCTAAATATGAAACACATCCTCAATGTGCACCTAGACACACTATCAAATAGTAAATATTTAACAATAGGTTAGATGAAATTGTTTTTATTAGCGCTGATGTGGGGAATGTATGTGGATGATCTGAAGAAGTAAATTTGAGGAATCAAGGTTAATTAAACTGGAGGTAATTCGATATGGGCACCTCGGGTGTGCCCACGCCGCAAAATCTATGGAATTAGTTAGCTTTGGTTCATCATGATCTAACTGATTCTGTTCTGGTTAATCATGAACTAGTTCATCCTGATCTAGTTAATCACGCTCACATTGAACTTGCATGACTTTAAGGTCTGTTGCATTTAGCTTCTCAGCTAGCGCTGCGCCTTCTTCATTACATTGCTCAAGAGTCGTAAATTGGGTGTTAACTTCCATTTCTGCTGTGCTATCAGCGCCACCCATCATTAGGCTTAGAATCAGTGTGAGTTCGTACATAAAATAATCCTCTTTCGAGCTTTCAAAGCATCCATTCGAATAAGATAAAGTGACTAGGGCGTGTTGATCTTTGCTGTACATTTCGCGTTCAACAATACATCGGTAGCCACATTAACATGAATGCCAGCGATAACATGCTGGCATAATTCCTTTCTAGCTTGTCATATCTACTTGAAATAGCTCGATAATGCTTAATTCTCCCAAAGGCATTTTCGACCAAGTGACGATACTTGTATAAACACCAATCCATACTGTCTTTGTCTATATCTTGTCCGTAATTGCGTTTAGCAATTACCGTTTCTCCGCCACGTTCCTTAACAAAAGTACGGAAAGGTTCGCTGTCATATCCTTTATCACAAACGATGGTATTAACTTCATCGAGTTGCTCAACTAAGCTTTCGGCATGCACTATATCGTGGCGTTGTCCCTCTGATAAATCAAAGCAAATCGGCAGGCCACCACTATCTACGGCTAAGTGAATTTTGGTTGAGTTGCCCCCGCGACTTTTTCCTATTTGCTCTGAACTTTCAGTAGCTGCACCTGTACTATGCTGATGTGCTCTAACTATAGAGCCATCAAGAAATACCCATTCAAAATCAGCCATGTTAGATAAACTTTTGAAAAGATTATCTAAAATCCCTTTCTTTGACCAAAGATTAAATCGTCTGTAAACGGTACTCCACTCTCCGAACTCAGAGGGTAGATCCCGCCAAGGAATACCTGTTCTCATTCGATAAAGTATTCCTTCAAATGTCATTCGATGTTCAGTTTTATCGTAAATACGACCTGTACTTTTCATAACTTGGAGTAGCAGTTCCCAGCGAATATCAGTTAGCATTGTTCTTGGCATGGTATTGGTTATGGTTTTACTTTTGGCGAAGCAAATTATAACTCTTTACCATGCTGTTCAAAAAACACTCACGAAAGATCAACACGCCCTAGAATCCGCCCTAATTCACTTGTTTCGTTTGAGATAATTCTAATCATTCACTCGAATCGAGTCTTACCATTTTGTGCCAAGAGGTAACAAAGTAAGTACGCTTATCTTATTGGGCTTAGTTGATACTGAGTAAACGACCTCGTTCGATATCTTGCTCAAGCACCTCTGGTGTCAAGTCGCCATGTCCATGGTGATCGTGATTATGGTTATGTCCATGATCGTGTCCGTGGGAATAACCTTTGTGTTCATTTGCTCTTTGAGCTAACTTGTGTGAGTCCAAATAGGTATCAGTTAAATCAGCACAATATTCTTCGGTCCATAAACGTCGAGCCTCATCATCACTCATGATTTGCTCGGCTTTAGGGCCCAATTTGTCCATGTAGAACATCCCCAGCTCCTCACCTTCTACATTGGCGTGGTTGATAAGGTTCATAAACGCAGGCTCTTGATTCTCATCTGATAGATGACCATTTTTGTAACACACGGTTAGACCAATAATATCGTCGCCAAGTTTCTCTAATTCAGGGTTAAAATGATTGTGACTATGATTATGTTCGGCAGCGGCGACAAGCATTGGAGTAAGTAAAACACATGCGATAGCCAGTAGCTTAATGGTATTTTTCATGGGATAGACCTTCTGTATTTTCGAATACAAATTTGATTAGTTGGCTGACTTAGCTTCTTGTGAGATGAGCTAAGTTAAGGGGAACTTCAAGACCATTTCAGCCTGAGTACCCCTCTGTCTCACTACAAATAATCAATATGATTGGATAACGAGGCTCGATATAACGAGCGTTCTATAGACAAAAATCACTTATCAACTACGATTCTTGCTGGTGCGATGGTGTAAGTCATTGGCTTCACCTCCCATTCACCTTTTGCTTCCAATGCAACCGCTAGTGCTTGCGCCTCTTCACATACCTTCGATGGTTTTCCGTCAGCCCAGTATGATGGACCCGAAGTGTAGCCGCACATCACTGAAAACGTGTGTTGCCCATTCTTTGTGGTGTATTCCGTCATAATGACACCACCTTCTCCATGCGTTATTTTTAGCGAGCCTTCATCGGCGACATGCATTGCATCGGAAGGATTCGGTTTGACATACGTTGTGTAGGTCCCGCCATCAGACATGGATTGGTTGTCATACATGGTGTAGCCTTCTTTTTCTGAAGGTAAGGTCAGTTCGTAGTTAGGATCAATATCCGCTAAACGTTCTGAGTTATTCGTCGCACCAGGTTGATAGTTGTGAGCATTTGATTGTCCGTTAGCGAAAACAGACGCTGACACTAAAGATAGAATGACGACCGCTAAAATTGATTTTTTCATAATGAACTCCAGATATTCTAAGCAAAGATGTTGTAAGCAATAGTTTTTATGATTGAGTAAGAGAATGGGTTTATTTACCTAACTTTTTAGGATGTGAGGGCAATATCAGCCCTCACTACAAATACCCTATTTGTTGTCGGTTCCTGCTCCTTCACCAGGCTCAGTTGGACGACTTACCGACTTGCGCTCAAGATTGTGGTGAGCACGCACTCTATCCATGTATTCTTGCTTGGTGTTCATACCTTGCTTCATTGCTTCTGGTACTTGTTCAGCTGGGATCACGATGTCACGGTCGACTGGCCACTCAGTTAACAGCTCTGGGTGGTAGCCTTCTGGGTAGTACAGTTTTGGATCCAACTCTAAATCACGAATCTCTTGTTCTTGTATGTCTTCACGGCTGTTTTTAGGTAATGGGATTCTAAAGTCAGACCCATCTGCCATATCAAATTGTGGCGCTCGCGCATTCGGAAAATCAGGCAAAATACCTTCACGAACCCACGCATTATCTTTAGTCATGTTAACGACAATGCCATCAGGCGCACCGAAGTGGTAAGGTCCTTGCCAATGGTGGCGAACCTCTGCAACAGTTTCCTCATTAAGATATGGGTCGAATGTCATGTGCGTTGTCATGAACAAGCGCGGTTGTACTTCATTCGCCACATAACCCGCCGCGTACGCTGGTGTATGGTGAGTATCAACGGTGTAACGAGCTAAGAATGGCGGCACACCTTGAATAATCGAAGACACACCAAACGTTTCGGTTTGCAGCTCAGTAATGAACAAGTCTGCACCTTTTGCGTATTTCAAATCCAACTCGGTTGGGCGACCGTCTCCTGTCCAAACAAACGAAAGCACTCGACCGTCATCTTGAGTCCAATTCAAGCGGTAACCAGACGCGCCATCTTTTGCGTGACTGCGTCGCCAGTGAATCACTTCCACATTGTCTTGGTCATAGATAACACCTCCGTCGTCGCGGAAATCAAACTCGTGTACCACTATGTCGTTGCCTGATGGGAACACATCAAATGCGTCGGTGTGCCAGTTCAACATTTGCTGCATGCCTTCAATCATATGACGAGTGCCATATTCTGGAGTCGCACCACTCGGACCATAAATGTTAAGCGGCTTTTCCCAGCGACCATTCCAACCACCAAATTTATACAGGTAAGGTAACGAGCCGTAATGGTCTACGTGTAAGTGAGTAATGAAGATATGGTCGAGTTCATTCATCGCGACACCCGCCGCTACGTAGTTCGCAATTGATCCTTCACCTAAATCAAAGACAAAGTTAGAGCCGTTACCCAATTCGACGTATATCGAGGTGTTTGCCTGCCCCGGGCGAATCATTGGTGATGTCCCCATGAACGTGACACGCATTTCATCCGGTTGAACTTCTTCAGTGCGTGGGAACCAGTTGGCGCCCGACACCATGTGATCGCCATAAGGTGCAATGCCCTCAAACATCAGGCCTTCTTTCCAACCTGAATTGGTTTCTTTGCGATAGTCACCATTGTTTACACCGCCCATTAACACAGAAAGCACCTCTTCTTCTGAAGAGTACAAGTTCCCCTTAGGTTGAGTGCTCAGATACTCTTCAAGGGTTTCACCCTCGTGATATTCAAATTTCTCGAGTTTTTGAATATCAGAGTTAGTTTGCTTGGTGTTGTATTGCATCATTGGGTCAGCAGCAAAAGCGGTTGTCGTGATGATCATTGCTGTAGAGATGATTGATAATTTTGCGAAAGTTCTCATAGTTTCACCTATCGGTCTGAGTATTTAGTAAATGAATGAAGTTCCTTCCTCACTCCGATGCAAACAAGTTTATTAATAAACAGAACCTCGATATATAGTGTAAACTTTACTTAAAACCTCCATTTCATTTATGAGTTAATGATAACTCCACCATGATTTGGATGAGTGGCAATAAGAATAGAGGGAACTGAATTTGGACCTTAATCTACTGACGACATTTTTGGCCGTTTACAAACACAGCTCTATCACCGTGGCATCAGAGCAGCTCGATATTTCTCAACCCGCGGTAAGCGCGGCGATTAAGAGACTCGAAGGTGTCGTGGGCAAGGCTTTATTTGTGAGAGAAGGACGAGGTATCGCGCCCACTGGAGCAGCGGTATCACTCGCTAATAAGATAGAAGACCCATTGAACATCATTGGAACGGTTGAGCAGCAAAAGAATGACCTTAAAGTCTATTGCACAGAGAGCTTGCTTCATTTCGTTAGCCAGGTTGAAGGCGTAAGCTTTACGGAAGCGCCACTCGAAGAGGAAGAACTGTTTGATGCGCTTACTGCACAAAAAGTAGATATCGTCATTGATGTACTTTCGAGTAAGAAACACTCATTGATTGAAGAAACCATCGTCGATGAGGAGCCCGTGTGTCTGACTCGAATCAACCACCCTCGAATTGGTGAGACACTAAGTAAAGAAGAGTATTTCCAAGAGGAACATATTGCGCTCAAGATCAAACGCGCCAACATGAACACGGTCGAGTTTTTATCAGAGAGCGATATCGAGCCGAGAAAAGTCAGAATTGAAACCAGCTCAATTTCAAGCATGCTGATTTTGGCAAGCACGACAGATTATATCGCCGCTTCTACTCGCTCTTTTGCAGAAATGCTTGCACCAGCGCTTGGCTTACGCGTTCACCCTATCCCCATCAAATTAAGACCGATCACGTTTCGAATGCTCTATCACCGCCGCTACGCTAAAGACGAACAGCACATCAAAACCCGTGAAGCAATCAAATCAGCATTAAGGAAACATAAATGAAACTGAGGTTTTAACTAAAGTTAACCCTATTAATATAAATTCAGTTTAATCACATACTCTCCAGCAAGTTAATTCAATAGAACGACACTGGAGAATCCATGAAAAAACTTAACCTTATTGCTCTACCACTTACGTTACTCAGCAGCGCAGCGTTTGCGACTTCGACTCAAGTTTACATCGAACAAAACGTTGCCTCTAATGCTGCTGATAACGGTGTCTACACCACAGAAGCTGGCGCATTAATCGATACCTCAGAAAATGGACAAGTCTATATAGGTTTTGATGACCAAGGTTGGTTAGCAGCGGGTTACGGCCACGACTTTCACATCAGCGAGTCCTTCACGTTCAACCTATACGGTGAACTCGGTAAATGGGACAACGGTGAAGAGTTATTAATCGAAGGTATTATTGATTACCAAGTCAATGATAACTTCAATGTATTCAGTGGATTGGGATATAACCAGTCAGGGCAAGTACTCGAGAATGTAAGCGACACCACGATCAACACTAATAAGTTCATCGCCGGTGCGGGGTACTCACTCTCAGGCTGGGATTTAGCTTACCAATACACTCACGAAAACAGTGATGGATCCAATGGCGGGTTTACCCACAACGATGACAACGTAATCTTTCATCAAGGCGACTACCGTACCAATGAACACGAAGTCGTTCTCTCTAAGAGCATCGACGACTGGACACCCTACGTGAAATACACCTATTTCAACACCAACGAAGGTGACCTTTACTTGAACGGCCAATCGATGGGCCCGATCGACAACGACAGCATCATCACACTTGGTTTGTCTTACGACTTCTAAATATCTCAGATTCAATTCTCATAGGCAGATGGATTTGCCCACCTTTCGAGGGCACTACTATGAAAATGACTCCTCAACGTAACAAAGCCATTAATATCGCTGCAGCGATCAGTATCGTTTTGTTTTCCGCAATTCCAACCTACGCAAGTGCTGATCACTTAGATTTCCATTATCTAGAGTCGAGTTATCTAGAAACGAGCTATCTAGACTCCTCCTTCGTCGAATTCATGACACCAGATTTTGATCAGGGGTATCTTAACGATGAGATTAAAGAAAACCTTACTCTGGAATAATTCTTCAACACATTACAAAACGTAAAAGACCAGAAACTCACGCTTCTGGTCTTTTTATATAGCTCTTGTTTTCTATATAACTATCATCTTCTTATAGAGCCCTGCCCAGCGATTAAGACTCCGTTTCTGAATCACCTTTTTCTAGGCTGATGACATTCAGAACCGCAAATGCAGACGCTAAAAAAGACACCACACTCGTCAAAAAGTGTGGTGCCTTGGTTATTACTTTAAAGCTAATTAAGATTAGTTGGCTGGACGCCAAACGCCCCATTTGTCATTTTCGTAAGTCGCTTTAGGGTTAGTACCACCTTGAACCCACCATTGTGCTTTCCATGACTGGTTCGAGTAAGTCACGACTTCGCCACCAAGGTAAGTCGCTGATGAGTCCCACGTACCTGGATCTGGCGTAGGGTCTGGGTCAGGAGTCGGATCAGGATCCGGCGTTGGA
This sequence comes from Vibrio sp. 10N.261.51.F11, assembly GCF_041471665.1. NCBI lineage: Bacteria > Pseudomonadati > Pseudomonadota > Gammaproteobacteria > Vibrionales > Vibrionaceae > Vibrio > Vibrio sp. 10N.261.51.F11. The sequence continues at coordinate 70,764 of NZ_JBFROW010000003.1, read as the reverse complement.
TCTGGTTCTGGTGTCACGCCACCGTCATCGGCAATTACTTCAAAAGTGAAGGTTTCAACACTGTCGCTTTCAATCGAGCTAGCCATAAACGATAAAGTTTCGTTTGCAGTGATGCCAGTGGTATCAACTACGATAGAAGCCGTGCCGTTATTTTGGATGCTTACTGAAGAACCTTGAGTTTGAGTCAATGTCGCGGCTTCGCTTGTTGCAATCACAACCTTATCGCCAGCATTGACTACATTGTCACTCTTCACTAGCTCGTAGATGTCACCTTTCAATGGTTCAACACCACCGTCGCCACCATCAATCAACGTTAACTGACCAGAAGCACGGCTATCTTTTGAGTTGAAGAAGTTACGTGAAGGATCGTTTTGGAAGTACATGTAGTGCTGCATTTCAGCATGCCAGTCACCAATGAAGATCGCGCCATCTTTAAACTCTTCGTGCCAGCCATTAATTTCTGAAGCTAACAAACGAGCCCAATCGTTAACGTTTGAAGCATCAATGACGATGTCGAAGCTTCGCGCTACTTCACCATACTTGTTGATGATGTCGTATTTAACCGTATCACCAATTTCTGGCGTGCCAAACTGGTCAGAAACAAACAGGTCACCACGCACTAGATCAGGCTCTGGACCCGGCTCTGGTGGAGGGGTTGTGCCACCCGCGATAGTGATGTCTGAACAGTTGTAGAAGCCTTCGCCCGCAGCATCATCACGTTGCCAACGAACGAATAGAATCGCATCGCCAGAACGGTCTGAAGGAATAGTGACATTAATGCGGTACTTGCCGCCATTAACCGGAACGTTACCCTCTTCTTGGATAAGATCTAAGTCTCCCCACGCTAGGCCTTTGCTTAGGTCCGCGTTTGGTTTCGTTAGGTAGAACTCCCAGAAAGAAGGGTTGTGTGGCGCTGTCGCATTGAATACATATTCAAACGTACCAGTATTTAGCTCGGTACGAGTCCAACCAGTATGAGGCGCACCCATGCCGCGTTTTTGCGAATCGTTGGCATAACATAACGTGCCGTCAGGAATCGCCGCTTTTACAGCATTGATATTATTGAAATCTTGGACATTTTTCGCGTACTCGTTACGTTGAACAAACGGGTATGAACCCGAAATGTCTTTTGCTTGAGCACACGCAGCATTAGGTGGTGTACCCGACCAAATCCCGCCTTGCTCGTAACACGTGTTCTGACGCGCGCTTGGAAACTCAGACCAACCATGAGCATTTGCCACTGACGGCACACTCGATAGCATAGCCATACCCACTGCTATTTTTAGAATATTATTATTTATTGTTGTCACTTTCCCACTCTCTATTATTTTACCCTAAACACAAAACCAATTGGTTACTAACCAACCAGCACTGTAATTCGAAGGTTTATAGTTTCTGACTTAAAGAACAACGAAAAATATATACGTCAATTTTATCAATAACAGCGGGTTTTATATTGATAGGAATCAGCATCACACAACTCAAACAAATGCGTTGTAGATAGATGATGTTGCTTCGAATTATGACATTTCAGTATTCTATGTTGATTGAGGGAACATTATTCGGAATGAATAAAAAAGCGGCTTTATGATTAAGCCGCTTTGGGGATATAAAGGCGTTAGGTAGTAAGAAGATATTTAATAACGGCTATGCATGCCCATGCGATGTGACATGTCATCGTCCATACGACCGCCCTTCCAACCGCCGCCACCCAATAGATTAAGTACATCTCGCGCTGTGTAGTCTTCTCCGCCAAAGAAGTCATTAGACACATCATTACGCAGCAACTGAATAGTTGGAGCTAATTCAACAGCAAGATCTTGTGGATCCGCAAACAAGGCTAAAGCAATCTGTTGTTGGCGTTTACTCAACTCACGAGAACTTGTTTCAACCTGCCCAATAGAGAAGAAATCACGGCTTCCGTAGCTCTTCACCATCTTTGCAGACAATGACTTAATCACCTTTTTGATTCTTCTTCTTTGGATGTATCTAAACATATTTGCTTCCTTTACTAACTCGCCTTAAACCCAATGAGCAGCTTAACTAATTAGTCTTTTAACCAAACAAAAGATAGGTCTGATTGTCGACTGAGATACTTTTGACTTCGGTGTTGAACACGGACTCTAGCTGCTCAGGGGTAAGCACTTGATCAGCTGAGCCTGATGCTTGAAGTACACCTTTATCGAGCAACAACACTTGGTCTGCGTGTCTTAGTGTTCTGTTCAAATCATGGTTAGCCATGATCACAGCGATGCCCTTCTCTGCCACTCGTTCAATGAGCTTGTACAACAAGGCTTCTTGAGCAATATCCAACGGAGCTGCGGGTTCGTCGAGGATCAGCAGCTTCGCGTATGGGTTAAGTGTCGGCCAAATTTGCAGGCACATTCCCGCCAAACGTACGCGTTGCCATTCACCACCAGACAGTGTCTGAATTGAGCGATGAAGTTTGTCTGCAATGTCTAGCATCTGGCTGATTTCTTCCAAAGCTGCGTTGATTTCAGCATCAAGGCCGTGTGAGGAGCTTGGCAGTGACAATGCAAGATATTGGAACACTTCTAAGTTGAAGGCTGGCCTTGCGCTTTGGCACAAGTAAGCACGATGCAATGATAAATCTTGTAAAGACAGATCCGACAAATCCTGCCCGTCGATCTTGATATCACCTTTGTAACCATCACCAATGCCAGATATCGATTCGAGTAAGGTACTTTTACCGCTGCCATTCGGGCCGATAACGTGAGTCACCTGCCCTTGCTTGAGCTCAAATGATAGTGGTAATAAACGAGCGCCAACGCTCAGGCTCTTAATTTGAATCATGATTTTTAATTAACATCCAAATGAAGATAGGCGCACCGATACTGGTGGTCATCACACCCAAAGGTAGCTCTGCGGAATCGAGTAATGTACGTGCGCAAATATCAGCAAACACCAACAACGCAGCGCCAGCAACAGCAGACAAAGGAAGAAGGTATCGGTTGTCGGTACCAATCGCTAAACGCAACAAGTGTGGCACAACCAAGCCAACAAAGCTGATCACGCCACCTAAAGCTACCGCGCAGCCGATTAAAATAGACACGGCGAAAATTAGACGCCAGCGCAATCTCGGTACGTTTACGCCTAACTGTGCGGCATGCGTTTCGCCAATCATTAACTTATCTAGCTTACTACCTTGCAGGCACAGCCAAATAATCACGGGGATCATCACCAACGTGAGCGAGTGTTGATACCAAGTGACGCCACCTAAGCTGCCCATCAGCCAATACATCAATAAGCGTAGACTTAAGTCATCACTAAAATAGAACGCCCATGTCACCATCGCGCCAGAAAGAATGCCTAACGCGACACCCACTAGCAGTAATTTAGCCGTGGTGAGTCGCATCGTTTTTACCATGCTCACCAGTATCACGGTGAAACAGAGCGAGCCTAAAACGGCGGCAATCATGAACAGTTCTGGTGTGGGAGCAAACGGCAAGAAGAACAGCACGATAACCATCGCCAAACTTGCACCACCAGAAATGCCGAGCACACCGGGCTCTGCTAATACGTTACCCAATAAGACTTGTAAACTTGCGCCAGATACGGCTAACCCTGCCCCGATAGCAATAGCCGCCAATAGTCGAGGTAAGCGTAAATCAATCAGTAGTTTTTGTTCTAACGTGGACAATGTGCCCAGAGGGGAAATGAAAAGATCGCCAACCATTAGGTAAATCGCACTCAGCGCGACAAGCAGTGCTGCCATCAGATAAATGGCTCTAGTCCATTTGCGCTGTTTTTGGTGAAGAAGTTGTTGGAAATCCATATCAAGCTACTTTGAAAATGTTCGCGTAACCTTACCTGTATCCCCAAATAAACTCAAGGCTCACACCGTAATGTGAACCTTGATATTTCAACCAGTTGAGCGGTTGTTTTCGTCGTTTAAACCCGAGTCGATATTAATCGTACACAAGCTGACCATGGTCGAATCGCGTTTCAACTTCACACACCATTAAGGCTGCTCGTTGACCGATAGCAACATTACGATTAGGGAACACCACCGCTTCGTTTTCATTCTTAGCCATTAACGGTTTATCACCATCATGACCGAATACTTCACCGTGCTTGAACGCGGTAAAGTTCTCTACAGAATCTGAGAACATGAAATCGAAGTCATCATGTAAACGAACAATGGTTCTGCTCACGCGATAAGTGATGGTTCGCTTAGGTAAATGCTCTGGCTCAACTTCAGCAATCAAGTTACGCATCGCCAAGTCAAAAGCCGTTAGCTTATCAAGTTGGTTCTCACCAATTCGTGCTACCTGCCCCAGCTCCATTGTCAGTGCTTGCGCTTCGAAGTTTTCAGCACTGTACCAACTGAATGTACTGGTTGGCGCATTTGACAACAACACTGCTTCCACGTGCGCACTGTTAATGAAATCAAACAGCTCTTTACTGCGTACTTCGTGGCGAACTTTAGGGCTCACTGCAAACGAGTAATGCTTAGATAAACGGATTGCACAGTGCAAATCTAGATGCCAACGAGTGGCAGGTTCCGTTTCTTTGTAAAACTCAGTCACCAAGAACTTCAAGTTCTTCGCGATATCCACTTCTCGATTGCTCTCGTACTGCTTTTCATCAAACAGACGATTCATGTTCACATCAAGAAAACGAGTATGCGCGTTAGTGGCTTCTGGGTGAGCTATGATAAACAAGCATCTCGCGTTTACTACTTGGAAACCTGTTTCAATATCCTCAATGAGCTTATCGATCAGCTCCATTGGTGAAGTTTCGTCGCCATGAACACCGGTTGAAAAAATGATGTTCTTGGTTTCAGAATTAAAATCCGCGGGAATCACTTCCAAGACACCGCGTTGATGAAGCTTAATTTGAACACCGTTACTCAGTACGGTCTGTCCTGCAAACACTTCTTGCTCAAGATCTAGGCTGTCAAAAAGAAATGATTGGCGAAAGAGGGTCTTCGTCATGCGCTACTCCTTAATTGCACGGCCGTATGTTAATAAATTGTACATAGAAATTGTGTTGCTAGGATCGCACTTATCAACAGAAACTCCGTTATCACTCACAAATACTACCCATATATTTTTATATTACCTGCTGACTTTACTAACCGACATCTGTTCCAAATAACTTTCTCTATTTAAAGAGACTTTTGGTTGTTTCGGCTTATCTCAGGTTATGCCAGCAAGATAAGAGCCACGTAAGCTAACACAGCTCTTACCTGCTATGAACAGATTGAGATCAATTAATCTTCCTGATCGAGCAATCTTTCAAATTCATCGATTTGAACTTTGACCATGTCGATGCTTTGTTGCCAAAAATCAGCTTGAGTCAGGTCCATTCCTAAGTGCTTTTGAACGACTTCTTCCGCCATCATGCTGCCCGTATCACGAAGCAACGAAACGTAATCGCCGTAGAATTGCTCACCTTTTGCATCGCGCTGAGCGTAAACACCTTTACTGAACAGGTAACCGAACAAGTATGGGTAGTTGTAGAAGCTTACTTGAGAGATGCTGAAATGCAGTTTGCTCGCCCAGAAGTAAGGGTCAGCTTCTGTCATTGCATCGCCATACCACTCTTTCCAAGTCGTTTCCATCAAGTCACACAGCTGCTGAGCCGTTAGCTCGCCTTTTTCACGCTGCTCGTAGAAGGCTTTTTCAAACTCAAAACGAACGGGAATGTTCACCATTAATGCCAAAGAAGAAGAAAGCTCTTCCCACAGCATTTCAAGTTTCTCATTACGTGTTTGTGCTTGTTTTAACAAATGGTCTCGAACGATATTTTCAGCAAAGATCGAAGCGGTTTCTGCTAGCGTCATTGGGTAGCGTGTTTGACACAACGGCATGTCTTTCATCACCCAGTTGTGGAACGCGTGGCCTAACTCGTGTGCCAATGTCATTAAATCTGAGCGGCTACCGCTCCATGTCATGAACACAAGCGGAGTGCGTGTAGCAGCAAACTTGGTGCAGTAAGCGCCTAAACGTTTGTTGGCTGCTGGTGCGGCATCAATCCAACCATTATCAACCATCAAAGCGACAAAATCAGCCATCTCTGGATTTACTTCAGCGAACGCAGTTTTGATCACGTCGATCGCCTCATCAAATGGGTAAACCTTAGATTCAGCGTCACCCAGCGGCGGCATCGCAGCTAAGTGATTCCAAGGCTTCATTTCATCTAGCCCGTGAACTCTTGCCATTAACAAACCTGCTTTCTGACCAACAGCTCGATTAGCTTTCGCTACCGACATCATGGTGTCTAGCGTTTCTGGCACAATGCGGCTGCCGTGTAGGCTTGGTTCTAGGAAATGCACATCGCTAATCTTCGAACGCTTTTTGTTTTCAGTCAGTCGCCAACCCGCCAATGCATTTAGAATCGAAGCAAAAGACTCTTGGTGCGTTTTCATCGCACCTTGAACCGCGCGCCATGCTGGTTCTTGTTTGTCGAATTCGCTGCCGTACAACAGGCTCGCGGCTTGTGAAAAGCCTAGGGCTTCCTCTTCACCGTCCAGCTTTAGCGACAGTTTTAAAGATCCGGTTAGGTTATCGTATAAACGACCCCATCCGTCACGACCATCAACCTTCATCGCTGCCAATAACTGCTCTTCAGCAACACTGAGTCGGCTGCTTGATAACTTACGAGAGCTTTCAATCGCAAAGCGCTGCCCTGCTACGTCCGCACTATCATGCTCTAATACTGCATCAATAAATTCTGGTTCTGCGTGAATTAGCGTATCTTCGTAAGGGCTGAACGCTTGAGACATTTCAGAGTTCAGCTTCGCTACACGACCAAGCAATACTTTCGCTTCTGTGTGTGTCGCGTCGACCGATGCGTGGCAATTAGCGAAGGTGTTGATTGTACTCAGTAATGTGCCTGCCGCTTCTGAAGTCTGAATCGCGTTTTGCATCGCTAGAATGATATGACGCTTTTCAACGTGTAGGTTCAACAGCTCAATGCACTGCTGAATGAGTTCAATGTCCTGTTCGATTTTTGCATCATTAAGATCGCGATAAGCAATGCTTAGATCCCAACTTGGTGTTGTCATGACTAAATTCCTTTCACGTAGGTAGTAATACCAATCAGGTATAGCGGCTGTGAACGCCGCTTTATACTTCTATTTATATTTCTGTTTCTATTTACAGATCTAAAAGATTGTTAATTCTTAAACTGTGTTTTTTGAACACTCAGAGAACAGGTATCCCTATCGATTTAACGCTGATAAAGCTCTGCGCAAACTGAGTGATTTGAATATGCGTTATCGATGCGTTTTCTATCGATAACTTCGAGTACAAACTCGGATTTTTCCAATCAATATCAAGGCAATGCGCCAATAACATTCGAACTACGCCACCATGAGTAACCAGCAATAGATTGTCACTTGGGTTCTTCAAAAGTTGCGACCAAGCTTGAGTTACTCTGTCGTGGAAGCTCTGTAAACTTTCTGCACCAGTCAGTTGATGATTTGCAGGATCTTGCCAAAAGGTGTCTAGCATCGCCCACTTATCTTCAAGCTCATCAAACGCGATGCCGTCCACTTCACCAAAGTTCATTTCCTGAAAGCCTGGCGCAATAGACAAAGGCACGGACATACGCTGGGCATACAGGGTTGCCAAGTCACTGCATCGTCTTAGTGGAGAGCTAACCACGCTATCAAAGGTAATGTCTTGTGTAGTTAGTGCCTCACATATCTGTTCTTGAAGATCAGAGTTGACCAGCACATCAGATAAACCATTGAGCGCAGCTTTTCCTTCGACTTTGCCATGTCTTAACAAATAGATGTTTTTGGTTGTTCCATTGACCATGTGTGCGACCTAGCCTTGAATATCAAGCAAGTGATTAGATGGTTTTAAGTGCAGCGGCAATCCGGCAGCAACCAGCGTGACGCGCTCAACGACGCGAGCTAGCGCTTGGTTCATTCGTCCTGCATTGTCCACAAACAAGCGAGACACTTTACCCAGCGGCACCACACCTAAACCGACTTCGTTAGAGACCATGATAATTTGCGCCGGACTTTGCTCGACGCTTTTGACCAATACTTCAACCACGGCTTCAACCTGTCCATTAGTTGCGTCATCACCCAGTTCAAAGATGATGTTGTTCAACCACAAGGTTAGGCAATCAATCAATACCACATCTTCTTTCTCAAAAGACTGCAGTTTTTCGGCTAATTCAACAGGCACTTCATGTTCAATCCATTCTTTACCACGACGATCTTGGTGATGAGCGATTCGCTCGCGCATTTCATCGTCTAGATAAGTGGCGGTCGCTATGTAATGCAAATGCCCATTTGAACATGCTTCAAGTGCACATAATGCTTGTTGTTCTGCAAAACTCGACTTACCTGAGCGCGCGCCACCTAAAACAAGATGGTGATGACTCTGATACGTTTGATTATTGGTTGTCATGTGTTGCCTCTAATCCTGAATGCGTTACATAAAGCCGTTGGAGAAAGCAGCGGCGAACACAACGTAAATCAGTAGTTCCATCAACTGTTGAGCCGCGCCCAAACAGTCACCAGTAAAGCCACCAATTCTTGCAATTAACCACTTTTTGAAGCCCACTCTAAACACGTAAGCAATCACAACTAAAACACACGTACACGCCAATCCAAACCACAAGCTTGGTAACAGGCCAACCAACATAAGGAAGACAAGTTCGCCCTTGGTTTGTTTATTGGCTAGAGGCTTACTCTTGCTCGTGTCTAAATCGCTGACGTAAGGCATGTCGTAAATAAGGGATGCCGCAATCGCTCGGCTAAAGGTGTAGCTCGTCACGATGACCATAAACAATCCAGTCATGCTGATAAGTTCATTGAGCAGAACCCACTTTCCAAGCAACGCCATGATCAGCGCAGACGCGCCGTATGTACCAATTCGGCTATCTTTCATGATGGTCAAGCGGCGTTCAAGTGTCATGCCGCCACCAATACCATCCGCCATGTCAGTTAAGCCGTCTTCATGGAAAGCACCGGTCAGCATCAAACTAAAACTCATCATCAAAAAGATGGCAATCGAGCTTGGTAACACAGTATCAAGCAACAGGAACAAACCGCCGCACAAGGCGCCAAGCAACAAGCCGACTGTTGAGAAGTAACGACCAGAACGGTTCATGCGCTCTTCTGAATAGGGCGTATTCTTTGGCATTGGCAAACGAGAAAAGAAGCCCATAGCCAACGAAAACAGCTCCCACTGATAAGCAGCGCGATCTTTCAACGATCTTTCTGGTGCATCACTCATTAAACCGTGACTCCAGCACTTTCGAAGCTCGCCATGTTGTTATAGAACTCGGCTGCCGCACGAATGATTGGCATAGCTAGCGCAGCACCTGTGCCCTCGCCTAATCTCAATCCAAGATCGAGCAGTGGCTCAGCGTCGAGCAGCTCTAACAGAATTTTGTGTCCTGACTCTTCAGAGCGATGGGCGAAGATCATATAGTCTCGGCAACTCGGTTCAATTAAAGTCGCGACATACGCCGCAACCGACACGATAAAGCCATCGACTAATACTGGGGTTTTGTTTTGGTAAGCGCCAAGGAAAGCACCGACCATTTGAACGATTTCATAGCCACCGACTTGTGCGAGTACCTCTTTAATATCTTTAACTTCATTCGCATCTAAACCTTTGCAACGCGCGACACCTTGCTCAACCACAGCCACTTTACGTGCAAGCTGTTCATTGTTGATGCCAGTGCCTAGGCCAACACACTCCGCTGCAGCACGACTCGCTAATGCACTTAAGATCGCTGATGCGCTGCTGGTATTTCCGATACCCATTTCACCAAACATGATGATATTGGTGCCATTCGAAATGGTTTTAGATACAAGATCTGTACCCAGTTCAATCCCACGTTCAACCGTTTCTAAACTCATTGCCGCTTCATTGGCAAAGTTATTGGTTCGCGTACCCAAACGCTGAGAGATCAACATGTCACTATCTGATTCCACAGGCAACAATATCCCCGTGTCGACTACCGTGATATCGATATTATTCACCGCACAGAAGCAATTGATCGCCGCGCCATCGCTTAAGAAGTTCAACACCATCTGTTGTGTTACCGCGCTTGGAGCAATACTCACGCCTTCGTCAGCAATGCCATGGTCGCCAGCAAAAATGATGATACTTGGCTTATTCAACTCGATGTGTTCAACCGCAGCTTCTTTGCCTTGGCTCTGAATCAAAGCCAGTTGATGTGCGACTTTTTCTAGTAAGCCAAGTGCGCCAAGTGGCTTGGTTTTTTGGTCAATTCGGTGTTGGATGTACTGCGAGTATTGGGTATCTAACATAGTTTTTAAAAACGCTTATTCTGGGTACGTTGATATAGGGCTGCTACTTAGGGCGTGCGACAGAAAACACATTGGAAAGCGTGGCGTATTCACCGCCACCCAATCGAGATAAAGGATCAAGTGCTAACGCGTCGATCTTAAGACGCTCACTGTCTTTGTCGATCACGTCTTCGGAAATGTACACGGTTTCGACTTGAGCAAAGATAAGGCTTTGTGGCACTTCTCCAACCTCTTTTACTTCGTACAAGGTGCATCCAAAAGCGACCGCGCACTCTTTCAATCTCGGTAAAGAGAAGCCTTCAAATTCAACCAGATCAATGTTATTCGCGGTGACTTCCGAATCACCATGTTCAAGGGTAGCTGCTGTCGCCGTCATGGTTTCGGCAGAACTTGAAGAAGCAATGTGAATCACTAGCTTACCCGTTTCTAGGGCATTACGAGTGGTATCTTTGATTTCGCCCGATGGCTTCTTCCCAACCGATAACATCAGTAACGGCGGATTACTAGAAACAGGCGTGAAATAAGAGAAAGGCGCGAGGTTGTACTCTTGGTCAGAAGATTCCGTCAATGCCCACGCAATCGGGCGAGGAACAACGGTTTGTGTCATCAGGTGATAAATCTGAGTGGGAGCAAGAGTATCAAGCTTGAGGTTCATAGCACGTCCTTGGTCTATGTGAATTACGACTCAGTTTACGTGTTAAGCAAGGCTGTATCTATGGCTATGTGGCAGAAACCGCAGAGAGTGTTCTTAATTTAAACAGATCACACTGGTTTTTTCTCAGATTGACAGTCAAATTGACGAACCCTAAAACACAAATAATACTGATAATAGATTTATCAATAACTTACATTTTGGCATCGTTTATGCCTTATCTAAATTACTTATTAATCTCTCCATTGATAAGTACCCATACAGTGAATGCCCACAACACTGACGCTACACGAAGAAAGACAATCGATTGAAAGACAAAACAGAACAACGATTTAGGAGGTGTAATGATTCCAAATTCAAGTAAAAGAAAACCAAATAAATCAAGTAAGAAAGCTAGCAAAAAGGTAAGGAAAATCCCACTGTCCTTTACCTAGTAAGAAGCAAGAAAAGTAACAAAGCCCGTCGCCCAGCGGGCTTTGTTATGTTTAACGCCTAACTTAAGTTTCAAACCGCATTTATCTTTCCCACCGCCATTATGTTTCATATCGTACTTATGCTTCAGACCGTACTTATGCGTCGAGCCAAACTAAATCATCTCTTTTTCCATAAACAGGCCACTCCCCACATACTACTGACCACTCGTTTAACAAACTTTTATTCGCTTAAAATTCAAACACTGTTTATATTAAACAAGCACTTGTGGAGTGAAGAAGGGATTAAAATGAGCATTTCTGGAGACAAAACATCGGTCGTGGTGGCTGGTGCAACCGGGTTAATTGGTCATCATGTGATGAAGTTGCTCATCGATGAACCCGCCGTTGATCATATCTATGCCCTATCTCGCCGAGCGTTAGATTCACAGTTTGATTCCAACAAGCTCCACACACTCATTCACAGCGACCTGCAAGTTACCAGTTGGGATGACACGAATGCGACGCCTAATCTTGGCGTTATCTGCTTAGGTACGACTAAGAAAAAGGCAGGATCAAAAGAAGCGCTTCGCAAAATCGATGTGGAACTGGTTAGCCAAGTCGCACAGTCGATGAAGTTTCTTGGGGTTCAACGCGTAGCGGTCGTTTCTAGCTATGGCGCTTCACCAGATTCCTATTCGCACTACCTTCGCTGTAAAGGACAAATGGAACAAAATTTAAAACGTATTGGCTTCAAGCAGCTTTTCATCGCACGCCCTGGGCCTCTGGTGGGTGAGCGTGATGAACCTAGAGCTGATGAAAAACTCCTGCAAAGTGTCTTTCCTCTGCTGTCTCCATTTATGCTTGGTAAGTTCAAAAACCTATGCCCTATTCAGTCGGAAGACGTAGCCAAAGCAATGTTGTTCCGGTTATTCGAAAATAATTTCCAAAATATCGAAATTTACTCGTCAAGTGACATGCTCAATTTATTGGCAAAATATCGCTAAAAAGCTCACCTATTCATCACAATGTTGAATATCCACCCATCCTATTGAGTGGATATTACTAATCGTTCTAATAAATTACTTTTCCTTATTTTACGTTTTGTTACAGGTCGCTACTGTAGCTAACAGTATTTGCGCCCATATATCTAAGCGCCCTATCGATTTAAAGAGATTCATAAGGAAAACAAATGTCATTTTCAGCTATCGCTGCCTTAGCGGTATTCACTGGTATCCTCTTTTTTCTCTACGGACAGCAGAAAAAAGAAAACACACTTTCTCGCCTCGTTTTACTCGGTTTAGTATTTGGTAGCGCATTTGGTCTTGGTCTACAGCTGTTATTTGGTGAAGGCAATCCGGTCATCAACGAAACACTAGACTGGGTAAATATTGTTGGCCGTGGTTATGTTGGCCTACTGAAAATGGTGATCATGCCATTAGTATTGGTTTCAATGATTGCAGCAGTAGTGAAGCTTGAAAAAGGCGGCTCACTGGGCAAGATTTCTGGTATCACCATTTCTGTACTGTTAGCAACAACCGCGATTTCTGCGATTGTTGGTATTGTTGTAACGCAAGCATTCGGCCTGTCTGCTGAAGGTTTAACAGAAGGCGCTCGCGAAACAGCACGTATCGCAACACTTGAAAGCCGCATCGGTAGCGTTTCAGACCTAACAATTCCACAAATGCTGATCAGCTTTATTCCGACTAACCCATTTGCAGACCTAACGGGGGCTCGCTCTACGTCTATCATCGCGGTTGTTATCTTTGGTGTGCTAACGGGCATCGCTGCTCGTAAAGTGATGGCAGAGAAAGAAGAACTAGAATCTCCAATCCGTACTTTCGTTGAAGCGTCACAATCTATCGTTATGCGCTTAGTTAAGATGATCATGGCACTAACGCCATACGGCATCGCAGCGTTAATGGCGAAGGTAGTTGCAACATCAAGTGCTTCTGACATCCTCAGCCTACTGGGTTTCATCGTTGCATCTTACGTTGCGATTCTACTGATGTTCGTCGTACACGGTGTGTTGGTTTCTTTTGTTGGTGTAAACCCGAAAGAGTACTTCCAAAAGATCTGGCCTGTACTGACGTTCGCTTTCACGTCTCGTAGTTCTGCAGCAACAATTCCACTGAACGTTGAAGCTCAAATCACTAAGCTAAACGTGCCACCAGCGATTGCTAACCTGTCTGCCTCTTTCGGTGCGACGATTGGTCAAAACGGTTGTGCGGGTATCTACCCTGCAATGCTAGCAGTCATGGTTGCGCCTACAGTTGGCATCGACCCAATGGACATCAACTTCATTCTGTCTCTGATTGCTATTATCACAGTGAGCTCATTCGGTATTGCTGGCGTAGGTGGCGGTGCAACGTTCGCGGCGCTTATCGTACTTCCTGCTATGGGCCTTCCGGTAACGATTGCAGCACTGCTTATCTCTATCGAGCCACTTATCGATATGGCACGTACGGCGCTTAACGTATCTGGTGCTATGACAGCCGGTACGATCACAAGCCGCCTATTAGGCAAGAAAGACAAGCAACAAGATCTGGAACAAGCGAACGCTTAATGGGTTCGATTGATTCAAGCACTTGAGTCTCGTTAAACAAAAAAACCGATGCACATGCATCGGTTTCTTATTATCTGTTACTTCTAACTTCCATTACTTCACGAGCAACAGCTTAGAACACAAGTTGAATGACTTTTTCGGCAAGTGCTTCATCGTCGTCTTCACTTAATCCGCTGACACCAATAGCGCCAATCACCTGCCCATTTAATTCAATGGGAACACCGCCTTTAAAGCCAGTGATCTTTGGGTCAGTCCAGTAACTTAAGTCTTTACCAGTTTCTCTCGCCCAAGCACCTAAGTTACCGCTTGGCTGTCTATCTCTTGCAGATGTATAAGCTTTGTTCTGTGCTAACAATCCGGCTTGAACACTCACATTATCCATGCGAATAAACGCCAGTAACTCACCGTGCGTATCACACACGCTCACCGCGATTGCTTGTTGATTACGCTCAGCAATGTCTAGAGCGTTAGACACCAGTTGTTGCGCGATCTTTTGATTCAACATATTCATTCCTTATGGCAGTGCTTGACCACGTGAGTACACGTATAGGTTGTACCACTCTTCACGAGACAGGTTTATCTGAGTCGCGACTGCCGAAGCTTTGATTCGCTCTAGATTTGTAGTGCCAATTACAGGTTGGATACGAGCAGGGTGACGAAGCAAAAATGCCAACACAATCGCTTCACTTTCTACGCCATATTGGTTCGCTAACTGAGCCACGTAGTGCGCTGTCTTTTTCACGTTTTCATGTTCTGAATACAAACCTTGCTCAGCAAATCGGCCTTGTGCCAAACAGCCCCAAGCTTGCAGTTGGATGTTATTCAATTGGCAATGTTCAAGAGTGCCTGCGGCGAAGTCTGATTGATGGTGCCCTTGCGAGTTAATCATCACCCCATCATTCAACCAATCCAATTTGGCTAAGCTCATCTCAACTTGATTCGCGACGATGGGTTGCCCAAGCGCAGATTGCAGGTACTGAATTTGATGGCTGTTCATGTTCGACACACCAAAATAATCGACCTTACCTTGCGCTTTTAAGTTCTCTAACGTTCTTGCTAGCTCATCGAGTTCCATCAAAGGATCAGGGCGGTGCAATAACAGCACATCAAGCTTTTCAGTATTCAATCGATTGAGAATACCGTCTACCGATTGGCCTACCCAATCAGCCGAGAAATCATAACGACCAACATTGCCCTCGCCTTCAAAACGAATCCCACACTTAGATTGAATGAACATCTGTTCACGCAGATCAGGCGCTTGTTGTAATGCTTGACCAAAGGCTTGCTCAGCTTTGCTGAAGGTATAGATATCCGCATGGTCGAATAAGTTAATGCCCGATTCTAGTGCGGTGCCGATTACGCTTCGTGTTTGAGCAACATCCGCACTCGTCACTGGATTATCATTCCAGCCACCACCTAACCCCATGCAGCCATAGGCAATTTGCCCAACATTCGGTAGATAATTTGATAATGGGATACGTTTTTTGTCATTCGTTTTGTTTGTAGATTCAGTGCTGTTCGTCATATCGATTCTCGCTTAGAAGATTTGCTGACCAGAAATATGCCTCTATCATATTGTTCTTTTTAAAAAACAGAATATGCTATTTACGAAATGATTGTTTGATATGACGAACAATAGATTGGTAGGAACGCGCGAATGAACGAACACAAAAGAATAGAACGACTGATCCTGTTTGTAGAACTTGCTCAGCAACTCAACTTTACCAAGGCAGCCGAAAAGCTCGGTATCTCTAAGAGCTACCTTTCTGAACAGATCAAACGTTTAGAGAACGATTTACAGTGCCCGCTTTTGGTCAGAACCACGCGCAGTGTTCGTTTAACCCAAGAAGGCGAACGCGCGTTACAACAAGGCTTAACGATTCGCTCGCAAGTCTTACAACTTGAACGCAGCGTTTCAGAGCAACACGACATCGTCAAAGGCCTATTACGCCTCACTGCGCCAAAGATGTTTACTGAGGTATATCTATTCGATATCTGCCAACAGTTTAGGCAGCAATACCCTGAGATTCGTTTCGAGATAAACAGTAGCTACACCAACTTTAATCTCAATCAAGATGATATCGATATCGCGTTTCGTGCCACCAATACGCCACCTGACAACATGGTGGCGAAACACTTGATTAGCTATCAACATGATTTAGTCGCGACTCCCGGTTATCTTAACCAATTTGGTCGCCCTACCAATGTGAGTGACTTAAGTGATCATCAATGCTTAGCAACTCTGCACCAAACCGAGTGGCCTTTAAAATCGGTAAATATTGATGTGTCCGGCTGGCTTTCAAGTAATGACAACCACCTGCTTAAGCAACAAGCCATGGCAGGCAGTGGCATCATCCGTATTGCAAGTTACTACGTTGCGAAAGAGATCGAGCTTGGAGAGTTAGAGCGAGTGCTGCCTGATGAATGTCTGCAACAAGGCAACAGTATTTATCTGTTCTATCCGCAAGTTATTTATCCGGCAAAGAAACACCAAGTGTTCGTTAAATTTGTTCAGCATTACTTTGAAAACTTGAGAGCTTGATAGTTTAAGATCTTGAAAACTGGAGAGCTCGATCATTTAAGAGCTTGAAGATTTGGTAGTTTAAGAATATGAAAGCTGAGTTAACGAGTTGAAGAAACGGAAACCGATGAACAGATAAATCAAATAACACGAAATAAGCTTTAAATAACCCTCTTGATTTATATACCTATATTTAAAATGGGATTATCGAACAATAATAAAGCGATTTTTCGAATGCTCTCATCGATGATTGTTCTTGATAGAAAGAAATCGTGCATTTGTTTAATAATACAATGAGTTACCTATGAATGATTAACATAACTGATATATGATGCACCGCTTCAGTATGTCACATCATCTTGGCACCAGTTCGATAACAGGATCCTCATGAGCTTTATTATATTATTACTTCTTCTGCTATTCGTAGGCTTTACACGTTTACTTCAGTGGCGAAAAACCTCTCTGTTTTTATCTCTTGTTCTTATATCGTCATTTGTGCTGATTGGTTCAGGTTTAATTCCTCGTTATTTACTGAACGATCTGCAAGCCGATTACGAAAATAAGCCTGATATCCAATGGTCTGACAATAACGCCATTGTTCTTCTGGGTGCGGGAACGCAGTTAATTAAAAGCACGCAAGAGTTCGAGCCAGCCTTTTTCTCTTTTGGCCGAATCAGTGAAACCGCCAGCCAATATAAAGATTGCGCCAAAACCCAAACCACATGCAAAGTGATCATCAGTGGTGGCGATGCACAAAATAACGGTGTTGCCGAAGCAGAAGTTTATCAGCAACAATTGCTGAGACTTGGCGTTCCGATGGGTGACATCATTCAAGAGCCAAATAGCGTCAACACTTGGAAGAACGCTCAGCTCACTAGTGACCTAATGAAGCATCATAAATTCGACAACATTGTGTTGGTTTCATCTGGCCTACATATTCGTCGTAGCGAGCTCTACTTCAACCACTTCGGCTTGAATGTTATTCCAGTGAGAGCCGACTATATGGCTGCTCAAATTTCATGGTTGCCATTGTGGTACAACTTTGCGGTCACAGATTTTGCTTTGCATGAACAGATTGGCTTTGCTCGTTACAACATTTACAACTTTATGGGTTGGAACAGCAAACGCGAAAAACCAGGTGATGCTTAATCTCTTCCAATTAAGTTAACTCGAACAATAAAAAATGCAGCAGCAATCGAACGGTTGTTGGCTGCATTTTTCGATCTTGCTTATCACAACATCCCTCCTTATTTGGCTTACTCAGTACTTCCCCCTCCTTTAAACAATAAACCTATCTAATCCATCTTGCTGGCCTAAATTTTCCAAGCCAACATACCAAATAACGAGGCTTCAAAAACAGAAACGTTCAACAATTAATCACCCATAGATTGGATTGTTGAAACTAATTGAAGTCATCAAGATAAGTCTTTATCAAACAACAAGTTGATCAGTACAACCTCCTGATATCTATAAGTATTTATTTTCAATTCATTTCAGTATTTTTGGCATTGTTTTATATGACAAAGTACACCCCGCTAGAGCCCCTCGGCTTTAAATAATATCAATAAAATCTAATAACTCGATTCTAATAAAAATAGCCAAATAATGGCATTTAGGAACTTATTCATGCTTAACGTCAGTAAAACCGTTCTATTTAGCTCTGCCCTCTGTTTCATCTCTTTTGCCACTCATGCCAAGATATATTCAGACCAAATCGTATTGGATAACCTCGGTGAAGATATCTGCCGTTCCGATTATCGTCCGCTCAGTAATACAGAAGCTCAAGAACACAAAACCGCCCTACTATCTCGCATGAATGTGTGGGACATTGCTGGCCTTAAAAATGACTGGGTGATCATGGGGTCTGGCTACCACGGGCTCATCAAACAAGGACAACCAAGTGACAATACTTGGTGCTACCCCAATACCCCAGACGCAGGCCTGCCTTACTACGAAGCGCAAGCTATCGAAACGAACAATAACCTTGATATTCAACGCGCCTTAGTCAGCGACAACACGAACTTTATCAGGCCACTGAGTTACTTGGCCCATAACCTCGGTTACGCTTGGGTTGGAGGCGATAGCGCGCGTTACGTCGGCCAAGACATGGCAATAAAACCGCTTAACAATGGTTGGGAGATTAAAGGCAATAACGATGGAAGCTGTGCCGGTGATCGCTGTGATGAGAAGACAAGCATCACTGTTGATAACTTCGCTTACACGCTCGATAACACATCGTTTTTACACGGTTCTATGACAGAGACCGACCAAGAACTGATTGAAACCGTCTCGGCTTATGCAATCAATGACGACGATCAGTCTAAACAAATCGTCGTTGACCTTCATTTTGAGCAATCCACACAATGGAGTAAAACCCAACGCTTCGACCTTGCTGATTCAGTCGTCATTGATGAAACCTTTCATTGGCCACAAGTTGGAAAGACAGAAGTAAGAGTAGCGCTAGAAGATGGCCAACGTTTCTCCGATACCAACAATGGTGCTCGTTTTGAACCAACAGAACTGGAAGCCATCATCACCGTGCCTGCTCACTCAGTACTTCCTTTTCAAGTAGAGTTCTTACGCTCTACCATCACTTACCCATACCGTATCAAAACCAGCATGAGTTACGACGTGAACTTCACAGGTTTCCTTCGTTATAGCGGCAATGCGCTAAGCTCACACCCAACAAACCGCCCGACGGTCTCTCACACCTTTACCATGGGAACCACCAGCGAAGATCAAGCCAATATCCGCTACCAATGGGATCACCGTTATATTCCTGGAGAGATGAAATGGTGGGATTGGAGCTGGGCAATCAACACCAATGGTTTAAGTAGCATGCAGTACGCCGCAGGTGCCAGTGTCCGTCCTTTCTACACCTATGTTTCAGGCCAGTTTAGTGCGGAGTCACAATATTCTGGAATGATCGATATTGGTACCGAGCACTCTATTGATTCATTTAACGCCATGACACCTTCAGGCGATTACACACCCTACTACGCTGGTGACATCAAGGTTCTGACTGACTTCGACCCTGCAGCCCTAGCGCAACTGGGTTATAACAGCGCTCAGCTAACGCTTACCCCAATGCAGCCATAAGCCCATAGAAAGTTTCAGCTGTTATTCCAAGCCCATTGCGTCTGCTCTGGGCTTGATTCGTCTTACATTCTCTCAGTCATACATCTGTATTAGCCGCTAAGTATTCACTTTCTGAATCGTTTTTCATTGACTTAAAAATGAAATCATAACGACACACTAATTTGCGTAACTTAGGGTGCAAATAGGCAATCAGATTACAGTGCCTATCAGGAGGATGTATGAAACCAAATCGATCTACGGTACTCACTGGACATGTAAAACACTGCCCATGCTGCTCTACCGAACTGGTCATCAAAGACCACATTCACGTTTGCCCGCGCAATGAAATTGGCGACTGTTACTTCGATAGTTATGACCAACACGAACAGCGCGCTAATACCGATTTTATCGATCATGCAAGTGCCAATGATAGCCTTGTTTACGGCATGTCAGAACACTAAGCGTTATTCAAGATTTGTTGAAGTCATTTCGCGCCAAAAAAATGCAGCGCCAATCGAGTGATTGTTCGCTGCATTCTTAGATCCTGTAAACTTAGCTAACCATTAAAATGGAGCTAGGCAAAACGGATTACCACATTAGATCATCTGGGATCACGAAGTCTTTGTACGGGTCATCTTCGTCTACTTCGTCTGTGCTACCTGCCTGCGTATCAACGATAGATTCTTCGTCGCGCATAGCAATCTTGTTCGCTACTGCTGTTGGAATAACAACGTAGCTCTCGCCTTGACGAGCAATACTTAGAATGCCTTTACTTAGTTGCTTTTGAGTCAGCTCTTCTACGTAAAGGTATTTAACTAGCGTACCGTCGGTGAAGTTGTATTTGATCTCACCGTTCTTCTGTTCGATCTTGTTCATCTCAATCAGTTGCTTCACTTGAGCTTTAATTTCTTTGCTCAACTGTTGTTCTTTCAACTGTTGGTTTAACTCTTTGTCTTTCGCTTGCTGCGCCAGTTTAGTTTCTTCTGCTGCCGCTTTTGCTTCACGAGACTGAACGCGAGACTTTTTAGAGCCTTTCTTCGCCTTCTTTAATTTTTTCTCATTTACCAAGCCAGCTTTAAGCATCTGCTCTTGGAGTGTTAACTTTGCCATGACTTTCCCAGTTCAGGATTAAAAACGGCACTATCATACCTGTTTTTAAGGTTTCTGTTTACTGAACAAGAGTAAATTACAGAACAATCGCAAAATTTGTGCTGATAGATCTAAGCTGTCGCCACAATCCCTTCTAGTTGCTCACAATCTCTACTCTCCCCGAACATACAGTTTTGATTTAAGCATGCCAACATTGGCTGCCCCACCGACTCAAAACCATTATCTGACTCTATTATTCGCGCGCGTACCATTTATCATTCCAACAAGACAATATGTTAATTTTCAATGGTTAATCAATTTTATAAAACCTTGGCATATATCTCATATTTGAATAAATGCCATAGAGTTATAACTCCAATGTCATAACTCTTGACTACGTTATTCTAGACATCAATCAATAAGGATAACGTAAACGATGAAAACTCAATGGACTTGGTTAGCTGCACTTGTGGCATCCACATCAATCGCTTCGACCTCTGCGATCGCAGACACCGACGTGTATCTCACCAATAACACCAATCAAGTGATGACCATTCAAGCCAACCACACTGGTACCGACCCGCTTCAACTCGGTGATGAGTGGCAACAGCATGTTGAACAGATTGGTCCTTGGGAGACGAAGAAGCTGATAAGTTTCAACCGCTGGACTGGTGTGAAATCTGGGAAGACCTATGAGTTTGACACTGTGTTATCAAACGCTGTGGGCGAAAGTGTCACGCTCAACCAAACCATGAAGGGACATTGGTATAACTCGACACTGCAACATGGTTTGAGTGCCGCAGACGTCAACCTAACATTGCATGACGATCGTAATATTCATCGCAGCACAACCGATGCGTTCGGGGTCAATGCAGAGCTAGCCCTCAAAGCCGATTCTACGGCGCGCTATGATGATATTTATTACACCATCACCCCACCAAAAGTGGATGAGCAACCAGAGCCGGATGCCAATACACTCAAGGTCATGACTTACAACATCTGGGCGCTGCCTGCCATCGCTTCACATATTGGTGACCGCTATGACCTACTCCCTCAATATGTAAAGGGCTATGACGTGTTGGCGCTTCAAGAGGTGTTTGCTAACGGCAGAGATGAGTTCTTGCGTGAGCTTGCGAAAGAGTATCCTTATCAAACTAAAATGCTCGATAAAGATGGGATTAACATATACGACGGTGGTGTGATCATTGTCAGCCGCTATCCTATCGTTAATGAAGCGCAGTATGTTTTCCCTGATTGCACGGGCACAGATTGCTTTGCTGATAAAGGTGTTAACTACGCGGAAGTGATCAAGAATGGTCAGGCTTACCATGTTTTCGGTACCCACACGGCATCATTCGATACGGACACCGCTCGTGATTACCGACAACGTCAATTCAAGCAGATGCGTGCACTGGCGCAGTCTCTGAATATCCCGGCATCAGAAACTGTGGTTTACAGCGGTGACTTCAACGTGAACAAGCTCAAGTTCCCAGACGACTACCAACAGATGTTCGCTAACCTGCAGGCTGATGAACCAACATACTCAGGTTACACCGCTTCTACCTTTGACCCACGCATCAACAACTTTGCGGGTGAACCTATGTCGGGTGGTGAAAACGTTGAGTATCTCGATTATGTGGTAGTGAGCTCGGAATATGCCGCCAAAGCTCATAACGACAATCGTGTGGATGTCCCAAGATCAACAAGCAGTGAGTTATGGAAGCACTACAACCTTTCAGACCACTTCCCTGTTAGCGCCGTGATCAAGTAACTCGGTGAACCAATAATGCATCGAGTTATATTAATCCTAATGCTCGTCTTAACGGCTAGCATTATTGGCTATTCGTGGTCATCAAAAACGAACGAAACAGCGCTATCTTCTGCTCAACACACAGAACCTAAGCCGCGTGTTTCTACGACAACTAATGACGATAATTCCACGCCTACTGCAACCGCTAGTTCGGAAAACTCCGCATCGCACAGCAATCAAGCCCAAGCCGGAGCACTGGACGGTAAAATTCTTGCTGAAAACTTGAGTGAGCTTGAAGGCAAGGCTTTGTTCGATGAACTCGATGGGTTCTGGAAGCTTTGCCAACAACGCGATGACTGCGCAGAGCAACTCGCACGATTGAAATCAGAATTGCCGGGCATATGGTTTGAGTTACTGAGCGACTATCCGCAGCTATCGGCTGACTGGCAATTAACACAAAGCACTATCCCACTTGAATCCATAGAGACTCTTGAAGATCGTGTTGCCTTATTCAAGCAATCTGCACAACAAGTATGGGGAGAGTTGGCCCACCAGCTATTCGCTGACCAGTTTGCTCATCTGGATTTTACGCTTGACGCTAACACCCTTGAAAAGAACGAAGCGAGCCAGTTTTTGGCCAACTATCAAGATTTGCTTAGTGAATGGCAAAACAATACGGGCACGTTAAACGCCGAAACACAGCTTCAAAAATATGAACTGGCAGTATCTTTGATACCCAGCAGGTATAGCCCTGCTGAAGTAGCATCAGTCAAAGCCGACCTTCAAGATGCCTACTTAGATGAAGCGCAGGCCAGCAACATTGCCGCGCGAGAACAACAAGTCGCACAACAGCAACAAACCGTGATGAGTTATCACGAGCAACTGGATCAGCTCAAAGCAACCTTAGACTCTCAGCGCTCATCAAGTTATGCCACTTGGACTCAACAAGATTGGGACAGTTATTATCAACAGCAAGTCACCGATTTCAGGGAGCAGTTCTTTAGCAAGTAACGCCTTAACTTAAACCATCACGAAACTGAGCGGGCGTTTTATTGAGCCAACCTTTAAACGCCCTTCTGAAATTTGCAGGGTCGCTATAACCGAGCCTTTCACCGATGTCATCAATGCTCATGGTTGTGCCGAGTAATAGCTCTTTGGCCAGCTCCACTCGAACTTCGGTAAGCAATATTTGGTAACTGGATTCATGGGTCACTAGCTCTCGCCTGAGTGTACGAGAGCTACAACCAAACTCATCCGCGAGTTGTTCAATATTCGGGAAACTACCTGCGGTTTGATAAAAGATCGTTTTGATCTGATTAGTCAGCAGATGCTCAGAGTCCAACGTTTCGACTATCGACTGGCAAGACGCAAGATAGCGCTTCAGTGTCGCGGCATCATGAGTCAATAAGGTCTGTGATAAAACCGAGGCATCAAAACGCAATTCACAATGGCTCTGCTCAAAAACTACAGGGCACTGGAAACGGTCGTCATAGAGCTTAGCGTAATTGGGACGAGCATAAGGCAAAGCCAAAGTGTGAATATCCAGCTCATGACCAGTCAGTTCTTTGAATAAAGAGACGATTGAACTCAAGAAATATTCACTGCAGAAAGGAAGCAGATCGCCCACTTCCAATGTGTTCTCAATCTGAATCACTGCTTGCTCGGAATCTAGAAACAATTTAACCGAGAAGATAGGACCGTTCAGGCGCAAATACTTGAAGCCCGACTTGATGGCCTCCCCGACATTTTGACTGGTTGATAGCGCATAACCCAACACACCAAAGTGGCTCAAGCTAGCGTGCTCTCCCAACCAAAGCCCCAAACCATCGTGAGGAAAACTCTGATTAGCCGCGCTAAACAACGAAAGCTTGTCAGCGTAAGTCAGTTTTCCATTCGGACCTCGCCAATCCATGTTCGGCAAACCCACATCATTGAGTAGCCTTTCAATATCGATACCTCGTTGCTCTAGCGTATTCAACAGCAGCGCGATATCTAATGTACCCAACTGGTGCCTATGTCCGGTTGGCTTATACTCCGCGATAATCTCCAATCGTCTCTCCTTATATCGAGCCCATTCCCATCAACATGACTACTCAGCCTTAACAACACATGCTGACAAAATCGTGATTGGTAACGCGCTCTTGTCCGAATATGACCTCCCAATTCTACGCTACTCATCGCACAATGGCTTTAGTTGTTAAAATAATGTGAACCATCGCAATGATAAAAACCAACCCAGCCCCACACAGTTTGATTAATTCTAATGGTCAGCCGATCATTGGGCATTTCGATGGCATCCTTAAACACCTAAACATCGAGAACTTTGACTACCGAAACTCGATGGATTCAAAAGCAAACCCTTGGCAGAAGCACTTCCACTATAAGCAATTCCAGTTTGTCAGCATCGTCACCGACACACACATTATCGGCGTCGCTATCGCGGATATTCGCTACTTAGGCTCGGCATTTTGTTATCTGTACGACATAGAAAACAACCATCTGCAAGAGTCATCTTGGTTGAGGCCATTAGGGTTTGATAAGCATGTAGCGCCTTCACCATTTGAAGGAAAGACAAGCATTGCAGATCAAAGCATTGCTTTCTATATCGAGGGCGGACAATGGCGAGTTCGCTTGAATACGAAATTCATCAAGGCCGATATTTCTTTAGAGCCTGAAACCGACAGCTTGCCCATGGCGATGTGCAGCCCAACGGGTTATTCAGGTTGGACTTACACCCAAAAGCACAATGCTTTGCGCATCAGCGGTGAAATCCAAATCAAGGGAGAATCACTCGTTCTCGAACAAGCTCGTGCCGGTTATGACTTTTCAGCAGGTTACATGAGACGTGAAACCAGTTGGCGCTGGGCAAGCATCAACACGCAATCCAATGGGACAGATATTGGCTTGAACCTCGCAGCAGGCGTCAATGAAACCGGAGGCTGCGAGAACGTTTTATGGATCAATGGAACTCGGCAATTACTTAACCCGGTACAGTTTGCGTTTAGTCGCCAAGACACCAATTTACCTTGGCAGATAACATCACAAGATGGACGTATAAACCTGACCTTTACGCCCTTAAATAATCGCAGCGAAAAGCTCAATTTATGGCTGTTAAAAAGTAACTTTCGTCAGTTCATTGGTCACTTTTCTGGCTCGATTGAAGACAACAATGGAGTGACACATCAACTCGATGGTGTTCTTGGCCTAACAGAAGATCACTTTGCTCGCTGGTAGCGAAATTTTGCTAACTGAATTTCAGGCGAGCAAGTCTAAGTAAACTTGATACTAAGAACGCGTATGGCGTCTCAACAAGGATAAAACATGAATATCGACGCATTAATCAATTACCCAGAATGGCTACTGCTGGTATTAGCGCCCTTGTTCGTGGTGTGCATGTTGGCTGAGTATTTTATCGGTCAGAAGCAAGGTCGACTGCCTGATAACTCCAGCTATAAGCTTTCAGAAGTGATGTGTAATTTCACGCTGGCGGGAATGCATCAACTCTCCGATTTGCTCACCGGGTTATTGGTCGTGCAGCTGTATCTCTGGATGTTTGGTTGGCGCTTAATGGACATTGAAATGGGCGTGCTGAATTTTGTTGTATTGATGGTGTTGCAAGACTTTTGCTATTACTGGTTCCACAGAGCAAGCCATCGTGTTCGCTGGATGTGGGCAGCACACGTGGCACACCACAGTTCAGAAAGCATGAACTTCAGTACGGCTTTCCGTCAAAGCTTAATGTATCCACTTGCTGGGATGTGGCTTTTCTGGATACCGTTGGTCATCATAGGTTTTGCCCCTAAGTGGGTCATCTTTGTGGTGCTTCTCAATCTAGGTTTGCAGTTCTTCGTCCATACACAATGGATACGAAGCTTGGGGCCACTTGAATACATCTTTAATACCCCTTCGCATCATCGAGTACATCACGGCAAAAACCCGCAATACATTGATAAGAACTACGCCGGCGTTCTTATTATCTGGGATAAGTTATTTGGTACATTCGAACCTGAAGTTGAAACTGTACGTTATGGCGTCACCAAACCCGTGAACAGTTTTAATCCGATAGTGGTCACCTTTCAAGAATGGAAGGCCATATTCAAAGATTTGAAGAACCGAGAGTTAACCATGAAGCAGAAAGTCCAGTTGATACTCTCTCCTCCATCGGATTAAACGGACGATAGACAGATTGTATTAACTAAGAAACCGCCACAATTGGTTTCAAAACCTTCCCCACTGACTCGATTGAATAGTAAAGCACCGTTTTCCAGCAATTTATTTGTGATCTGGGTTGCACGCGTACCGCATACTATCAGATACTGAACAAAACTAACCTTCAGCCACAGTAAACGTTCCGCGCTTGCTGTTCAGGAAATTCAATGAGTTCAGATAATCAGCCGACCTACTTCTTTTTCGATTACGAAACTTGGGGCGTGAGCCCAGCAAAAGACCGTCCGAGTCAGTTTGCAGGTGTTCGTACCGACCAAGATTTCAATGTTATTGGAGAGCCTCTGGTT
This sequence comes from Vibrio sp. 10N.261.51.F11, assembly GCF_041471665.1. Classification (NCBI taxonomy): domain Bacteria; kingdom Pseudomonadati; phylum Pseudomonadota; class Gammaproteobacteria; order Vibrionales; family Vibrionaceae; genus Vibrio; species Vibrio sp. 10N.261.51.F11. The sequence goes on along the minus strand of NZ_JBFROW010000003.1, from coordinate 43,914 downwards.
ATCTATTGCCAACCTCCTGCTGATTACCTCCCTGCGCCTGAAGCTGCACTGATCACCCGTATCACACCACAAAAAGCGGCTTCACAAGGTCTTCCTGAACCAGAGTTTATCGCTAAGATCCATGCTGAGTTAGCCAAACCAAACACCACAAGCCTTGGCTACAACAGTATTCGATTCGATGACGAGGTAACGCGTTACACCTGCTACCGAAACTTCATCGACCCATATGCGTGGAGCTGGCAGAATGGCAACTCTCGTTGGGATTTATTAGATGTAATGCGCGCTGTTCACGCACTGCGTCCTGAAGGCATTGTTTGGCCAGAGAACGAAGAAGGTTACCCAAGCTTCAAACTGGAACACCTATCTGTGGCAAACGGCATTGAACACGAGAACGCGCACGATGCGATGGCCGATGTTATTGCGACCATCGAGTTAGCGAAGAAACTGAAAGCTGCGCAACCTAAGATGTTCGATTACCTTTACAACATGCGTCATAAGCGTAAGCTGAATGATCTGGTTGATATCGTAAACATGACACCATTGATGCACGTTTCGGGCATGTTTGGCCGTGACTGCAACTACACAAGTTGGATTGTGCCTATGGCTTGGCACCCAACCAATCAAAATGCGGTTATCGTGGTTGATTTAGCCAAAGATCCAAGCCCACTGTTAGAACTGGACGCTGATGAACTCAGAGACAGACTCTACACCAAACGCAGTGAACTGGGTGAAGACGAGCTACCAGTACCAATCAAATTGGTTCAACTGAACAAGTGCCCTATTCTTGCTCCAGCCAAAACGCTGACGGCTGAAAATGCCGAAACCATCGGTATTGATCGCCAACAATGCTTGAAGAACTTGGCACTGCTGCGCGAACACCCAGAGATCCGCGAAAAACTGATCGGCCTGTACTCACAAGAGCGAGAGTACGAAAAGAGTGATGATGTTGATACACACCTTTATGACGGTTTCTTCTCACCTGCTGATAAAACAGCGATGAACATCATTCGCGAAACTGACCCAAATAACTTGGCAGCTTTAGATATCACCTTCGGTGATGAACGTATTAAACCGTTACTGTTCCGTTACCGTGCGCGTAACTTCCCATGGACGCTCGACGAAGCTGAGCAATTGAAATGGGCGAACCATTGTCGTGAGTTTTACGAAAGCCGTTTAGAAGAGTACATGCTAAACCTTGAAAACCTCGCGCATGAACATGAAAGCGACGAGAAGAAAATGGCTATCTTGAAGGCGGTTTATCAATACGTAGAAAAGTTAGCTAGCTAATTCCATTATCAAGAGACGTAACACTTTGAAAGAAAGATTGATCCAACTGGTTTACTGCTTAATCTCCTTCACCTTAATCATAGGTGCACTTACAGCAGGTAACGCGTTACAGCACTTTTTGGATACCTCAATCCCTGGCAGTATTTTTGGCATGTTGATTCTGTTTGCCGCCATGGTGATTGGTATTGTTCCTTCGCACTGGGTACAACCCGGCGCAAGCTTGATTATCCGCCTAATGATCTTACTGTTTGTTCCGATCAGTGTTGGGTTGATGGATCACTTCGACATGCTCATCGCGAACGCATTGCCAATTATGGCGAGCGCCGTTGGTGGCACATTATTGGTGTTAGTATCCTTATCATGGTTCTTAGACCGCTTGCTTTCGAGAGGTAACTGATCATGTGGATTCTACTCACCATCGTGGTATTCCTATTTGCTCGCTGGGTAAGTCAAAAAGTAAACTCGCCGCTGTGTAACCCCCTGCTTATCAGCATTGGTATCATCATTCCGATTCTCACGTTCTTTAGAGTACCGTTTGAGACTTACTATGCTGACAACACTTGGATTACCTACATGCTGCAGCCTGCGGTTGTTGCACTTGCTTACCCACTTTATGAGCAGCTACCTCAAATCAGAGCCAACTGGCGCATCATTACCTTTGCGTGCACGCTAGGCAGTGTGATGTCGATGACAACAACGGCAGTGATCGCAGTAGCATTTAAAGCGGACTTAACTTTGATTGCGAGCTTGTTAGGCAAATCAGTCACCACGCCAATTGCAATGGAAGTATCGAGCCATTTAGGTGGTGAAGCAGCGATTGCGGCAATACTGGTATTGATTGTTGGTCTATTTGGGGCAATTTTTGCTTACCCAATCTACAATCTCATTGGTATTAAGAGCCCGATCGCGCGTGGTTTAACCATGGGTACCGTGTCTCACGCTTTAGGCACTGCAACCTGTGCTGAAAAGAATCAGGAAGATGCAGCATTCAGTTCTTTGGCTCTTGTGCTTTGTGGCGTCATTACCTCAATCATCGCACCGATTATATTTTCGCTCGTGGTTTGGTTCTATTCTTAACCTAAACGATCACTACGCGATTCAGCCCAACCAGAATGCTGTTTATTACAGTGTCTGTTTGGGCTTTTTATTCGCAATTATTTAGCAATAGCAGTCAAGTCACGGTCTTTTACGAGCAATAAGTGCGATATCAGCTGTATAAATGGCGCTTGTAATCGATTTCAAGTGTGACCTCACTCTAATTATGCAAACCAATGTAACAACAACAATTCAATAGTGATATTTATCACAGAAAATTCTTGAGCATTGCATAAACTTAAAGCCTAAGGTCAATTAAGGATTCAACATGAACAGTCGTATTACCCTGGCGCTGGAAAGTGCTCCATCATCAATGAAAGCGCTTTTGAGTGACATCGTATTAGCAGACAACTTTGACGCGACATTGTCTCCAGAACAATTTGCTAGCCTACTGCAAGCAAGTGGTCTAGCGGATGACGAACTACGTATTGCGCTACTTCCTTTTGCCGCAGCTTATTCTTACGCTCCGTTATCTGACTTTTATGTTGGTGCAATCGTGCGTGGTTTATCTGGCACTCTGTATTTTGGTGCAAACCTTGAAATTGCTGGTGCTCAACTTGGCCAAACAGTACACGCTGAGCAATCTGCAATCAGCCACGCTTGGATGAAAGGCGAGCAAGGTATCTCTGATATCACAATCAATTTCAGCCCTTGTGGTCACTGTCGTCAATTCATGAACGAACTGACCACAGCAAAAGAACTTAAAGTTCAGCTTCCACAACGTGATGAAATGTCTCTGCAAGAGTACCTACCAGACTCATTCGGCCCTGCTGACTTAGGTGTGACGACTGGCCTAATGACTAAGCTTGATCATAAACACACGACTGAAGAAACAACGCCTATTGTTGTAGAAGCGCTAGCAGCACTAAACCGCAGCCATGCGCCTTACACCAAAAACCTAAGTGGTGTTTCACTGCAATTGACGTCAGGCGAGGTTTTCACCGGTGCTTACGCTGAAAACGCAGCGTTCAACCCGAGCTTACCTCCTCTACAAGTGGCGTTGATTCAACTTAAACTGGCTGGCTTCGATTTTGAACAGATTGAAAGTGCAGCGTTGGTTGAAATTGCCGAAGGTAGCATCAGTCACCTAGCGGATACGCAATCTACATTAGAAGCGATTAATCCCGACATTCCAGTGACTTACTTAGCAATCTAATTACATCTAATTAACAAAATTTTAAATGAGCAGCCCTATTTAACGGGGCTGCTTTTTTTATACCTGTAATTAACGCAACAACTTGCGCAAACGTTTGCTTTTATCATTGAAATAAGTATGATCACCCCGTTTTCAATCAATCGTTCAAAAGATCGGAAGGAATTTCTATGTTTGGTACTGCTACTCGTGAAAATGCTACTCGTGTACTTCTATTAGGTTCAGGTGAACTCGGCAAAGAAGTTGCTATCGAGTGCCAACGTTTAGGTTTGGAAGTTATTGCTTGTGACCGTTATGCAGACGCACCAGCGATGCAAGTTGCGCATCGTAGCCATGTATTAGACATGTTAGACGGCGATGCACTTCAAGCGATCATTGAACTAGAAAAGCCAGATTATGTGGTTCCTGAAATTGAAGCTATTGCCACCAGCAAACTGGTAGAACTAGAAGCGCAAGGCTTAAATGTCGTTCCAACTGCGAATGCGACTAAGCTAACGATGAACCGCGAAGGTATCCGTCGCCTAGCTGCAGAAGAGCTAAAACTGAGCACTTCTCCTTACCGCTTTGCAGATACCTTTGAAGATTTCTCAGCAGCCGTTGAATTTGTTGGTATGCCTTGCGTTGTTAAGCCAGTAATGAGCTCTTCAGGTAAAGGCCAAAGCGTGATCAAAACAGAAGAAGACATTCAGAAGTCTTGGGACTACGCACAAGAAGGCGGTCGTACTGGCGCGGGTCGTGTAATCGTTGAAGGCTTCATCGACTTTGATTACGAAATTACGTTACTTACCGTTCGCGCTGTTGATGGTGTGCATTTCTGTGCGCCTATCGGTCACCGCCAAGAAGACGGTGATTACCGCGAGTCATGGCAGCCACAGGTCATGTCTGACAACGCACTTAAAGCGGCGCAATACACGGCAGAGCAAGTGGTTAACGCATTAGGCGGTCACGGCATCTTTGGTGTTGAACTGTTCGTTAAAGGCGACCACGTGATCTTCAATGAAGTCTCCCCTCGCCCACATGATACTGGCTTGGTTACTCTGATGTCTCAAGACTCATCGGAATTTGCACTACACGTACGCGCATTTACAGGTATGCCGATCAAATCAATTACTCAGTATGGCCCTTGTGCCTCTGCCGTAATCCTTGGTCAAGGCACATCAACGAATATCCGCTTTGAAGGCCTTGCAGAAGCGCTAGACGCACCACAAACGCAAGTTCGCTTGTTTGGTAAGCCTGATATCGATGGTCGCCGTCGTCTTGGTGTGGCGCTTACTCGTCGCAACAGCACTGAGACAGCGATTGAAGATGCAATTGAGAGCGCGTCAAAAGTAAAAGTGATTTACTAACCTGCTATTCAATTCTGAACAATCACGAGTTCAAATCTGAACAATAAAAAAGACGGGCTATCGAGCCCGTCTTTTTGTTAGTGTTATCTTTTCGTAAGCAAACTGAGCTTAGACTTCCGACTCAATCAAGTACACTTCCTCATTGAATCGAGACAAACCTTTCTTAGCAATCTTAGGGTGCTCTTGGTCTGCAATGTCTTGGTTCAATAACGTAATCTTGTAACCCGCAAACAACTGATCGATCTCTAGTTTAGGCACGCTAAACGGAGGCCCCGCCATCTCGCTTTGGTCATAATCTAGAGTCACCAGAAGGATCTTACCACCCGGTTTCAGCAGTTGTTTTAAACGCTCTGCATACTGCACTCGCATCTCTTCAGGCAATGCGACTAAAGACGCGCGATCATAAATGGTATCGACAGGTTGGATTGGCGCTGAAAAGTAATCGCCCGTGTAGATGTTCAGTTCATCGAATTGGTAGAGCTCGTGCTGACCGCTAATTTGAGTCACAGTCGGGGTATAAAGGTGCTCTGCAAAAAATGCGCGAACCGCAATCTGGCTTAACTCGACACCTTGAACATCTTCATGCTTTGAAGCTAGCCAAATCAGATCTTCACTTTTGCCACAAAGTGGAACAAACACACTCTTCTCGTAGCTAGGCTCAGTATTTTCCCAAAATTTAATCAGAAGTGGGTTTACATCTTCGAGGTGGAAACCAATTTGGTTGGCTGCCCATTTATTGTGCCAAAATTCAGGATTATTCATCTTTCGTTCATGTTAAACAGTCATAATGCAAGGGTACAGTATAGAGAGGTAAGAGCAACCTTAGCTTGGTTTAAAGTACTAAATTGATTTCGATAAAATCAGAAACTGGCTAAGTTCAAAGTTCTGATAATTGCGGAACTAACGGTTGGGTTATTTGGCTATATCTTCACATTTTAAAGCAATATTAAACGTTAGAATTGGTTTCTGTCTTAGCTAGCCTCATTTAATATGTAGTGAAATTAGTTAAGCTGTTTTTACTCTTGTGCGTTACTGGTTACCCCTTTTGACTACCCGTTTTTTGTAACCTTGTATTTTGGAGTTTGAATGAGTGTATTTCTCCGTACGACGGCCCTAATGCTTTTGGTATTGAGCCGAGCGCCTGCATTCGCAGCAGCACCTGTTTCAACAAGTTCAACAGATCAAACGCGCACTCCTGCGCAAAACCAAGTATCTTCAAACGTATTCCGTCATAGTTTGAGCGGCCTTTACGGCATCAAAGCCTTCGACTCACGCCCGACTCAGCCTTACACCGACTTCGATATTTTGTACAGCAAAGCGCATCAAGGCCAAGCTGAACTAGAAACTATCTGTAAAAGTACTGCCCTACTCACCAATTCTGAAGCGCTATTTGCTGGCGTTAAATCTCAAGCTCGCGCAGAAGAAAAAATCGCCCTTGAGCTTGATGGTGATGTGACAAAAATTACCGACTTAGCCCGTGCAACTATCATCGCGAACGATGTAGAGAGCTTGGTTGAAGTTTACGAAGCGCTAAGCCGTGAAGCAGACGTTGTTAAGCTGAAAAATAAGTTTAAATCGCCGGCTGACTCTGGTTACCGTGACCTTAACTTGTTGGTTCGTTTGCCTAAAACCAACATCATTGCAGAGGTTCAACTTCACTTAAAAGCGATTGCTGATGTGAAAAGTGGTCCTGAGCACGAGCTGTACGAAATTATCCAAGGTATTGAGCGTCACGCAATTGCAGAACATCGCCCAATCAACGATATCGAAGCGGCACAAATCAATAGCCTACGACGCCAATCTTTAGAGCTTTACCAACAAGCATGGCAACCGTACATTACAACGCACATTAAAGCGGCTTAACACATAGATAGGCTATTCCAATAAACATCACAAGGGCTGCACTCGCAGCCCTTTTTAGTACTTGTTGAGTAGCCTCTCCACTTCCTATCCCAAATAATCAGATCGTTTAAATTTAGATCTCAGTCTCTTTTCTCCGTCGAACATTTCTGTTTCTATAGCGAATAAGCTTCTGACAAGAAAAGGAATTACGTCAATGCAGAATAACAAATCCATGCTTTCCATCGCGCTACTTGCTGCGTTTTCTGTACACGCTAGTGCTGACGAATGCGGAAAGATCACCATTGCAGACATGAACTGGAACTCGGCGAGCCTATTGCTCATGTCGACCAATTCATTTTGAATAACGGCTACGGCTGTGAAGCGGACTTAATCCCCCGGTGATAGCGTCCCTACGGGCACGTCAATGATTGAAAAAGGTCAACCTGATGTTGCGCCAGAGCTTTGGACTAATGGCATCAAAGAAGCGTTGGATAAGGGTGTTGCGGATAAGCGTCTACGTTACGCGGGCAAGTCTTTGGTCAACGGCGGTGAAGAAGGTTTCTGGGTACCAAACTACCTTGTTGAACAGTACCCAGAGCTTACAACCATTGAAGGTGTGATTAAAAACGCAAAGCTGTTTGAACACCCAGAAGATGATGAGAAGTTTGCGTTTTATAGCTGCCCTGCGGGTTGGACTTGTCAGATTACCTCCGGTCACCTGTTCGATGCGCTTAAGTTAGAAGATCACAATTTTGAAATGGTTGATCCCGGCTCAGGCGCCGCTTTAGCAGGTACGATAGCGAAAGCTTACGAACGCAAAAAAGCATGGTTTGGATATTACTGGTCGCCTACGCCTGTGCTAGGTAAGTATGAAATGGTGAAGGTTGATTTCGGAAGTGGTACTGACATTGAGGAATTCCGTAACTGTACGACACAACCTGATTGTGAATCTCCTAAAGTGACCATGTATCCACCAGCACCGGTTCACACAATCACCACAGAAGCCTTTGCTAATAACGAACCTCTTGCCTACCAATACTTTGAAAAGCGTGGTTTTACCAATAAACAAATGAGTGAGTTGCTGGCCTGGATGGAAGACAACCAAGCCGACGCCGAAGAAGCCATGTATTACTTTCTAGAAAGCTCACCACAGGTATGGAAGCCTTGGGTGTCTGAAGACATCGCAAGTAAGGTTCAACAAGCCCTTTAGAGTGAAGATTCAAAGTCAGAGGCCTAGCCTCTGTTTTCGCATCTAAAGCAAGTTCTTACCGGACAGTAAATAGATGGAGTTTGAGAAAGGTTACTAAAAATTAAAGAAATGCGTTTAGCTTAAACTCTATGCAGATACAAAAAGACCACGCTAGGCGTGGTCTATTGCTTGGCTACTTCTCGATTTTAATATTTTCGACACGGGCCTTTAGTTTTTGTCCCGGTCTAAAAGTAACAACACGTCGAGCAGAAATTGGAATGTCTTCACCAGTTTTCGGGTTACGACCAGGTCGCTCGTTTTTCTCGCGAAGATCAAAATTACCAAAACCAGACAGTTTTACCTGTTCGCCATTTTCGAGCGCTTTACGAACTTCTTCGAAAAACACTTCCACCGTTTCCTTGGCATCCCGCTTGCTGTATCCGAGTGTCTCAAACAGGTTCTCAGCCAAATCGGCCTTCGTGAGTGCCATAAAACTTTCCTCAAAGCTATGTTAAACATTGCTACCATCGCCAGTAGCGCCAAAGCATTTACCCTATTCAATCAATGAGATAAGGTCATTTACTAGGAAAGTGTATGCCAAGCTTCTGATTTTCGCCAACTTTTTTATCTTAACTATTTAATTATTCTTTCAAATCAGAAAGATAAGTCGCTTCAAATTTCACATATATAGCTAAAAACCATCTACTCAACAGTAACGAAATGGCGTTATATTCCATACAAATAACCATTAATAGAATTTAAAACTTTAGCGAACTAAATAATAATTTTTGAGACTTTTCTCCGATACCCAATAAAATCAGCCACTTGATTTGATATGGGACTCAACAGAGGTTACTAAATAAGCGTTATTAAATATAAGATTTGTATCATTTCAGAATTTAATTCGAATTCACTTATAAAAGCCTATGTTCTTTTGAGGTTTTCGGTTACAACTTAACAGAGGATGGCTTGACGGAATCAGAACTCGATGAGTGTATCGAAATCAGAATAGAAATGATCGGTCTAGAAATAGACGATGATCTTGAGAGCCAGTTACTTGCGTGTATGGTTAGTTGATTGCTTAGTAAGTTGGTTATTTAAATAACTTCACTTCTTCGACATAGAATAAGACCTCACAAGTGCGAGGTCTTATTTGTCATTCAAAGCTGCTCATGCAATATCAGCTTTCTTCAATCATTTTTGTTCAGCAAGTGTTTGTGTCGCTTTGGTATTCGTTACATTCGCAGGTTTCACAATCAAACCAATTCCGACAAGAAACAGTATTGATGCAACAACCTGAGCCACAGACAGCACCTCATCATACATAAAGTAACCGCTAATCAATGCGAAGATAGGCACTAACAAGGTTAACGGCGCGGTCGTGCTTAAAGGGTATTGGATTAGCAGCTTATTCCATACCCAATAACCAAATAGCGTGGTTGGGTAAGCCTGAAACAGCACCGCAATCGTCGTGTTCCAATCCCATTGTTCGATGCCCTGCCAGATAATTTGGTCACCATGTAACATCACGGCAAATAACACTAATGGCACTGGAGCAAACAGCATCCCCCAGACATTGAACGCAAAAGCTTGAGTGGTTTTCGATGCCTTAACAATCACGCCCATCAAGGTCCAACTGCACGCCGCAATCATAATCAAGATCACGCCATTAACGGTGACATTACCCGTAGCTGCAGATACCAATACCGCCAATGCACACATAGCTAGCATCGCACCCAATAATTTACGAATAGAAGCACTCTCCTTGAACAACCACACGCCAACCGCCATGCCGATTAATACGTTGGTTGAAAGCAAGACCGATGAAAGCCCAGACGATAAACCAGCAGTGATCGACCATGAAGCCATACCCCAGATACCCACACCGAACACAAAGCCTTAACTGACTAAGTAGCGCCAAGCAACAGGCGATCAGCATGTCGACCGTGGTGAGCTGCTACCAAAAACTGGAATCACAAGGTTGGATTCATTCTCGACCGCAAGCGGGATATTTTGTTTCTCCTCATAAACCTGCTCACTCAACCCCAGAGTGGGCACAGTTTGAGAGTAAGGTGTCCAGCGTTAGGCAAACCTCATCGACTCACAACTCAATCAATGGGCCTTTAGGGGTTTCGAGCACCACTAATGATGAGCAGTCGATCGTTGAACTGGAACGAAGTTTTCGTCGCGCTATTAGGCGTATGAGCAACAGGCTTAACCATTACCCAGATACACAAGGTGAGCCGATTTTACGACAGGCATTATCCACTCATTTTGCCAAGCTCGATGTGCACTTTTCACCTGAAGAGATGGTGATTACGGCTGGCTGTATGTCTGCGATTAAGGCCGCACTTGAATCTTGCACTAAAGAAGGCGACACCATCGCTATTAGCTCGCCATGTTTCAACGGTATTCTGGAATTGCTCGGACAAATGTCGCGAAAAATCATCGAGATCCCGTCTCTAGATGATGGTGTCGACTTGCAACAACTGGAAGCGCATTTGAAAAATAAACAAGTCGATGCCGCGATCTTTTGTACCTCTCATATGAACCCTCAAGGGATCAACATGTCAGCCACTCAAAAGCAGAAACTGGCTGAATTAGCGAATCACTATCGAGTGCCGATCATTGAAGATGATGTGTATCTGGAACTGTCCTACTCCTCACACACGCCGCTCCCCGCGAAATACTACGACAAAGGCGGTTTTGTCTTATGGTGTGGATCAGTATCGAAAAGTTTGTCACCGAGTTACCGTTTGGGATGGTGCTTGCCGGGCAGGTTTATCAACGAATACAAGGCTCAGTTCTCAGCTGCGAGCTACGGCGTTGCCCTGCCCACTCAGCTTGCGGTTGCTGACTTTATTGGATCTGGCCAATACGCTAAGCACGTGAGGAGAAGATGCACTCAGATCTTGTCTTTGCGCCAACAATACCTAAGTTATTTGGCTCAGCACCTTCCTCAAGATGTGAAGATAAGTAATCCACAAGGTGGCATGGTGCTTTGGCTGCAAATCCCAAGCTTGAACCAGTCAGCCTTTGCTCAGGGCATTACCGAGAAGAACATTGATATTAGGCTTGGACACCTGTTCAGCACTCTCGACCTTTACAGCAATTGCTTACGCATCAATATTGGGTATTCGTTAGAGGGTGGAGCCAAGCAGCAATTGGATGCCTTAATCGAGCTTATCCATATTCACAGCTAACAGCACGTAGCACGTAGCACGTAGCACGTAGCCTTTCAAAATCCGCTTTTTTAAATGCCTTCGAATGCCGAATTCTAATAGCCTTTTGTCATAAAAAAGAAGGCTATTATTCCTATCTTAATTCGGGTAAAGCCCCGAACCGTAAGGAAACCCACTCGCCTCAAAACCCTTAAATGCTGAGTTTGCAAGCACCCACAAAATTATGCAACTTGGCTAATGACACATCACTTTTTATCGTCAATATACAGCCGTCAGCGCTGGCGTTTTCCTGTATTTGAAGAGAACTATTATGAGTGATAAAACAAAAAACAAACCACTACCTTCCTTTATCGAAGAACGCTTGAACTTCTATATTCAAGACCTGATTACCCAGAACCAAAGCCAGAAGCATTTAGTATTGGGTAAACGCCCCCAGCGTAATTCCGTTGTGATGCAGAGCAATGATTACTTAGCGCTGTCACACAACAAACAGATCCAACAAGCCCATCAAGCGGCGATTGTCGAACAAGATGACAACGTAGTGATGTCTGCAATTTTCTTACAAGATGAGCAGTCTAAACCTGCGTTTGAAACTGAGCTCGCGAACTATGTCGGAATGGAGAGCTGTTTGCTTTCTCAGTCTGGCTGGGCTGCTAATATTGGGCTATTGCAAACCATCTGCCCACCGGGCACACCTGTGTACATTGACTTCTTTGCACACATGTCGCTATGGGAAGGCATTCGCGCTGCAGGCGCCCTCGCCCACCCGTTTATGCATAACAATATGAATCACCTGCGCAAACAGCTAGAGCGCCACGGCTCCGGCGTTATTGTGGTCGATTCGATTTACAGCACAATCGGCACCATCGCCCCACTACGCGACATCTACGAAATGGCGCAGGAGTTTGATTGTGCCGTTGTCGTTGATGAATCGCATTCACTGGGTACGCATGGGGAAAATGGTGCTGGCTTAGTTCACGCATTGGGTATCACTAACCAAGTCGACTTCATTACCGTTAGCTTGGCTAAAACCTTTGCTTATCGTGCAGGCGCTATTCTTGGGCCGAAGCAGCTTTCAGAAACCTTACCTTTTGTCGCGTATCCAGCTATTTTCAGCTCGACCGTGTTACCACAAGAGGTGGTTCGTTTAGAGAAAACATTAGAGGTAATAAAAGGCGCAGAAGACAAACGAGAAGCCTTATTCAAAAGCGCTAAATCGCTTACTACCGGTCTCAAACGGATTGGCTTTAACATCCGCAGCGAGTCTCAAATTGTGGCACTAGAGTGTGGTAGTGAAAGAAACACCGAACGTGTTCGTGATTTCCTCGAAGAACGAGATGTATTCGGTGCGGTTTTCTGCCGCCCCGCGACGGGCAAGAACAAAAACATCATCCGCTTTTCGGTCAATGCCGACATGACACCAAGAGATATTGACCATGTGCTCACCGTTTGTCATGAAGCGTACAATCATCCGGAATTAGAGTTCGTGTGATTGTAAGGGCAATTCACACAACAGGATTCTTTGAAAGATAAGATCCCTTCCGATAATCAATATAAACGGCAGGACTGAATGGACGCTATCATGTCGCGATACAAAAAGAGCCCAGCGAATTGCTGAGCTCTTTTCTTGTGTTCATCTGTTTATCTGTTTATCTGTTTATCTAGTTCAGCTGGATAACCGGACGGTGCAACAAATCAAATCCAGTGAGCAATTTTGTCGAACAGTCGGTTTTTGTCTGCCGGTTTGACGATAAAGTCTGACATGCCTGACGATTCCATTTTCTCTAAAGTGACTGGCGAGCTGTCACCCGTGTGAGCAATAATTGGCACTGAAGAGTATGCTTTGTTAGCGCTTCGAATTCGACGAGAAGCTTCAACACCGTCCATGATTGGCATCTCGATATCCATCAGAATTAAATCAATATCATCGCTATCCAACGCGTCTAAGGCTTGTTGCCCATCTTCTTTCTGTACGACATCAAAACCCTGCTTTTCCAATAACATTGCCGTAAATCGGCGCAGAGATTCGTTGTCATCGACCACCATGATCGTGCGCTTATTGGTAGCCTCTAACGGTTTTACAGAAACTGATGGCATCACATAGTTGGAGTCGAAAAGTAAGCGTTCGATGGTCGCCTTGGTATTCAGTAGCCAAACTTGTGTCTCCACCCAAATAGGCTCGAAAGAAATGTTACGTACACGCTTGATAGGATGACGCTCATACAAGTAAATGATTCGCGCCTCAGTGAACGAAAGTAACGATTCAATCTTATCGAGGCAATTGGCTCTTAAATCCAAGCTCTCCATATCAACGAAAATCAAGTCGAATTCGAACTGGTATTCCTTATTTTTAAGCGCTGATGCTACATCCAACACCGTGAGCTCAAACCCCATAAAACGGGCTACCTCAGTCATTTTATTGGTGAGAACTTTCTGGTCACTCACCATTAGCACAGTCTTAAGTTTAGTCAGTTCATTCTTGATTTCTTTCACCGAATGGGAAGACAAAGACGGAAAAGTCATCGTGAACTGTGTCCATTGATCCACTTCAGACTGACATTTAATTTCACCACCAAACGAGCGCATTACCTTCTGACAAAATGGCAAACCTAAGCCGTAATTACCCGATTGGCCAGTAGTATAAAAGTCCTGAAAAATGCGTCGAATCACATCATTTGAGATGCCTGATCCGTTATCGGTAACCATTATTTGATTGGCCACTTCATCACTAGACATGGTGACATGAATATAAAAATCTTCAGGGCTGCGATGGTGGAATGCGTTCTTGAACAAGTTATACATCACGTACTTCAACAAAGTGTCGCTACCCAAGAAATCAAAGTTACTCTGTACGTCTAAAGAGATTGCTGATTTATCAGCAGAGCGCTTGTAATTGAAACTGTCTATCGCATCCTCAACCACCGCTTGCGCTGAATGCTTCTTAAACGTAGATCGAGAGACTCGGTTTTCATCAATTGAAGTCAGTAACAGATCTATCGTTTCGTTACCGGAATGAATGATCTCCATCGCTTCATCGCCCACTTCACGCAACTGAATCACTTCTTCATTGCTTAACGCATATTGCCCTTTTTGATCGCCACTTTTAGGGTTCGGCAATATGGACTGCATGACATCAATAGAGGTAAGTAATCCGCTTAGAGGGTTTCGCATCTCATGGGCAATACCCGCACCAAAAGACTTCGCCAATGACACCTTGTTTTCATGTTCCACCTGATTGCGGAAGTAGAACAAGTTGCCGAATAAGTAGATAAACAAAAAGATTGGCACATGCGTCCAATCCATTGTGAGTTCGAGGTAGAAGCCTTGTGCAATCCAAGCGCACAAGGTAGCAATCCCAATACCGGCAAAGGTTTGTGCAAACATCACTCTCGTCACGTGCACCAATAAAATATGGAGGAAAATAGCCGACATGAATGACATAACCCAAACGTTGGACCAATTATTCATTAGCAGCATGTAGAAGAAGAAACCTGGCAAACAGATAGTTACGGCAACTTGATAATAAGCCGGAAGGTATTTTCGCCATTCAAATGGGACGCGATTGCGAAATATAATGCCAAAGAACAATACCGAGCAAAACAGGCGAAGCGCTAAGTTTTCGTAGGGTTGCGGGAACAAAAACTCCCACACAATGTAGTAAATTGGGAAGCCGACAAAGCCCATCCAACCCACGAGGGTTAAATTCGGTTCTGCGTACTGGTAAACTTTACGAATCGCGTTCATACGAAATACTTTGCTCTCTAAGCCCTGACGTTTATTAATTCTATGATTTGGTTTTTATACTTATATTTTGGCGCCGATTATATTACACATCACGTCCGAGCAGTGAGGTTTCAATCAAATATGTACCAACGCATTTGTTTTTATTATTAAGCGTAGATGAATGATGCACCCTGCTGACGCTTAAATTTAAGTACGAGTGCTTGGTTCAGGGATGGGCATGCGCGGTGTTCTTTTGATAACTGTGTTCAGCTTACCGCTATGTCACTGTTACTCGATGCATTTTTCTTGGAGTATCCCCGTAATCTATCACTGCGTAATGTTGCGTTACCCTGTTATCCCAGATCGCCATTGAGCCGTTGTCCCATTTGAAACGAACTTGAAACTCAGGGCGTCTCGCAATTTCAAACAGTTGGCTGAGTAAAACATCACTCTCTTTGCGGTCGAGTTCGTTGATATAACGAGTAAACTGTTCATTGATACAGAGCGTTTCTTTATCCGTTTCAGGATGAACTTGAACAACAGAGTGAACCACTGGCGGATTCTCCTGTGCTGTTTTAATCAAGGATTTGTGCCAATCGAGATCAATGTCTTCTGATTCTATACCTTCAAAGGCCACAAGCGAATGAGTCGCCGACAACCCTCTCAACTTAGCTTTCATATCTTCATGTAGAGATTCAAAAACCGCAGTCATAGAACACCAGATAGTGTCACCACCAATGCTTGGAATGTGTTGAGCATGCAACAGGGAAGCTTTCGACGGCAAGCTGCGCCACGTTGAGTCGGTATGCCAATAACTTTCCTTTGGCGCATTGCCACGGGTTGTTTCAATCACACTCACCTGTGGCGCACTTTCCACGTGAGGGAAGAAAGGATGTGCAGGTTCTAACGTTCCAAAGCGCTGTGCAATCATCAAGTGTTGTTCTGGAGACAAAGTCTGCCCGTCGAGAAAGATCACTTGATGGGCAATAAGTGCCTGATACACCTTATCGAGTTCATCAGCACTGCATGTAGAAAGCTCTAGTTCGTGAATACGAGCGCCGATGTGAGGAGTAATGGGTTCTATTTTCAACATACTTTCGCTTATTGGTGATATTGAGTTGCAGGGCGGATCTGGCTACTAGGCTAATCTGACTACTAACAGTAAACCGGGTAAATGCTGATTTTCTTTCTCACTTGAAATAGAAAGTCGTCTCTCCGAAACAAAAAAAGAGCTCCTAAGCTGGAGCTCTTTTCGTTTTTTGATACTTCCTGTATCCATAGACAAGTCCAATCTGTAGTACTTTCACTGAAAGCCAGATCATCGATATCTCCAGTTGTGTATCACCAATAAATCTAGCATACAATCTTCAGACTGTTCTGGGACACAACCGAGATAATCAACTCTAGTGCCAAGCCATCTCGCCGCTTAGCACTTTCGCGCCAAGTTCTAAATCGCCTTCCGTAGCCTCAAATTTCGGGTAGGCTTTCTTCATGTAATCACTGATCTCGACCGATGTTGGATTACTTTTGCTCGCCAACGCTTTTTCAATATCAGCCACATAATCCTTCGTGAAGTGAACTGCATTTATTCCTGTTGGCATTTCACCTAAATAGTGACCCGGAATTACAACCTCTGGCTCTAGTGCTTTCATACGCTCCAACGATTGTGACCACTGGCTACGAATCTCTTTCGATGCAGTATCTGCCATCCATACATGCACACCGCTATACACCGACACGCCACCAAACACCGTTTTTTCAGACGGAACCCATAGGTAAGCTTGGTGTGTATTTATCTCTTTCACTTCGATGGTTTCACCTTCGATGCTTAATGTTGTGTCGTTCATCACCATTGGAACAATCACCTTAGAGGGCGCGTTGCCTTCTAATATAGGCCCCCAGTATTCAAGCTTTGCATCTTTGGTGCGTTTGATATGCGCGACAACGGCTTCACTGGCAACGACTTTAACGTTAGGAAATGCCGAAACTATCGGTTCCAAACCAAAGTAGTAATCTGGGTCGCCGCTGCTGATGTAAACCATCGATAATTTTTTGCCTGTGGCTTTGATTTGCTCCACCAAATTTTGTCCGTCTGCGACACTGAATTGTGCGTCAAATAGAATCACTTCTTTCTCACCCGAAACCAATACCGAGCTTGCAGGGAATATCGCGTTCTCACCGGGGTTATAGTGAGTGATGTTCAGATCCACAGCTAAAGCAACACTTGATGCCAGCACGGTTCCTAGGCTTATGGTTCCTAAAAGCATGCTTTTTGATAACAGGTTTTTCGATAACGTATTCATGGCTTTATTCCGATACTTGGAGTTGAACACCTGCCAACTCGTTGAATGTCCAAATATCTTATTTGATTGTTTTTAGATGAAATAGATATCAAATTGACTTTAACTATTGCAGTTTTCGGACATATACTGAGGTCGGTTTAATTCTCTAGGCAATAAAACAATGGATAAACTCGAGGCAATGAATGTCTTTGTCACCATAGTGGAACGTGGCAGTTTGAGCGCAGCGGCAGAGCACCTTGATCTCTCACGAACCAAGGTCACTCGTTATTTGGGTGAGTTAGAAACATGGATGGACACACGCTTGCTTCACAGAACAACACGAAGCTTGAGTTTAACCAGCGCAGGTAAAGAAACACTTGAGGTCGCCAGAGAACTTTTGGCACTGGAAACATCCCTAGCTGGGATCAGAAACCAAAACCGAGAGCATTTAAAAGGTCAGCTGCGTATTACTGCGAGCTACTCGATTGTCGATAGCTTCTTGATGGAATCAATTAGTCGCTTCATCGCCAAATGGCCAGAGGTTTCTATCGACATTATCTCGACTGATCAGACCGTCAACCTGGTTGAGTCACGCATCGATTTGGCCATTCGCATAACCAACGAACTGACGCCCAATATTGTCGCGAAGCAGATCGGTGAATGCCGCTCCGTGATTTGCGCATCGCCTCAATATCTAAAAGAGAAAGGCACACCCACAGAAGCCCAAGATCTAGCGCACCACAACTGTTTATCGTTCAGTTACTTTGGCAAAACCGCTTGGACGTTCAATGGCCCCAATGGGCTCGAATCGGTTCCGATTAAAGGGAATATCAGTGCAAACACCTCAGAGGTTCTGCTTTCTGCCACACTCAAAGGCAACGGTATCTGTTTACTGCCCTTCCCTTCAGTGGAAACCTTGATGCGTGATGGTCTATTAGTGCCACTGCTTTCTGAATGGCAACCTAAAACGCTCGGTGTTCATGCTATTTATGGAACGCGTAAGCAAGTCACACCGCTGTTAAGAGCCTTTATCGACCATTTATCTGACGAGATGGAACAATCGACAAGTTGGTAGAAGTACGATGCCATCACTAAGGAGGAAAACTTGCCATTAGTAAAACTGATGCAGAATTAAAATCATTAATTTTACTTAACTGTCAGTTGCTTCTATCGTGACTGCATACATCATCAATTAGCTTATTCACGCAGGGAAACTGACTATGGCTGCCATTACCGACCTAGACCTTCTACTGAAATCCATGTCACCAGAATTAATCGACGGGAGCTATGTTTTTTGTACTGTAGGCGGGGGATTGGCAGACTATGTTCAGCTCAATCCAATCTCGACTTTTCGTGAGAAAGAAGGTTTAACACTGGTTCTGAAAGAAGAAGTTGCGACCAAAGCTCAGCTAAACTTCGACGGTGTATTTAGCCTTATCACTTTATCGGTACATTCGAGCCTTGAAGCGGTTGGATTAACGGCGGCGTTTGCGACAAAGCTTGGCTCTTACGGCATTAGCGCTAACGTGGTTGCGGGCTACTATCACGACCACATCTTCGTTCAAAAAGACAAAGCAGAAGCTGCAATGAGTGCGCTGAAAGAGTTTTCAGAAGTAGATTAGTAAAGAATTCGATTACTCACAAATACAAAAAAAGCGACGTAATCTACGTCGCTTTGGCTTATTGCTTAACGTACACTCACTGATCAGGCATCAGTGAGCGAACCAGTTAAGCAAGCTTAAAAGTCGCCACTTTGTCACTTAAGCCAGCGGCTTGGCTCTTAAGTTCGTTCGACTCAGTTAAGCTGTCCTGTGCGCCCACAACTAAGTGGTCGGTAACATCTTTAATGGTCGTCACGTTCTGGGTAATTTCACCCGTCACATGTGTTTGCTCTTCAGCAGCCGTCGCGATTTGAGTCGCCATATCGCTGATCAAAGCAACTGCAGTATTGATCTCTTCAAGCGCATGCGAAGCTCGATCGGCATCTTCTACTGAATGTATTGCCAACTTAGAACTGCTCTCCATCAGCTCAACCGCTTGCGCCGTTGTACGCTGCAGGATATCAATTGTTGATTTGATCTCTTCCGTTGAAGAGTGAGTGCGCTGCGAAAGCACACGTACTTCATCAGCAACCACAGCAAAGCCACGACCTTGTTCGCCAGCACGAGCCGCTTCAATCGCAGCATTCAAAGCAAGTAAGTTGGTTTGCTCTGCAATGCCTTGAATCGTTGCGAGTACAGTCGAGATCTCTTGAGCATGCTTGTTAAGTTCGCTAATCACACTACCCGCTTCATTAACTTCATTGGCTAGGTTATTGATTGAACCTTTGGTATCCACAACCAGAGCGTGACCACTGTTAGTGCTTGTCGCTGAATCTTGCGCCGCTTTTGCTGTTTGCTCGGCATGCGATGCTATCTCTTGCGTGGCGCTCGCCATTTCAGTTACGGCCGTCGCGACCATAGTGATTTCTTGCTGCTGATGATTAAGCTCATCCACCGAACGGTTCGCACGCTGAGCACTTTGCTCTGACTGGCTGTTTAGCTGTTCTGACTGCCCACGGATATGGCCAATCAACTGCTGTAAGCTTCCAACAAAGGTATTGAAGTTATGAGCCAACTCGCCCACTTCATCTTGGTTTTCAACATGAATGCGTTGAGTTAAATCACCACTACCATTCGCGATTTGCGCCAGTGCTTGAGAAACGTGGTTCAACGGGCGGAATAGAATCGTACACAACAGGTTAAACAGTATGGTACATACGATCACCACAAGTAGCGTCACCAACACTTGACCAATCACTGCATCAAATAGTGGCGCAACCAGAGAGTCATGGTTAACAACGCTCACAGTAATCAGGCTCGTTCCATCAATCGCACGTGCGTACAGAACATAGTCGCTGCCATTCAACTCGATAGAAGTGTCTTTACCGCTAGTCAGCGCCTTTTGTACGTCCGCAAAATCTAACCCAAGTGAGCTGATATTTTTGTTCAGTAACTTGGTGTCAGGGTGCGTATAAACCGTGCCTTTATTGGTCGCGATGAACATGTAACCTTCACCCGGAAGAATCACTTGCTCTAGGCTATTAAGAATGTCGGTAATTTCAACATCCGCGCCTAACACAACCTGTTGACCATGTAATTGCATGGCAGTACCCAGCGACACAACATTCGCCCCAGTTGCAGCTGCAACCGTTGGATTATCCATGAACACCTTACTAGGGTTTGCTACCGCGTTGGTGTACCAACCCCATAGACGTGGGTCATCATTGCCGGGCGGCAATACCACTCCGTTTGCGTTCTTTTGCGAACCGTCTGGAAACGCCAAGAAGACATTATCAAAAGAGGCTGAATCACGAACCTGTTTTAGGTGAGTCACCAAGCTTTCTTGTTTGGATTCTTTCGAAAGAGAAGTAAGCGCACGCTCTTTGGATAAGATCCAATCCGATACATATTGATTGTAAGAAGCCGATGCGCCTTCTAAACGCTGTTCAACTTCTGTATCCAACCTTTGCAATGAAGCACGAAAAGACAATGCCTCGACCAAGATCCCCCCCAGGATAATGGCCATACTGGCTGAAATCGCCAGTTTATTTTTAAGCGAGAGTTTCTTGAACATAGGAAACCTATAATGTGGAAGTAAAAAACCGTGGCGAACAAATTGGTTGCCAAAGAGGTTTGCAAGCGGGATATATTTTACGCTTTAAAATAAATTAAGAAACCGATGAGGAACTGAAATATTGATATATGTGAGTAAGTGCACGCATCGTAACCCATTGATTTAGAGAATGGTAAACTCTAAATTTTGAATTAATGTGCTAAACATGGTCAGCTGATGAGTGTCTCTGTTTGAGAATAATAACGGCACAGATCGCGCCATGCCGTTAGCTCATTAGGAAGGTATTTAAATGAGTTGAACGTCTGAATAGAAACAGGTTGCGAACTAAATAGTCAAAAGTTGATCAACCAAAGTCCAACGTTAACAGCAATCGTGTTTCGTCAGATGAAGTGACTGGTGAACGGTGAACAAGGCCTCTATTCTCATTGCCACTCCAACGCTCCCCTTTTAATAACGCAACATCACCACTGGCCATTTTCTGGATGTCAGATTCGTCGTTGTACAGGCCTGAAACAGAATCAGGCTTTCCGTTAGCCCCTAGCCCTAGCTTAGAACGGTCGACTAAGTCGTTTGGCAACCATTGAGTCGCAACACCATGATAAGTTGTCACCAAGCGGCAAGGCACTTGATCAAAATGGAAACGTGGGCACATCGCTTTATTCAGAACGGCTAAACGCAACCCGACTTCTTCAAGCTCAAACAAACAACAGAACATATCCACCAGCTCTGCCATGTTTTCTAATAGCGCTTTAGAGGCGGTGCCATCGGTAGCAAATTCCAACTTATCGAAAGCATTATCAGGTGACACGCTAACAGACTTACTAAAGTTTGGATTCAAGGCGATAAATTCACTAATTGCCGTCGTTAAGCCTTCATCAAACTGTCGCTGCCATACCGCTATATTAATATCACTTTGGTAGATATCCGCTAATACCGTTGGCTGCTCAGAAGCACTCAAGCTTGGCTTGTGATTTGCCTTATCCTGAATACTCACAGCTGAACTAATGTTGAGTGGCTGGCTGCTATTGGTAGCCAAAGGCTTGGTTAACACGGCATTCATTACGTCGTCTCCTTGATACATGCTCATCGCTTCCCTTTTACCAACAGAATAATTATTCTTGGCAAGAGTGATTTTGGTTATGTTATAACATAACCAAAAATAAACAAGTCACTTCGTCGATCATGATTCCAGTAATACAGCGACGCTCTTCTTTTCCTGCGGTAATTTTTCGAATGCTGAACTAAGCTTCTCTCAATCACTCTTTCCAAAAAGTCATTTTAAAAACGTACGACTCAAGAACGTAAACCTGTGAATTCATCAATCTGGTGACAACTTATGAAAAAACTAATCTCTACATTCGGCCTCCTATGCACCGTTATCTCCGCTCAATCTTTCGCGGAGTCGGGCTACACATTAGATCCGAAGTTATCGAACATCACATTCGCGACCATTAAAAAGCAGTTTGTTGTCGAGCCCGCATCCATCAAACCTATGTCTGGAGGGCTTACCGAAGAGGGTCAGTTTTCAATAGTATTGGACTTGAAAAGCGTGAGCACCGGAGTCGCTATTCGTGACCAGAGACTGAATGAACTCTACTTTGAATCGATGACTTTTCCTGAAGTGAAGATCTCTGGGAAGGTTGAACCGTCGATGCTATCTGGTGATCCAAAAAGAACAACAGTAGCAGCGGAAGTTACTTTACACGGCGTAACCAAAACGATCGACTTCCCAGTTGTGGTGGTTCCATCCTCAGGGTTTGTCATGGTTAGCTCAGCTTCGACAATCATCGTCAACGGCGCTGATTTTGGGATATCGACAGAGAATCTAAACAAACTTTCAGCGACCGTGGGTGAATTAGCGATTTCCGACCAAATCCCTTTAAGCTTTAACCTACTTTTCGACCAATAATGGACTTATAACTATTCCTTTCTATTCTCCCTCATTTCACATTCATCAATCGTTTGAGAGCGGTGAATGTGAGTAAGAGTACGCGACAACGCAATAAACTGAATTAGGTTTGAATAAACTAAACCAAAATTTCCACTCGATTTCCCCAAGTCGGCCAGATAAACATCCCTCACAAAGTATTAAATTGAGCGTTATATAGGCTCAGAGATGTCGTTGATGTCACATGTCGTTACACAGCATGACGCCTTAAGGCTTTACATCTTGGACGAGGTAAACAACAATCCCTGAGAACAAATCCATAACATAATGTATTTAGAAATTATGAGTAACACAGAAAACAAAAAATCGAGTCCTCTTTTCGAAGTCGTGTTTAACGTCTTTCTTCCTTCATTCATTTTAATGAAGTTCAGTGGAGATGAGCATCTCGGAACAGGCTTAGCTTTGCTTGTTGCCCTTGCCTTCCCTATTGCTTATGGTGGCATGGAGTTAATCCGCAATAAGAAGTTCAACTTCATCGCTGCGCTCGGCTTTGTAAGCGTGCTATTGACGGGCGGTATTGGTTTCTTTGAGCTAGACACTCGTTGGTTAGCACTAAAAGAAGCATTAATCCCTGGTCTAATTGGTTTGGCGGTTCTTGGCTCAACCTTCACCCGCTACCCGTTTATCCAGAAAGTTATCTTCACACCGGCCCTGTTAAATATCTCTCTTATTGAAGAGCGCCTAAAGCAGTTCGGTAACCAAGCAAAGTTTGATCGTTGTCTAATGACATCCAACTACCTATTCGCGAGTACTTTCGCATTTTCTTCAGCTATGAACTACTTCCTAGCGACTTGGATTGTGACTAGCCCTGCTGGCACCGCTGCCTTTAATGAAGAACTTGGCAAGCTGACACTTTACAGCTACCCAGCAATCGCCATCCCAAGCATGCTGATGATGTTAGGTATTTTCTACTACATTTGGCGTCAAGTTCGCACGATGACATCACTAGAAACAGAACAAATTTTTATTACTAAATAGTTCTGAATTAACAAATCGCTCTGACAGCACAACATGAAGCCCAGCAATTAAGCTGGGCTTCTTTGTTTTTACTCTTTCGTTATCAACGTGATAGATGACAGCTTCGATTTGGATTATGAATCGAACGGGCAACCCTAATGCTCTTTTCTCAAGTAAATTTGGGCAACATGTCTATAAACCAATAATAATCAATGAATTGCATTGATTGAACCGACAGATGCTTTTATAGTCAATTCTGTTGGTTACTTTACAAAGCTCTACCCGCTCACTGACATTATTTCAATTGCTGTTGATAAGATCGCATAAGCTAGGTGCTAAAGGTAGACGCCAGCCGTACTCAATAAGGAATATAGATTATGAACAAATCTCAATTAGTTGAACACATCGCGACTTCTGCAGACATCTCAAAAGACCAAGCAGGCACAGCACTAAATGCGCTAGTTGAAGGTATCTCTACTTCGCTTGCGAACGGTGATGACGTATCGATCCTTGGATTTGGTAGCTTTAAAGTTAACTCTCGAGCTGCTCGCACTGGTCGTAACCCGCGAACCGGAGAAGAGATTCAGATTGCCGCATCAAAGACGCCAGCATTTAAAGCGGGCAAGGCACTAAAAGAGACGTGCAACCTGTAACACAAAAAACACAAAAAACACAAGGAAGATTACGATGACGACTAAGGAAAAAGCGAAAACGAGCCGAAGCAAAAAAGCAGGCAAGTCGACTAAAGCGCAAGCCGAAACGCCTAAGACTCGTCAACGCATTGAAGAGCTTCTCGAAGAGCGTGAACTGGCTAAACTGTTAGAACTTTAGTTTATATAAGAACTAAAGTTTAGGTTTAAGCAAGGTGATAGTTTGTTATCGTTCTAATGCCACTGCAGATTTGTAGTGGCATTTTTGATTTAGGAGCAAGCGCCTCTAATAAATAACATTGATACCCCTCCCCACTAAAGCGACAAACACATCTGTCCAAAATCTGAACGCTAAGTAACTGATTGAGTTACATAGCTATACATATCCATACTTACCCAAATCACCTTTTTCACTATCATCATTTTCTTGTTATTGGTGAGATTATTGGAAGGGTTCATGACACGACTATGTTCGAGCAATCCTTCTTCTTTGAGGTGATTATGAATGTCGTTCGCATGGGGATTGAAGCAAATACCCATAAAAATAAGGGTAAGTACAAAGCGATAGTTAAGTTTACTATTCGAGCCCTGTTTTATTATTCAGCTACTCGAAAAATGAGTAATAGTTTCAACTCTGAAGAGAGAAAGTTATTATTTATCAAGCAACCCAACTTCCTTTCTAAATTTGTGACTCCCTACTTATGTACTGGCTTTAGCAATAAAGAAAAGATCGATATCTTATCCAAACACTACGACTGGTTTGAAAACACCTTCGCAACAGAAGCTAGACACCAAATCTATAACGAAAGGCTCAATCTTTTAAAACTTGAGATAGATGACAACGTTTATCTGGTTAATCTCAGCTTCGAAAGAAACGCGAGAAAAGAAGGTGAACTGACAATTTCATTGACCAACTCTCAACTCGAAAAAATGTATACCATTTCGTTTACTGTTTTCGACAACAACATCTACATCGGCGGTATACAGGGTGGCGCCAATGACAATGGATTTAGCCGCACATTCACCAAAGCTTTTTACGGTTTAAGACCTAAATCCTTCATGGTAGAAACACTACGACTGCTCGCTATTAACTTGGGTATCGACAATATCTATGCGGTAAAAGAGTCTGGTCATGTCTCGAACTCATTACGCTACGGTAAGAAAAACAAAGACATCAGCCTTAAATACGACAGTCTGTGGGAAGAGCACGATGGACAGGTGCATGATAACTATTTCTATCGTCTCCCGACAAACCCGAACAGGAAAGATCTTGAAGCTCTAAAACGTCAAAAGCGTAAGTTGTATCGCGAGCGTTATGCCTGGCTAGATCTGTATGAACAAGATCTGAAGAACGTAATCAGTCAGCACATCCGTGATCCTGTTCATTATGCTCATGACAGTTAATTTGGCTAACCTGTACTCGACTCGCTAACGCGTATTACCTTTACTAGCGTGCTTTAGTCTAATCACAGCCCTTGGACCAAACGCTCAATCCCGAGGTGATAGCTTCAAAATAAATATTAGACAATGCTAATTTACATCTTTATAGTATCTAGGTATTTCGAAAACTACTCAATCGCCGGCGACCAGCCAGTACTGATCATTAAGAAGATACAAGCTCTATGCTCGGCAATTTGTATAGTTAAACTTAGAGACAGTAATAGGTAAACGTATGACTAAAATTGTAATCATCGGTGGCGTAGCTGGAGGTGCTTCAGCTGCTGCACGCGCTCGTCGTCTTAGTGAAGAAGCCGAAATCATAATGTTTGAACGAGGACCATTCGTCTCTTTTGCCAACTGTGGATTGCCATACCACATAGGTGGCGATATCGAGGATAGAAGCAAGCTTCTGTTACAAACACCTGAAAGCTTCTTAGCTCGCTTCAACGTTGACGCACGAGTGATGAACGAAGTTACCTCTATTGATCGCACCAATAAAACCGTTACAGTCAAAAATCTTGTTGATGGTAATCACTACAGCGAGAGTTACGACTTCTTATTACTCAGCCCTGGAGCCGGTGCCGTCGTTCCTCCCATCTCAGGAATCGATAACCCCCTCACCCATTCACTACGCAATATTCCAGATATGGATCGCATCATCGAAACAATCCAAATGAATAAACCTGAGCACGCGACAGTTGTTGGCGGTGGCTTTATCGGCTTGGAAATGATGGAAGCGTTTCATCAGCTTGGGATCAAGACTTCGTTGATTGAGATGGCTGACCAAGTAATGACGCCAGTAGACCGGGAAATGGCCGGCTTTGCCCATGCGGAGATTCGTGACAAAGGCATCGACCTAAAACTCGGCGTCGCGCTTGAGTCTGTGAAATATATACCTAACGAACACATCGCAAGTTTTGATTCAGGCGAGAGCGAGAAGCACCAACACATAGAGGGTGAATTAGAATTAACACTTAATAATGGCGAGTCATTAACTACTGATATCTTAATCATGGCTATCGGTGTGCGTCCTGAGACTAAGTTAGCAAAAGAAGCAGGACTTCAAATTGGCGAACTAGGTGGTATCTACACCAATGAAATGATGCAGACTAGCGATCCTAGCATCTACGCTGTGGGTGATGTGGTCGAAGAAAAAGACTTTGTCACAGGTGCACAAACTCTAGTTCCGCTTGCTGGCCCTGCTAACCGTCAAGGTCGTATGGCTGCCGACAACATGCTCGGACGCAATGAAATCTATCAAGGTACACAGGGCACAGCTATCTGTAAGATTTTTGACCTAGCCGTTGCCTCAACAGGGAAAAACGAAAAACAGTTGAAGCGTGAAGGCGTCGACTATGAAAAAGTCTATGTGCATACCGCAAGCCACGCTAGCTACTATCCTGGCGCTGAGATTGTCTCGTTCAAGATGTTATTCGCCCCTAAGACAGGGAAAATACTAGGTGCGCAAGCCGTCGGTAAAGATGGCGTAGATAAACGCATTGATGTTATGGCAGTAGCTCAACGTGCAGGTATGACCGTTGATCAGCTTCAACACCTTGAATTAACCTATGCACCACCTTACGGGAGTGCCAAGGACGTGATTAACCAAGCCGCATTTGTTGCCAACAATATTATTAAAGGTGACGCGACACCTATTCATTTCGATGAGATTGCAACATTAAGCGACAACCAACTCCTACTCGATGTTCGTAACCCTAGCGAACTAGAAAATGGTGGCTTTATTGAAGGCGCAATCAACATTCCTGTCGACCAACTGCGTGATCGAATGAGTGAGCTCCCAGCAGACAAAGAGATTGTAATCTACTGCCAAGTCGGGTTACGTGGTAACGTGGCTTATCGCCAACTCGTCAACAACGGCTTTAAAGCACGCAACTTAATCGGTGGTTATAGAACACTCATGTATGCAAAAGCTTAAGGATTAATACTTAGTCGCCGGTAATGGTGCGCGGACACTTACGGGCTAGTTGCTGAGAGAAAGTCGCTCATAAATAGATGCGAGTAGTTAATAGTAAACATTGAAAAACCGAGCTTGGCATTTAAGTAAGTGCCAAGCTCTTTTATTATTCGTAGGAGTCAATAAAAGCTTGCAGTGCTCGCTGATCGACAATTTCTAACCCTTGATCTCCTTTTCTGATGAAACCCTTGTCTAATAGGTCTTTAACCGCTCTTCGATACACTCTGCTCGATGTGCCAAAACGTTCCGCTTCTTGATTCACTTTATCGAAACCGCCTAACACAGTATTTGTCTGACTTTGAACCAATAAGTCGTAGGCAATGTTGTAGGTAATTGAGTGTAAAAGACGATTAGTGTAAATGCCCATAGAGTCTTGATAATCTTCCGCTAATGCAGAGGCGAAAAAGAACATCATCTCCGGATTTTCATGTAGCGCTTCTGATAGTTTCTGGATACAAATAACATCAACTTGCATGTGTTCATCAGCCACTACGTTCCACTGACAAGGGGTCTGCGTGAAAAACTCCATCTCACCGAAGATATGATAATCACAATTCACTTCGCCCAATTGAAAGCGTCGCCCATTAGCCGCCGAAATACTCATAGAGACTCTTCCAGCGGGCACTACATAAAGATACTGAAGCTGCTCACCTTGACGTAGGATTTCATCATTTTGATTGAAGTAACGAGAGTTAACTTGGTGTTGGTAGATGAGATCTCTAAATTCAGAGCTTTTTTGTTCTAAGTAGTTTTTAAAGCGTCCGCTTGAGTATGGTGCAATCTTCATACTTACTCTCTCATTGCATTACTGCTGTCTATATTCAAACGATTGTAACCACTTAAACCACAGGAGAGAACCCAATAAAAAAGCGACGGTCTCCCATCGCTTTCGTCTTGCATTTATTCAGGCTCTTATTGAGTAATTAATGCTTCCAGTGCCGCTAATGACGCTAGCCGCTCTCCTTGCATCATTACCTCTGCCTCATCGACATATTGCCCAACGCCCTCCTTTACATCTTGTTCGTACAAGACAACATTGTTCAAGATAGAAGCGACATTAAGCCCTCTCAAGCGTCCCACGGTAAACAGCGCGGATGTTTCCATGTCTGCACCTAAAATGCCTTTGCCATTCCAGTACTGACAAAGCGCCTTCTCGTCATCGGTATAAAAACTGTCGTGTGAGCGTACCGTGCCCAAATAGTAAGGTGTTGTTTGCTGCTGCAAGAACTTGTCTAGCTCTTTAAGCAGAGAGAAGCTTGCATAGGCGGGATACGACGGCTTAACGTAAGCGGTAGAACCACCCTCATCGCGAACCGCGCCCTCTGCAATAATTAGCTCACCAAGCCCGATATGTGACTGCATCGCACCTGCAGACCCTACTCTGATGATATGAGTCACACCACAAAACTTAAGCTCTTCTACCGCAATGATCATTGAAGGTGCACCAATGCCCGTGCTGCAAACCGATATCGCTTTACCTTGATATTGACCAGTGAAGATTCGATATTCACGGTTTTCAGAGACCAGTTCAGCATGTTCAAGCAAGTTAGCGATTCGATTCGCTCTATCTGGCTCACCACAAACAATAACTAACGGAGCAATTTGCGTTTCATCAACGCAGATATGAGGTTGCTTTGCCATCTTCACTCCTAAGAAGCCGTTGCTTGAGTTAACGATTTATCACTGTTTCGTTTAGCTGTGCGTGCCCACTCACGAGTACCGTTTGCCGCAATAAACATTAAGATTGCGTATTGAACAGACATTGCGTACACACCCTGCGTCGCATAAATACCAACGCTGATAATGTTAATCACAATCCACAGTATCCAGTTTTCAACATACTTACGTGTCATAAGAACTTGAGCAACAATAGATAGAATGGTCATCGTGGCATCCCAGAATGGGAACGCATCCGGTTCAAGCACTGGCTCCGCTAAATCCGCACCAAATAGATTCAGGCTATCTACCGCGATGTTTGCTAGCGCAAAAAAGAATGGGTCGATGTACATAGTTAACAAAGCAATAGAAATCGCACACGCTACGGCCGTTGCTACTAGTTTATTTTGGCTCAACCAACGAACTTCTAGCGTTTCACCTTGCTCATTAGGACGTGTCCATGCGTACCAACCGTAAATGTTGGCGCAAAAGAAAAAGAGTTGTAGAAGTAACAGTCCGTATAACTGAATTTGGAAAAAGATAACCGCGAATAAGGTGACATTCAGCAATCCGAACAGGTAGTTAATGGTTTTTTCTTGGCTTGCAAACCAAATACACAACAAACCAAACACGGTGCCGAATGCTTCAATCCAGCTCATTGCGTAGCCATCCCCTATTGGGATATTGACTAAAGTATTGTTGATATCAAGTAGAGCGAATAGGTCCATAGATGTGTCCTTTATTATTTGTTTTAGTGGCACCTATTTTATTGCGCCTCTCCAAATAAAAAGGAGGACATTTGTCCCCCCTAGAATGCATGCGATCATAAATCAGAATATTAAATCCGGAAAATCAATTTCACGGGAAGATGTCATAGCCCTCCCACAGTCTCGAACTCGAAACTCCAGCACCAGAACAGCCTCCTTCCAAAAACGGAATTTTAACTTACTGGCTAAACGCCGATATCGCGTTGACGGTTACGTTTGAGAAGCGCATGATTTTATTTCGAGCAGAATCGTTGTCTGGCGTGTTAACCGTGTAATCGCCCCAAAACTCGTTCTGTGCAACGTACTCAATTGAATGGCAGGTCACATGAATAAAGTAATTATGTTAGTAATGGGGCTGCTTTTTACCAGTCGATTGTTTGCCAGTATTGTTCCTCATGTTGGTCAACTTGAGCATGATGCGCCTATTCTCCTTCGCTCGGCATTGATTGTAGGGGTTGCGGCTTACGCGGTTTGGAGTGCATTTAAATACTTCAAAAAGATCAAGGCCTCAGATTCAGATCAACTGTAACGGCGAAAGTCCAAAAGCTTTTGAATAAGCCTCTAATTTCGATTACTGATCTGCGAAATAATCGACCAAGATTTTACGCCACTTTCGTGACTCACGAATCTTCGACAGAGCGCGGTTAATCTCTTCTTCGTACACGTTATTTTCAGTGATTATGAAACCGTAGTTGGACTTTTATAACTGATAAAACAACACCGCTATACCAAGCTTAAGTTTGATAGCTAGAAACTGACATAAACTGACTTTGTGCCGACGAACATAACTTTCCGCACTGAGTAATTTGGCTTTCTAGGAAGTAGATATTACGTCTACTTTTCACCCACTGGGCACGAACTTCCAGTTCTTGACCAATCAAAATCGGATGATGAAAACGAGAGGTTAAACTCACCGTCATCGCCTTGATATCATTCTGAAATAGACAATGCAACATCGCGCTGTCATGCAGTGTAGTGACAATGCCACCTTGCATGATGCCATCGTAGCCCTCAGCTTTATCTGTTGGTACAATCTTGGCTCTGGTTTTATATTTAGCTACTGCCTCATGCTTAGTTAAAGTGTCATGCTCGCCAATAGCTTCAAAACAAATGGCGCTGTCGTTGAAAAAACCTTGGCTGCACACTTGGCAACGCCGATGATTGTGTGGAATGAAAACCTTCATACTTACCTTTACCCATAGATTGCTAGAGATTGATATGGCTCGACCAAAAAAACATCGCCAGTTGTGTACCCGTACGGCTTACTCTTGTTTTAAGCCCAATGGTGTTCCTATGGACGAGCTTCATAAAGAAGAATTGCTATTGGAAGAGCTCGAAGCCTTGCGCTTGGCTGATCAAGAAGGCCTGAGCCAGCTTGAAGCCGCTGAACAAATGCAGGTGTCTCGCCAAACGTTCGGCAACATTATCAAGCGTGCACGAGCTAAAGTCGCCAAGTGCATCGTCAATGGTCACGCGTTGGTGATTCAAAGTAGTTAATTAACGTGTTAACCAGAAGTTATTTAACTCAGTGAGCGAGAACTCTGATGCTTACTTCGATACTTAGCTTGATGGCTCAGTAATCTGATACAGCTTTTTGCTTTGCCCTTCACACACATCCTTGCAATTGCATTCACGCTCAATATCTAACTGCGCCAATCCTCCACAGCTGCCTTTGATTGGCTTGCGCGAAAAAATCACGCCTATCGCCATCAATGTAACGACTCCGACAAACCCCAATAGCGTCAACAAAAAGGTCATTGTCGGAACCCTCGAATAGCACCTAGCTGATTAGGCTGTACCATTAGAATCGAAGCTTGTTTTTTGTGCCCGTTTTCGCCGCACGTTTTATTGCCACACCCACTATTTCTCGGCTCGCGACCATAATCGAGATCGGTCACTTCCCGTAGATTGTCGAAATCCAAAGCCCCGATTTCTGCCTTACCTGTCGATGCCAAGACTCGAATATCGTTATTGAACAAGTGCGCTAGCATCTTCTTACCAATATAACGAACCACCACAGATTTCACATCGTAAGAACGGAGAACCGAAATCCATTGCTTCTTTTTATTGCAAGAGGTGTCGGAGTCAATCAAAGGAACAATCTGTTTTATCTGTCGTTGTTCATCGACAATCGCGATCTGTGGGGAACGAGCAAAGTGGTTGCCAACATGAAGGTCGCGACAAGGTACTGCGTATAACATAGTAACTTCCTGTTATTGATGATCAAGAGTTCAGCATACGTCCCATTATCGGCATATGCCAATAACTATCATGTGAAAAATAAGATTTACTGGATCGATAACTAAGATCACAAGCACCCAAACTTACCGTCATCTTCAGCCTATCTCAGTTACCTTTCAAATAACCATATATACTAGGGGGTAGTATTTTTACTGGGGGTATTTTTTGCGTTGTTAATGCCTGTTATCAAGAGCCAAGCTCAAACCCATTACAAAAAGGCCTCGCACAACCGAGAGCTTAATCGACTATTCAACGTCACACACTAGTCTGAATAATGTCGAATTAGGGACCAATCAAAGATGTTTATAGGAAAAATAGGTTGGATTGAAAATCAAGAATTGCAGTCGGCTTCAATGTAAACAAGCTTATAATTTGAAGTGAACAACGCATCGAGTTGTTATAATATAACATCACACTAAATTACCATCATTTCTCATGAAACAGCCATTTATTCTAATCGATGTCATCAATCGCCTCTTCACACGCTATGTAAGCCGTTTCTCGACATGCTTTCGCTCTCTCAAGGGCTTGACTGTTGGCCTAGCATTATTGTGTTTTGCGCCAAATCTATATGCCCACCCTCACTCTTGGATAGAGATGAAAACTCATATTGAGGGAGAGAATGGCATGATCACCGGTCTCTCTATGGAGTGGTCTTTTGATGCAATGACCTCGATGTACATGTTGGATGGAGAAGACGTCTCTGCCGATACAGAAACTGAAACATTCAAAAAGCTCGCTGCGTCTGTAATCGAAAACATGATGTACGAGCACTACTTCACGTACTTTTATGATGGTGAAGAGCCCATCAAATATCAGGTGGTTGAGAACGCAAAGTTTGAGCGTGATAAAGCCAAGATGGTTCTAACATTTGACCTACCACTTTCTAAACCTAAGCCTGTGACACGAAACTCGCTTCGCGTATTGATTTTTGACCCTAGTTACTTTGTCGACATGTCGTGGCTATCCAACAGCGACGTGACATTGTCACATGAACTAGCAAGACAATGCCATTTAGAATTAATCGAGCCTAACCCGACGCCAGAGCAAATGAGTTATGCAATGTCTTTACCTGTCGATGCAGATCCAGATAACACGCTAGGCCAACTGTTTACACAATCGGTTGAGCTTCATTGTGCGGCGGTTCCCGCTTCTTAGTCGCAGTGATTCGTTTCAGCCTTTAAGTCAGCGTCTAGCTGATTAAGCATGGCAACTAATTAACAGAAAGATTTCAGATATAGGTTCTTGTTAAATGAAGAAAAATCAATCCAAAATCAATCACTACCTCATTGGTGCCGGCGCGTTCGTGCTTATTGCTATTGGTGCGTATCAACTGTGGTCCATGTGGCCATCGTTAGTTATCTCTAGCATTCAATGGCAAAGAGAAGTCAATTCAGAACTTGCAGACCTGCTCTATGAAGCTAAATCCAACCCTTGGGGCGCAGGCAGTTACCTTATCGGGTTCAGCTTTATCTATGGCATGCTTCATTCTTTGGGGCCTGGGCACGGCAAAGTTATCGTGTCGACTTACTTAGCGACTCACCCAACCAAAGCCAAGGCGAGTTTAGTGCTTACGGTCGTCTCCGCTTTTTTACAAGCATTGGTCGCAATCTTACTAGTAAGCGTGTTGCTGTGGGGCTTTAGTGCTTCCATGCGAGTAGTGAATGACAAAGCGAATATGTTTGTTTCATTAAGCTTTGCCTTAGTCGCGGTCGTCGGCGCACTTATATGTTGGAAGGCTTTGAAAAACATCTACACCGCTATGCGTAAGCCTAAGCTGAAAGTGAAAGCCATCACTACACTCGCAACAGACACAGCTGCGACAATTTCAGCGCGTTCGCCAATGGCACTTCGTTCATCAATATCAGCCCCTTCTCCGATAATCGACGCTACTAGCACAATGCAAGCCGCAGCTAACACTCATGCAGATCATTCTCATGCCGACTGTGGGTGCGGCCACCAGCATGTAGCTGATGCAGACGCAATCAACAAAGCCTCAACGCTCCGAGAATATGCTGGAATTATAGTGACGATTGGCGTAAGACCGTGCACCGGAGCCATCATGGTACTGCTTTTCGCAAACATGGTTGGCCTATATTGGATGGGTGTTGTCAGTGCTTTTTCCATGGCGATTGGTACTGCTTTCACAACCTCGACGATTGCTATAATGACACTAACAGGCAAGAACTTGGTAAAACGCTATTTGGCTGCAGGTAGCAAGAGTAACAGTGCGACACTGAAAGCCGCAGGTCATTATTTACAACTCTTTGGTGGGGTTTTGCTTGTCTTAATTGGCTTGTTGCTAATGAGTGGACAAGACAGCGGTATGTCGCCTGTTTTCACTATGTAGCGAACGATGTAATAACAAACCTCAGTTTATTGCGACCTTTACCATTTTTACTAAAAAACACTAGCCCTTATCTCTCAAATCTGAATTAACAGCCACATAATTTCTACTAACCTAACTTTGCACAGCCAGTTAGGTTAGTAGTCAGCCATTCAGAACAGCGCGCTCTATGTAGTTCTGTAACAAATCTACATCCAACTTTGATTTTCCTATTCTTAGCTACTCTTTCATAAACTAACTTAGATTGTTCTAACAATATTAGAGCACTATCCCCCTCCTTTTGAAAATAAGGACATAACTTCCGCAATCCAGAAACTACGATCGCACTCTTCCTATTTTGAAAAAAAATAGAGCAGCAGTTTTATCAATTGAGTAACAAGCCGAAATTATACCCAATAAATTTCACATCAAACTCCAAGCCTTTACCTTACAACTACAGATAGAGCTTTCTTCAACCAAATTCTTGGATAACCTATACTCAAAGGTAAACAAATGAAACTATACATTCCGAGCGCCACGCTCAGTGTTTTGTTACTTTCTCCGAGTTTCGCGAGTGCCGAAGATATACCTGATTCACACGAATTGCGTAATTTTTCGATGCGCTCACAAAGCTCTGGGATAGCCCCACCGCAAGAAGAACTCGGCGTTTATGTTGTGAATTCGGGTCCTGGTCTGGATACCGGTTGTACCTATGCTTCTGGCGGACCTCTACTTATCTCTTTACCTGTTCCTATGGTTGTCAGCCCCAACGTTTTACAAAGTGACGGGAGAATTGCCCCAAGTAAACTGGGCGATATGCAGCAAAAAGGCGTTCTCGGTTCTAACGCAAGGATTAGCATGCCGGTCTTCGACATAGACTCCAATGCCAACGTCAGTAATATTGCTCCAGAAATAGATGTCGTATCTTTTAACGGAAAGTCTTTAGGTACGCTGCAAGGCTCTGATAACCGCTGGACGGATACTAACCTTCAAGTCGATATCAGTGATATCAAGTTCGGCCAAAACAATGAGATTCGCGTCGATATTGATACTGGCAATACGGGAGACAACTGGTGTATGTCTGTCGATTGAGTCTCAATCGAGTTTGATGTTGCCATTCCTGTGATTCTTGCTCATGGCATTGCGGCACAATCAGACACTTGGGATGATGATACGGCTCCAGGCGTGCTTTCTACACTTGATGACTATGGCATTCGTTATACTCGTTTCTCTGCTGACAAAAATGGAACCACAGCGACTAACGCTAATATCTTGAACAACAAAATTCAGGGTTTTCTCGATGAGTTGAAATCCGACAAAGTTCACGTCATTGCACACAGTAAAGGCGGGCTAGATACCCAAAACCTCAAAGCACTTAGCCCTTCCTTTGAGATAACCTCCCTTTCTACTTTCTCCACACCTCACCTTGGTAGCGTCGCAGCAGATTTGTCGGTGATAAAAATGGACCACTACGCCGATATCTACAGTAACGTCAGTACCGATCCAAATAATTACGCTGGCAAGTACATGCAACTCCCAAATATTCCGTTTGCGGGTCCTAAAATGCCTGGTATCCGTGATCTAACAACGGATACAGCATCAAACGCGATCCAAATGCGTACTCGCGGCAATATTGCAAATACATTTTCTATTGGGGCAAATGCCGATCTCAACCAAGACGGTGTTATTGAGAAAGATCCTGATATCGTTGGCCTATTCCCGTGGGGATCGCGTTGGGCAGGCGTTACCGCTTGGCAGGCGCTAAGAAGCTTTAGTTCTGCGGCCTACCTCGATACTCAAACTCAATCGGTCACAATGCCAAGTGTGCATGGACCACAAGCTCATCCAATCACCATAGTCAGTTACCAAGCCATTCAAACAGTACCGCAAGAAAATGATGTTGTTGTGACCTTGGCAAGCGCTAACCCAAGTTATACCAATGCATTGGGTAACGTATTGGCTAACCACTCAACAATGAAAACGGGACAAAACGTTGAACGTTTTCTACAACAAATTATTTCAATGCGCTAAGGAGTGGCCACAATGAAATTCATCAAGCAATTAGTGATGGTGTTCAGTCTTTTCTGTACCTTCATCACACCGGCTATCGCCAGTAATGCAATACCCGTTGGGATGAGTACAAGCACGACACTATCTCAACCAGTGACTAGTAACGATAACGAAGTCACAATGCTATTTACCATCGACAAAGCGGAAGCCCTAAAAGCAGAAATCATCGTGCCGTTGGATGATGCAACCGTATATTTAGTCAAGCCTAACGGGCAAGTCGCAACATCATCCAATGATGTGCAAGCGAACATACTTTCAGGTGACACACAAAGTCCGCCGCTACCGGGCAGCTATCTATTTTTGCCTGAAGTAACTAACCCTGAACCTGGCGAATGGAAGATCGTCGTTGATTTTCCAAACCCAAGTTACAACACAGTAATTATTGCTCAGGTTGCGATCCAATCCCCTATTGCGTTTGGCATGGCGATAGCTGCAAACCAATTTGTGGTCGGTGAACCAGTTCCCGTTTCTGCATTACTGACAAACAAAGGGAATCCAATCACAGGTGCCCAAACCAGCGCAGTGATCATTGATGAAGCTGGAATAAAAACACGCCTGACGCTTAAAGATGAGGGTGTCAATTTCGATGCTATTGCTAAAGATGGTGTCTACAGCAATATTTTCGTTCCACCCGCTGAAGGGGATTATCTAATTGAAGGCATAACGTCTTTTGAAGAATATGGAACAACTATCACTCGCCAGACAAGTAAAAAAATCCACGTACTACCCTCTGACATTGAATTTGTCAGCCTCTCACTCGCTCCACTGTTTTCCTCTGAAGGCTGTGTTATTGCCTTAGAGCAGCGCTTGGAACTTGATGTTAAATCCGCGGGGGATTTTGCCATTCATGGTTACCTCACCGATGGAATTGACGAGCTGAACACAAGCAAACGTCTGCAACTCAAACCTGCGAAGCAAATCGTCACTCTACAGTACTCAACTGAAGATATTTTTGGCGCGTTTGATTCAGCGTCTACTTTGACCTCCAACCCGACGATCATCTACGCAATCACTCAAGATGACATACGAATTTCAGCCCCTCGAATTCAGTTTGAAGAATTTATTGATTTAGCATCTTTTGAGCGTTGCCGCGAACCGATTGAAGTCACGGGGAGTTTAGTCACCACACCGACTATGTCGCAAGATGGAACCTACATTGATTCGCTGAGTTTTGAGTTTCCTATCCATGTTACGCGCAGTGGAACTTACACAGGTTCGGTAAATATCGTTGGTGCAGCCGGAGAGTATTTAGAGCTAGTGAGTTTCCAAGAACCGCTTGAGGCTGGCGAAAACACCATCAAGTTTACCGTTCCTGGTGACACGTTTAAGCAAGCCGATGGTCCTTATGAACTGAACGCACTGCTAATCTACAGTGGCGTTGACTCCTATCGACAAGGCGTTCTCGGTCAAACTCCACCATACCAAGCCTCTGATTTCAGTCCGCCAGTGAATGTGACCCTCCCCTCTAACCTATTCGGTTTGGAAAGAGAAAACTGGCAAGCAACCCCGGCAACACATGTCACGCAACATCGTGTCGGTGGTTACTTAAGAGCGGGGGCTTCAATCCCATACGACTACGAAACACTAGCGAGTTTTGACTTAAGTGAGGTTCGAGGGAAAATTAAACAGGCAACGCTTATTGTTGATTTCGGAGATTCAACTCTTCAATTTCCATTCAACAATGTAACTGCGCATATCGTTAATCAAACTTGGTCTCCAAACACACTGGATTACGACACGTTCTGTGAGTCTTTTACAATATGTGCAGCATGGAGTAATCCACTCACTACATTCAACAACGTAGAAGCCGGTCAAACGCTTAGGTTTACCAACTCTAAACTATTAGAAGCATTAAATGAGAAGAGAGTGTCTGGGTTGAACAAACTAGATATTGCTCTTACCTCTTCTCCCTATGAAAGAAGTTTCTTCATTAACGTTAAGCAGGTGTCATTATTCATCGAGTACTGATCCTAAAACTGAAATAGAATAAGGCCATGCCCAAGGTATCGCTTTGGGCATGGCCTCTCAGAATGAACAGTGATGAACTTTGCAAGCTTCATATGTTTATTCTGTTAGAGCAGACTATGCCAGCCCCTCAACAGTAGTGATAAAGCACGCTAATCACTATAGACTCCATCAACCAACAAAATGAGATCGAAGTTTTATCCAAAAAGGCCAGTAGTCCCAACAACCGGGTGACTCCACAGATCTATCCATCCCATCACCAAATTTTTAGGTGACTTTAAAGATGCCCCTACACTAGTCTGATAGCTAAAGTTAGAATAGACCCGTTAAGTATCATCGATTTACAAAACAGAGCCAAAATATCTAAATAAAAACAGTGAGAAGCGATACAATAATCAAGTTGCAAAATTGCAGCGTGGGACACCTGCCCACTGACAGCCCATTCACAGAGAACCATAAAGTAGCCTCACATGTCTAAAGAACCCGGTTTCACTACAGAATACAAACTCGACAAGACGTTTTTCGCGGAGTGTTATGATCAAACTAGCCTTCCGACTCAATTTCCAAAAGCCTACTTAAAAGGAATACTGTTTCTTATTTTTGGTGTGGTTCTACTGGAATTTGAACTATTACCTAACGGCTATGTTGGCTGGTTCTTTATTGTTTTGAGTGTGATTGAAGCATTCAGTGTGTACTGCAAAAGAACCTGGTGGTTATGGCGACAAAAAATCAGCTCAGGCGCAGGCAGCAAAATTGTCTTTCAAGGTGACGCTAACGGAGTAAGTTACAAAAACCACAAAGCGACCAACACCATCGCGTGGAGTGACATCGACCAACTTGAGCAGACCGATCTTGGTTTTATCCTGCATATCGGTAAACAGCGCCAATATGTGAGTAAATCTTGTTTAAACGATGAAGCTATTGCCTTCATGATTGAACACCACGCCGCATCAAAAGCGAAATAACACCAATAAATGCCTGCTGATTTAGCAGGCATTTTTCTATCACTTTTAATTCTACGTATCGAATTACCGGACAATAACAATGAATACCGTGTACCAAATCAGTGATTGCCACCTTTCCGATGAATCCAGCTATGAGAACCTGCGCAGAGCACTGGAATACGTCAACAAAGACACGGCATGCAAGACCATCTTTCTGACTGGTGATATTTGTTGTAACCCAAAGTCTGGCGACTACGTTCGATTAGAGGCATTCATTAGGCAACACATTAGCGACCAATCCATTTACGTGATTGCGGGTAATCATGATGACTCTCGCTTAATGCGCACAGAGCTAAAAGGCTCGACGATTTATGTCACCGACAAAGCCACCATCGGTGAACGAGAGTTTGTGTTCCTAGACTCAAGCTTCAAGCCGCTAGACAGCCGCCACCCACTTGGTTCAGGGCGTATTGATAACCGCGGCATGGCTCAGCTAAAACAACAATTGAGAAAGGCCAATGATCCTATCGTGGTTGTTCACCACCCTGTCATTCCAGTCGGTGCAGATTGGATGAAAGCGATCCGCCTAGAGAACGATACTGATGTGATGAAAGTGCTTCGAAAATATCGCGTTCGTGACGTGTTCTGCGGTCATGGCCATGATGAAATAACAGCGACACAGCAAGGCATAACTCAATATATGGCCCCGTCGACAGCCTATGGCTTTGACCACTCGATCAATGAATACAATCGCAGCGAGAAGATAGGATTAAGTCGAATCTCGTTCTGTACTGATTCCATCAACTACCAAGCTGTCTATTTTTGAACCCTATCTTACTGTCTTAAACCTCATAGATTAGCTTTCAAATAAACCAAACTATATAGAGCTATGCCAATAGAAGAGGCTTGCGGCGATTCAATTTATCAATCTGTGATTGAAGCCCACAACCCAACTTCCACAACGGGTCAACGTTCAGTAGAAGAAATTACCTGGTTAGCACTGATGACTGTAAAACAAATGCACGATTTAGTTCGGCGCAATCTCGAAAACGAAGAGCTCGAAAACTAAAAGTTTGAAAAAGAATTATCTAGAAAACAGAAAGCTTGAAAGCTGAATACGTAGGATTATCGCCCCACTCTCACAAGTGACCAGAGCCTTGCAAACGTTATTACCCTAAGGTTTGCTAGCAAGGTCTTTGTGATTGATAATAAAAGCAATATAGGCGCAAGTTAGCGCTTTTTTATCACCTAGGTTTATATTGAGGCTATATGGAAATCAAAGTACTAAAAAGCTTTGTGGCTGTCGCGACACATTGCAGTTTTTCAAAAGCTGCAAAAGAGTTAAATACCGTTCAACCTGCCATTAGCCGCCATATCACAAGCCTTGAACACGAACTTGGAGTGAGCCTATTTTTCCGTACATCTCGCGAAGTCGTCATTAGCGCCGCAGGGCAGCACTTACTTAAAGATGCGATTAGACTCATCGAACAAACGGAACAAGCAAAACAGTCCGCGATTCGAGCTTCTTCTGGTTGTATTGGTACTTTAACTATTGGTTATCTTGGAGGCGCAACTCTGAGCTTTTTGCCTCGTTTAGTTCGACAGTATATTGCTGAAAACCCCAATATTGATGTTGATCTTGTTGAGATGACGGCTTCTGAACAGATCGAAGCTCTGGACAAACGAGAGATCGATATTAGCTTCTCTCGCCCACTGCCGAACCTGCTTGTTGATGATTACACCTCGGTGACGATTTATACAGATAAGCTTGTTGCTGTTTTGCCCGTCACCCACGAGTTGGCTAAATACTCCACCATTCAAATGAAACAACTGCAGCAAGACCCTTTCATCTTATTTGAACGTGAACAAGCGGTAGGATTATTTGACTCCATCATTACTCAATGTGACCTATCTGGATTCTCTCCAAATATAAAAAAACAACCCAACAACATGCAAACCGTGTTAACCCAAGTCTCTTCTGGCTTAGGTGTATCTATCGCACCGCATGCAATTCGTGATTTACGCAGTGAGGGATGTGTATTTGTTAATCTTGAATCTGTGGACGTACAAATGCCATTAGTGATGACACACCATTCGCATACTCTATCCCCTACAGCCAGTG
Source organism: Vibrio sp. 10N.261.51.F11 (assembly GCF_041471665.1). Classification (NCBI taxonomy): domain Bacteria; kingdom Pseudomonadati; phylum Pseudomonadota; class Gammaproteobacteria; order Vibrionales; family Vibrionaceae; genus Vibrio; species Vibrio sp. 10N.261.51.F11. The sequence goes on along the minus strand of NZ_JBFROW010000003.1, from coordinate 2,139 downwards.
TCTTTGTTGCTGTCGTACAGAGTGAAATTGAGGCGATTCAACAAAACATGGCTTAGAAAGTTATCTATACCATATTCGTATAGAATTTAAATCAAATGGTTATTTTTGTTATTCAATCGCTAACCTTAGACTTAGCTCATCGAAATCATTCATTAAAACGATGAACCAAAGTTAAGGTGTCACCATGTCAAAATTGACTACAGAAGTGTTGAGCACAGGACGTTTATTACTGATGTCGAGCGCAGTCTCGGCAACTGCTGCAAACCTTTATTATAACCAACCCATCTTACCTAAGATCGGCGCAGAGCTAGGGTTAACAAGCGAACAGCTAGGCGCAGTGCCAGCTGCCGGTCAGATTGGTTATGCCGTGGCATTGCTATTCTTATCGCCCTTAGGAGACACGTTACCCCGCAGACGCCTAATAGCGATCTTGTCTGTCATGTTGGTGTTGTCATCTTTTGTCGCGTTTACTGCATCTAGCTTAGTGGCTCTGGTTGTTGCGTGTTTTGCGATTGGTTTGAGTGCCAACATCACTCAGCAGCTGATTCCATTTGCAGCGTCACTAAGTACTCCAGAAACGAAAGGAAAAGTCATTGGCACATTAATGACAGGCCTAACTGTGGGCATCTTGCTTTCGCGTACACTCAGTGGGTTCATCGGTGAGCAGTTTGGGTGGCGCGCGGTATTTATGATGTCAGCAATTATTGCGATGGTCTTTGGTGTGTTGCTGTATGCCTTTTTACCGACGAACACGCCGACAACGAAAATACCTTACCTTAAACTGGTTGCGAGCATGGCCACGTTAATCAAGCAGCATGCGACACTGCGTACTTCCGCTTTAACTGGCGCGCTTTGGTTTGCTTCGTTCAATGCGCTGTGGGCGACGTTAGCTCTGCATGTCAGTGAATCTCCGTTTAACTACAATGCACAACAGGCAGGAATGTTTGGTGTTATTGCTCTTGCTGGAGTCATTGGAGCAAAAGTTTCAGGGTCACTGGTGAGCAAGTTTGGCTCTCGAAACATGATCAGTATGGCGTTAGTTATTATTACTGCTGGTTTTATTATATCGGGGGCTTTTCGCTGACACATTGGCTGGATTGATCGTCGGTATCATTCTCATCGACCTTGGGGTATTTAGCGCTCAAGTATCGAACCAAGTACGCGTATTCTCAATTGACCCACAAGCTCAAAGTCGTATCAACGGAATCTATATGCTTGGCTACTATCTCGGTGGTGCGTTTGGTTCATTTGTGGGAATTCAGGTATTTGAACGTGCGGGTTGGATTGGTGTTGTGGGCTTTAGTATTGCAGTCGTGATATTGAGTTTTATCGTTAACCGTTCAAATAAGCAATAAGTCACCTCGTCTTAATTCTTGAACTTACCAATATGCACAACGGATATTCACTCTGTAATTGATAGCAAATTACCACCCAGTGATTTGCTATCGTTCTAGATCTAATAAGGCAGTAGTAACTCTACTCTCTCAAGTTTTGAATATCATGATTCTCAAACAAGCTTTCCCGCCTAGAGCGCTGTTATGCCTTTGCGAGATGATCTTGGTCTATTCTTATCATTTAGACGACTGAGTTCCGAGGCTTTGAGTATGAATAAACTGTTTTTAATCTTATTGGTTTTTCTTTTGTCCGGATGCGGAACAAGTGATAGTGCTTTGATTGAGAGTGGTCACAACACCTCTTACATACAAGGTTTTCATGACGGTAGGCATAGCGGCATGCAAGAAAGCGGCAATAGCTTCGAAAACTACATAAAAGATGGAAAGCGTTTTGAATCAGACAGTGACTACAAGCAAGGCTGGATCGCGGGTGAGTCTGAGGGGAAAAAGCTACAAGCAGAAGCAACAGCGATCGGTAAAGGTGCCGCTGCTAGTTATCCTCAAAAATCGACAACGACGGATTTAGATGAAGTAGCAAAAGACACCTTAAAAGGCGTCGATACATCGGGCTTAGAGAATTTAAAATAAAGGTATAACAAAGCTAAGGTTAGGCTCCTGAATAGCTCGCACCTTGCCCTACGCTTACAAATGCACCTGAGCAAAAATTGATCTGCATCAGTATGTAGTTTAATAATGATTAACTACTAAACATTCATAATACAAATGGCTTTGTTGCGTAATTCAA
>NZ_JBFROW010000002.1:0-58241 GCF_041471665.1 Vibrio sp. 10N.261.51.F11 | reverse complement strand
GATAAAACGTTTTGATATTCATCAACGAGTGCCCACACAGATTGATAGGTTTAAATTGTTAAAGAGCGCTAGCGTTTTGTGATTCACATCTCAGTCGCTAGGGGTGCGTACTATACCTGCACCACTTTGAGAGTCAAGGGTTATTTTCAAACTCTTTTTCTCTACCGATTTCGCTGTGTGACTTTCGTCTCACTCCGTGTCGGTGAGGCGGCATTATAGAGAGATTGAGATGGAGCACAAGGGCTTTTTGAAATAAAAGTTTTGTTCGCCTAAAAAGCCACCAGATCCGCATTTTTCGAATAAAAACTAAACATTTGAGACGTATCACAGCAATACATTGGAAAAATGGAAGCCATGAACGTAAGATTCATGTGTCTATTTTGTTAATGGTAGATGCGTCTATTTCGTTTATTAATATGTAGTATTCCGATATGAACTCAAAAAAATCGATGTTGTTAATTGTCGCACTGGCTGTATTAGGCGGCATTGTTTTCTCTCAGGTAGATATATCGCCTGCAATTACCTTTATCCTTGGTGTCTTGGCTTCCGCTTTTGTTGTTAACTTTTCAAGCACCGACTCAAAATCAGATTCAGAACCTAAGGCTTCAACCAAAACACTTTATGTGGGTAACCTTCCATACAAAGCGAACGAATCACATGTACGTGAATTATTCTCAGAGCATGGTGAAGTATTTGCAGTACGTTTAATGAAAGACAAACGTACTGGTAAAAGAAGAGGCTTTGGATTTGTTGTTATGGCAAGTAATGATGTGAATCATGCAATCTCTGCACTTAACGATAAAGATTACATGCAACGCACTTTAAAAGTACGTGTTGCAAATGATCCTAAACATCCTGAAGCGGACGAATCTGAACTGAGCTAAACCCTAACTGCTTTAACATACTATTTAGTGCACTTTCTTTTTTAGGAAGTGCACTACAAAAAACTTCACGTACTCCCCCTTCTTTATTAACGCTTTCCAAACCCAACAAATCTTGAACCCGCTTAGCTATCGCTTTACCAGAATCTATCAGCACTACACTTTCACCTAGTACTTGTTGAATCTCTGATTTGATCAATGGGAAATGAGTACATCCTAATACAGCCACATCAATTGTGTTGATCATCGGCTGAAGGATTTGCTGTAACTCTTCAAGGCTAATCTCCTCGCCTCTGAGTTTATCTTCGGCCATATCCACCAGCCGAGTAGAACCTAACAGCTCTACTCTTTTATTACTCGAGAAGTTTTTGATGAGCTCGTGTGTGTATTCACGAGTAATCGTCGCGGGAGTCGCAATAAGGCCAACCGCTTTATTAGCCAGTAACGAAGCAGGTTTGATTGCCGGGACTACGCCGACAATAGGGATAAGGTTATTAGCGCGAAGTGTCGGCAGGACTATCGTACTGGCCGTATTACAAGCTATCACCACGATATCAATAGCGTGACTCGCCACAAAACTGGCGACGATACTTTGGACTCGCTGAATGAGGACTTGCTGATCGAGCTCACCATAAGGGTAAGCCTCGTTATCGAATACATAGATATAGTTGTGATTGGGTAGTAACTGGCTTATCTCTTTATATACAGACAGACCGCCAACTCCAGAATCAAAGACCAATATGTTTTTTTGTATGCTTTCCGACACAACCATTACCTGTAATAAGTTCCGCAGCAATGATACCCCTTCACCTAGTTTTCGCCAATCATCACTCTACATAATGCAAGCTCGGTAGCGTTGATGCCCAAAGCGCTCACCCTGCTCTACATTTTCTAGCTCTATCTTAAGCTTACCTTTAAAGCATGGCGCTGACGTGACTAAGGTATGGAACTCACCATCTTCTCCACATGGGTCGACGTGACTTGGCAAACTGTCTATTAGTTCAGGCGTGTATTCTTTCCCGCAATAGCTCATGTCTAATGCATCGCTATCAACTGTGACGAGAAAGGTTTCGATTCCTCTATTTATGATTTCTTGAGCCAGAGTTTGGCTACTCTCTCCCAGTAGAGGAAATACACACTCCCAGCCCGCAGGTTCTATATAACTTCTTCGGTAGTCAGCAATACCATTGCAAAACATATCGCCGAATGCCACGGCATCAATAGATAAACCCGATCCTTTAAGCGCCGTAACAATCGTACTTTGATAGATCTCGTTACTTGGGAAGACTTCCGGCAGCTCAATCGTTATTAATGGCAAGCCGAACAATGTTGCCTGCATTCCGACAACCTCGATTGACGTGACTTGGAAAGGAACCTCATCACCAACATACGTAGTATAGAGAGCAACAACTTCATACTCGGTGCTTTCAAGTAGACGTTCTAGGGTTAATGTAGAGTCTTTGCCTGACGACCAACTTATGACGACTTTCTTTTTCATTGATATACCCAATAAGAAAAAACCGCCCGAAGGCGGTTTAGGTGATAATTAGAATTGGTAAGTAGCATTCACGTAATATGTACGCTCTGGTGATGGGTATCCACCAGCAGTCTCGTACTCTTCGTCAGTTAAGTTATCCACTCGACCATTTAAAGTAAGGTTTTCATTCGCATAGTAGTTCACTGAAACATCAAACAAGCTATACGCTGCGAGATCTTCAGAGAAGTCCGGTCTCTCACCTACATATTGGAAACCTAATGAAACATCAACATCATCGAAACTAGCCACTGCATTATACTTGTAAATCATCTTAGCTCGGCGTATCAGTTGCTCACCAGATTGATCTTCTGGGTCTTGGAAATTAGCGCTCACTTGGTGGTTAATAAAGCTAGTATCAAATCCAACGACCATTTCCACACCACGTAATTGGCTTTCGCCATCGGTATTGTAGTACTTACTTGTCGCGTAGTTGTAATCAATTAAGTCTTCGACGTTCGTGTCATAGCCAGTAATCGACCAATCAACATCCTTGATTAAGCCACCAAAAGTCAGTTCAAATGAATCTGCCTTTTCAGCTTCTAACTGTGCATTACCGTAGTAGCTATATAGTTGATACAAGTTAGGTGCTTTGAAGGATGTGCCATAAGCTGCTTTTACAACAAGCCACTCAGCATAACGATAGCCTAACCCTGTGTTGTAAGTAGTTTCTGTACCAAACTGCTCATTGTCATCAACACGAAGACTCAGTTCTCCGAACACTTTATCCGCATCTGCGTTTAATGCAGCGAAGTACGCAACATTCGTTCTGTCGTATTCAGTATTCGAAGGCTTAACAATATAAGCCTCATCACGCCAATCTACACCACCACTAAGAGTCAGTGACGACGTTAGTTTGTATGAATTCACCCATTGAACATTTAGCTGTTCAAGCTCATCAGATGTTGCTGACGCTGAGTTCTTGCCTAAAGACTGTTCGTAGTTCCAGTTATCTTGATTCTGATAGTTAACTAAGAAATCAGACTTAAGTTCACTGCCACTATATTTAACACCAGTAGCAAAGGTCGAATTTTGAACTTCAGCTTCTTTGTAAGAATGGTCTGTACCAAATGAACCATCGTACTGAGAAATGGTTTCAAACATACGGAAATTCGCGAAGCCACTCCATTGCTGATCAAAATTATGAACATAACCAATTAGAGCATTGCGTGATTCAAAACCATGGCGATCACCATCATTAACACCTGGTAATGGATGAACGTTGTATCCCTCATCGGAATCGTAACCAACAGATACGTTCAAGTGACCATTTTCACCGACCTTAGTACCACTAACAAAGCTCAGCTCTTGGTAATCTAAGCTTCCTAAACCTGCACTAACTGCCGTTTTTTCATTGTCAGAGTTTGCAACAGTAATAATGTTGATAACACCGCCGATAGCTTCTGAGCCATACATAGCGGCACGAGCTCCTCGAACGTATTCCACTCGGTCAACGAATGTAATTGGTAACTGGCTAAAATCGACACCACCCTTTGCAGCTCGCGCAAAACGAATACCATCAATGAGAACAAGCACTTGATCAGAGTTAGCACCACGAACAAAGATCGAAGCTTGCTGTCCTCGGCCTCCATTTTGTGAAACCTGAATACCCGTCAATCGTCTAAACACATCTGTTAGAGACTTAGCTTGAATTCGATCGATATCTTGGCGTGTTACTACTTCAACTTGAGCGACAACACTTTCCGTGCTTTGCTCAAAACGGTTAGCCGTAACCACCATGGTTTCGTCGGCAGATGCTTGTTGGGCGTGTAAATTGGAGATAGGTGAAAGCAGCGATGCTACAGCAACCGCTAAAAGGGATTTGTTCATGTTGTGATCCTAAATCGCGTAAATTCCTACCAAACCACATCTTATGGTTTAGCCGCTGGCAGGTATTCGGACTCAAGAGCACAACCTTATGGTTACCTGATATTCGACTTCCCACAAAAAGCTATTTGCAGTGTCTTATGAATACTCGTTCTCTTTTACCGCTGCGCGTCAGTTCTGGATTCACACCAGATTCCCTCTTCAGCCATCTATACATCTAAATGGCACCAGCTTGCCGGAGATAGTATTGACCTCTGAATCATTTGTCTAGTCTAAGATAGTTATAAGCTATAGTTTTCATGGTCGATTTACATTGAATGGCGCTCAACACTGGACAAGCGCCTGTGATTGAATAAAATCTGCGCTCTTGATTTAAAAGCACGACAGCAAAAGGCATAACCATGGCGAATTTAGATGTAAACCCGCAACGCTACCAAGAACAACTGGCAGAAAAGACAGAGCGTCTTACAGAAATGTTCTCAGAATATGATGTGCCTGAACTGGAAGTGTATGAATCTCCAGAACAACACTACCGCATGCGTGCTGAGTTCCGCGTGTGGCATGAAGGTGACGATATGTATTACGTCATGTTCAATCAAGAGACTAAAGAAAAATACCGCGTAGACCAGTTCCCTGCAGCTCGCCGTCTTATCAATGACCTAATGCCTCTATTAACAGATGCAATGAAGGACAACCACTCTCTGCGCCACAAGCTATTCCAAGTAGACTTCCTTTCTACGTTAAGCGGCGAAATTTTGGTGTCATTGCTTTACCACCGTCAATTAGGTGAACAGTGGATTCAAGATGCTAAAGCACTTAAGCAGCAATTAAACGATGAAGGTTTTAACCTAAACCTGATTGGCCGTGCGCGTAAGATGAAAATCGTACTGGACCGCGACTACGTAATTGAAAAGCTAGATGTGAATGGTGATAGCTACATCTACCAACAAGTAGAGAACAGCTTTACTCAACCCAACGGCAAAGTGGCAGAGAAAATGTTGGAATGGGCTGTCGATTGTACTCAAGACAGCAAAGGCGACTTACTTGAGCTTTACTGTGGTAACGGTAACTTCTCATTAGCGCTAGCACAAAACTTCGAGCGTGTACTGGCAACTGAACTGGCGAAACCGTCAGTAGAATCTGCGCAATACAACATCGCTGCGAACAACATTGAAAATGTTCAGATCATCCGTATGTCTGCAGAAGATTTTACTGTAGCAATGGAAGGCAAGCGTGAGTTCCGTCGTCTACAGCAAGCGAACATCGATCTTAAGAGCTACAACTGCAACACTATCTTTGTTGATCCACCGCGTTCAGGTATGGATGTTGATACTTGTAAGATGGTTCAAGGCTACGAGCGTATCATGTACATCTCTTGTAACCCTGAAACATTGAAAGAGAACCTAGACATCCTAAGCGAAACGCACGACATCACTCGTTTTGCTCTGTTTGACCAGTTCCCTTACACGCACCACATGGAAGCTGGCGTATTCCTAGAGCGTAAAGCGTAAGTATCGCTTTCAGGTCTAAGCCAAACAGCAGATACAAAAAAACGAGCCCATTGGCTCGTTTTTTTAATTTCTAAATCAGCTTAAGCAGTTTTGCCGATAAAGCCGAGTTTCTTACCTACCCATGCAAGAAGCAACATCGCGACAATAATCGCAAAGAAGTTTGAGCCAGCATCAGGGTGTTGTGCCTTCACAAAAGCCGAGTGGCCAAATGCACCTACAAAGAAACAAGCCAAACCTACTAGTGGAATATCTTCAGATACTGGGTTAGTTAGGTACTCTTGGTAAAGTGCTTGTACAGCCAAGACTAAAGCAATCAGTGGGAAAATAGAGAAGCCCACTTCGCTCATTGTTACCCAAGATAACAGAGCATCACCACACACACCGGCAATAACAGCAAGTACGAGTGTCTTTCTTTCTGAACCACGGTTTACAGTATTATTTTCATTCGACATTATTCAATCCCGCCTTTTAATCGGTTACGTTCACGTTCTTTACGATACCAAAAAGCCCCTTTGGCCATCATTCGCAATTGCATGATCAAGCGTTCAGCCAGTTCATCTCGCTGACGTCGATCTAAATCTAATGCTTCTGCCCCTGAGTTGAAGACCAAGATAACGGAGGCTTCAGCTTGAGTAAAAGCTTCGTCTCGTGTCATGCCAGTCGTTATCAAATATTCGGTTAACTCAGCAGAGAAGTGCTGTATCTCACGAGCTACCGCTGCACGAAACTCAAATGAAGTTCCTGAGCGCTCTCGCAATAACAGTCTGAATACGTTAGGGCTGCTTTCAATGAATTCCATAAAGGTTTCAACCGATGTACGAATCACACTGCCTTCTTTTACTATGCGTTGCCTAGCTTGACGCATTAACTGGCGCAGCAGTAAGCCACCTTCATCAACCATGGTTAAGCCAAGCTCATCCATGTCTTTGAAGTGACGATAAAAGGAAGTCGGTGCTATTCCAGCCTCACGAGCGACTTCTCTCAAGCTTAGATTGGAAAAACTACGATCGGCGCTGAGTTGGCTAAATGCTGCATCGATTAAGCTGCGACGAGTTTTTTCTTTTTGCTGTGCGCGAATGCCCATTGGTTTCATACTTTATCAATTTCTTCTTTTACAGCCTAAACAGGCATGTCTAATACTCTATTCAATATAACGCGAATCACTTATTTATATAAGGCACTCTGGTTATATAAGACACTAAACATACCTCTTTGTTCACGTACCGAAGTAAATACGTTCGAAGAAAAAATTTCAATATCCACGCTGTCATTTGGAGACATACGACATACCAAATATTATTTTTTCGATAACACTGCGTGATCCCACCGACTCTCTGATGCCCTTTTCATGTACCCGAGAACAGAATCGGTTAAAATCTCGCTAAAGCAATGTTAATCAAATATAACAAGGAAGATATCTATGCCGCACTCCAACCACTTTGATGTAATCGTAATTGGTAGTGGCCCCGGAGGAGAAGGGGCAGCGATGGGATTAACCAAAGCCGGGTTGAACGTTGCAATCATTGAGAAAGAGAGCAGCGTTGGTGGTGGTTGTACTCACTGGGGAACAATTCCTTCAAAAGCACTGCGTCATGCCGTAAGTCGTATTATCGAATTCAACAGTAATCCGCTGTTTTGTCAGAACAACAAAAGCATACACTCAACGTTTTCTAACATTTTGGGGCATGCCAAATCGGTTATCGACAAGCAGACTCGATTACGCCAAGGCTTCTACGACCGCAACCAGTGCACGTTGGTCTTTGGTACTGCACGTTTTATCGATACCAACACTGTCTCGGTAATGCAAAGCGATGGCACTGAAGAACATTACAGTGCAGACAAATTTGTTATCGCGACAGGCTCTCGCCCTTACCAACCAGATAACGTCGACTTCCTGCATGAACGTATCTACGACAGTGACTCGATTCTTTCTCTTAAACACGACCCGCAACACATCATCATCTATGGTGCTGGCGTTATTGGTTGTGAATACGCGTCGATTTTCCGCGGTTTGGGTGTAAAAACCGATCTTATCAATACTCGTGACCGTCTGTTGTCATTCCTAGACAATGAAACCTCAGATGCACTTTCTTATCACTTCTGGAACAGCGGTGTCGTGATTCGCAACGATGAAACCTTTGAGAAAATTGAAGGCACTGATGATGGCGTGATCATTCACCTAGAGTCAGGTAAAAAGATGCGCGCTGATTGCCTACTGTATGCCAATGGCCGAACGGGTAATACCGATAAACTGAACCTTGGTGCTGTTGGCTTAGAAGCGGACTCGCGTGGGCAAGTCTCAGTAAATACCAATTACCAAACCAATGTTGACCATGTTTACGCTGTCGGTGATGTGATTGGCTACCCTAGCCTAGCAAGCGCGGCTTATGACCAAGGTCGATTTGTGGCTCAAGCAATTGTGAAAGGTGAAGCTGAACGCCACCTTATCGAAGACATTCCAACCGGCATCTACACCATCCCGGAGATCAGTTCTGTTGGTAAAACCGAGCAAGAACTTACCGCAGCTAAAGTACCGTATGAAGTAGGACGTTCTTCTTTCAAACACCTAGCTCGTGCTCAAATTGCGGGTAAAGATATTGGTAGCTTGAAGATCCTGTTCCATCGCGAAACCAAAGAGATTTTAGGTATCCACGTGTTTGGTGAGCGTGCCGCTGAAATCATCCATATCGGACAAGCGATCATGGAGCAGAAAGGTGAAGCAAATACCATCGAGTACTTTGTGAATACGACCTTTAACTATCCAACGATGGCGGAAGCTTATCGTGTTGCAGCACTCAACGGGCTTAACCGTTTATTCTAGATATAGAACCAATAGGAGTATTTGACCACCCATAGGCCAAATGCATAAAACAGCAAGCCATGCGCTTGCTGTTTTTATTTAAGATATTGAATGTTAAGGTATTGATAGTAATTAGATCATGATGTTCTAAATACCCCTTTACCTGTACAGCCTCATTTACTCTCCACAAACAGAGCCCTCGAGCTAAGCGAGAAACTCCCCTTTCTTCCACTGAGAAACAAACAACACACCAAGACCAATTCCGCGCATTGCCATAAAGCTCAGCATCGCTAACCACAGTGCATGGTTCTCTAAACCTGATGCTAAATAGAAAATCGCGAAGAAACTGCAGGTCGCAACAAACATACTATTGCGCATATCCTTGCCCTTAGTTGCTCCAACAAAAATACCATCCAACAAGAAGCACCACATAGACACCAATGGCATTGCGACTAACCACGGTAAATACACCTCGGCTTGGTTCTTCACGTCAGGAATGGTAGTGATCATATTAATCAAACTCGAGCCAGCGAGTGCGAACGCTATGGTCAGTACCCAACAAATATTAAAGCTCCAGAAGAAAGTACCAATCAATGACTGGTTCAGTTCATCTTTGTCTTTCGCGCCTATCGCCTTACCGACCATCGCTTCCATTGCGTAGGCAAAGCCATCCATCCCATAAGAGATGATCATCAAGAAACTCATCAACACTGCATTGGCCGCAACAACATCATCGCCAAAGCTTGCACCTTGGAAGGTCATGAAAGTGAAAGTCGCTTGTAGGCATAATGAACGAAGAAAGATATCGCGATTCAATTTCACGAAACGACTCAAACCTTGGCTGGTTTTCTTAAGCAGATCCCATGGCGATGGTAACTGCTTCTTCGCCCAGATTCGGTAAACACAAATTAGGCCAAATGTTAGACCGGCATAATCAGCCATTACAGATGCCAATGCAGCACCTTCCACTTGCCACCCTAAGCCGATAACAAAAACGATATCCAAAACGATATTGGTGATATTGGTGATGATCACCATCCACATTGGCGCTTTGGCGTTTTGAGTCCCGAGCAGCCAACCTAGAATCACAAAGTTAGTCAGCGCGGCAGGTGCACTCCAAGCGCGGATTGAGAAATATTGCTGACCATAGTGCTTAACTTGATCACTGGCGCTACTCAATGAGAAAACTAAATCGGCGACTAGACTGTGTAAAAGCAAAAAGACACCAGCAAACCCTAAGGCCATGGTCACGCCTTGCACAAAGACTAAACCAAGTTGCTTGCCATCATTCGCACCATAAGATTGTGCGGCTAGCCCTGTTGTCGACATGCGCAGGAAACCAAGCAACCAAAAGGTCACGCTGATCATTGTGCCGCCCAGCGCCACACCACCTAAATACCAAGAGTGCTCGAGGTGACCGATAACCGCCGCATCGACTAAGCCCAGCAGTGGAACAGTAATATTAGAGAGAACCATCGGGATCGCGAGCAGCAGCACTTTTTTGTGCATCGCCTGATTGGATAGCGTTTGAAAAATAGTTTGGGGATTAAATAGCTTCACGATCACCTCTTAGATTAGAGGCGATAGTTTAACCTAGTGGGTGGGCTTTCACTATGTTGTGGAATTTTACTTATACCGGCTATGTACTCAGTTACTCGAAATACAGAACCACTAGGGTTACCACTTAACGAGCACTAACTGCGGCGTTAAACGCTTTTTGACCTGAGAGATCTTACAAAGAAGCCGCTGCCACAATTTCCAACGATTGCATTGTTGGTCTAGGGGAGAAAACGCTTTTACCCATTGTGCCCATGGCAGCCAATTAAGAACGCTGTCTATTGGTGAAGACAACCCATGAGCATACTTTCCTGAACCAAGCTTTTGTCCCAACGTACTTGAGCTTTTATCTCCAGCTAAGACTAAACACGCATGTGCATGAGTAAAGTAGCGGCTCAAAGACTGAATGAAGTTCGCGGTCTGTTGTTCATTACAATCCAGCAAAGCATGTTCACACACCACCATCACCGAGGCTTGTTCTGGAATATTAAGTTCATCCAACCAAGTTAGCTCATCGACAGAGCCACACTCTAAGCGATAGCGTTCATTTTTGTGGAACAAGCGTTGTCGCCAAAGCAGATTCTCGGTTACATCTAACTCAACCCAATGACAGCGGCCATTATCTAAACGGTAGAAACGGGTATCGAGCCCTGCTCCCACGTTAATAATCCAAGCATCTGGGTTATGAGATAAAAACTGTTGAACTTGAGAATCACAAAGTTGAGTCAGTGTCGCGTAAAGGAGTTGCTGTTGGTCGAGTTCACCGGTAAGACATTCTGGTGCGAGCTGGCAACGCTTGCAGGCTTGAGCTGCGATAGGATCATAAACGAGACCATCATCAGCTAGGCTTTCACGGCTACGAAACCAAAGATGCTGAACGAGGTTCGTCGGAACTTGGAATTCTTGATGTGCAGACCCTTGTTCAGAAGAAGCCTTTTGAACAGAGGAGCGCGGCTTACGAGTAAGCGGCTTCATTTGAGGTTTGGTTGGGTTTGGCATCATCATCTTCCTTGTATCTCGACAAAGAAGATGATAATGAATATCAATTACAATGACAAGTTATTGAGAATAAATATCAATAAGCTGTTTGTACTGACTACATCCAGTCGGTGTTGCGAATAATACCAACCGCAAGCCCTTCAATAGACAAGTGTTGAGATTCTAGATCGACATGGATTGGAGAAAACTCTTCATTTTCAGCATGTAACAGAACCGTTGAACCTTTACGTTCTAGGCGTTTTACCGTTACATCATCATCGACACGAGCCACTACAACCTGACCATCGCGTACATCTTGTGTTTTATGAACAGCTAATAAATCACCATCCATAATACCGATGTCTTTCATACTTTCGCCATTTACACGAAGTAAGAAGTCAGCTTGTGGTTTAAACATGCCTGGATCAACTTGGTAATGCATTTCTACATGCTCTTGAGCCAAGATAGGCTCACCAGCGGCAACCTGACCGATTAATGGTAAACCTTGCTCTTCGTTTGCTGCATCTTCAAGCAAAATACGAATACCGCGAGACGCACCCGGGATAATCTCAATCGCTTCTTTACGAGCAAGAGCTTTCAAATGTTCTTCTGCAGCATTAGCAGAACGGAAGCCTAGTTCACGCGCGATTTCTGCACGTGTCGGTGGCATACCGGAATCTTCGATCTTACCTTTGATAAGGTCAAAGACTTGTTGCTGGCGGGGCGTTAACGGCTTCATGATTCACCTGTCTTTTTATACAGTTGACTGTGAGTATATCCAGTAACTGAACAAAAGCAAAGCAATTGCTTGTTTTTAGTTCATTTTTAGCAAATTACAAAAACAGGATCTCTAGCCACACATAACCTGCGAGTGCCAAACAGATGAAAACTGCTGCCGAACCGACATCTTTAGCCATCCCAGAAAGCTCATGATGTTCACTGCCGATTCGGTCGACAACCGCTTCAATCGCGGTATTGATTAGCTCGACAACCATCACCAATACCACCGATGAGATCATTAAGATTCGTTCAACTTGGCTTACATCTATGTAAAATGCCAACGGAATAAGCACGACCGCCATGAACACTTCCTGTCGAAATGCAGCCTCATTTTTAAACGAACTCGTAATGCCTTGCCATGAAAAGCCTGCTGCTTTGATGATGCGTTTGAATCCGGTGTTTGATTTTTTGGTCATTTTTAACCCTATACTCAATCAGTCGATGAATGATTTTCCACAAACTTAACGGCAATATGACTATTTCCATTAAAAGGTTAGACCAGTTTCTGGTATTCTTGCATCGATTAAATTTACGCCTAGGCTTATCCCTATTTCACTCATAGGATTTATCCTTTTTATCAGAGAAATAGAGATACGCTTCAGCACATTGAAATAACTATTGAGGCAGTGAACCTATATGTCTTCTGGACAATCTTTTTCACGTTCATTAATGAAGCTACCTTTATCCGTATTGGTAAAGGGCACATCAATTCCTTCAAACCCTGTTGAGGATTTGAACATTGATTTGAGCAAACCGATTGTATACGCCTTACCGTTTCGCTCAAGTGTCGACATTCTTACATTGCAAAAACATGCACTTGAATTAGGCCTACCTGATCCGTTGAGCAAGCTTGAAATCAACGGCAAATCACTGCAACGCTACGTTTTCATCTCTTCTCGCAAAACTCTGCTGCAAGACGATGATTATGTACCAAGCTCTTCAATTGAAGTGTTCTCTGAATTGCTTTCACTGCACGCCGACGACTCTGAACTCGATGTTCAAGTTATCCCTGCTACCGTTTTGTGGGGGCGCAAACCTGGTAAAGAGAATAACCAGAAGCCTTACCTACAGGCAATGAACGGCTTAGAGAAATCAAAAGCGGTATTGCTAGCCGGTCGTGACTGCTTGGTTCGATTTAGTCCTGTGGTTTCTCTGCGTTACATGGCCAACTCACACGGCACCGACAGCACCATCGCGCACAAACTGGCGCGCGTGGCACGTATTCACTTCTCTCGCCAAAAGCTTGCAGCATCAGGCCCTAACCTGCCAAGCCGCCAAGCTCTGTTTGATCGCCTGTTAAAATCAGAAGCGATCAAAAAAGCGATTGAAGACGAAGCACAAGCAAAGAACATCTCGATCGAGAAAGCGAGCAAAGAAGCTCAAGACATTATGGACGAGATTGCTGCGAACTTCTCTTACTCGCTGATCAAGCGTGGTGAGAAGATTCTTGGTTGGCTGTGGAATAAGTTGTACCAAGGCCTGCATATCAGCAACGCTTCAACGGTTCGTAAGTTGGCTCAAGATGGTCACGAGATTGTTTACGTGCCTTGTCACCGTAGCCACATGGACTACTTACTGCTTTCTTATGTGCTTTATCATGAAGGCATGGTGCCGCCGCACATCGCTGCGGGTATCAACCTGAACTTCTTCCCTGCCGGTCCTATTTTCCGTCATGGTGGTGCGTTCTTTATTCGTCGTAGCTTCAAAGGCAACAAGCTGTACTCGACGATTTTCCGTGAATACCTAGCGGAGTTGTTCGCTAAAGGTTACTCAGTAGAGTACTTCAGTGAAGGTGGGCGTTCTCGTACAGGTCGTTTATTGCAAGCGAAGACCGGCATGTTGGCGATGACTATTCAAGCGATGCTGCGCGGCATGAATCGCCCGGTGACTTTGGTTCCTGTGTACATCGGCTACGAGCACGTGATGGAAGTGGCGACTTACGCAAAAGAACTTCGTGGTAAGCGTAAAGAGAAAGAAAACGCGAGCTTAGTGATTCGTACCATTCGTAAGCTGCGTAACTTTGGTAAAGGCTACGTGAACTTCGGTGAGCCAATTCAACTGAACCAATACCTGAATGAACACTCACCTGAGTGGACCAAAGACATCGACCCAATGGGCACTAGCAAACCACAATGGATGAACCCGGTGGTTAATGACTTGGCGACCAAAATGATGACGCACATTAACGATGCGGCAGCGACCAATGCCCTGACCCTTTGTGCAACGGCACTATTGGCTTCAAGACAGCGCGCATTGTCTCGTGACTCTTTGGTTTCTCAGATTAATTGCTACCTGTCTCTGCTTAAGAATGTTCCATATTCGGCAACGTTCACTGTGCCAAAAGACAGCGCTGAAGATTTAGTAAAACATGCTGAATCACTGAACAAGTTCTTGATTGAATCAGACTCAATGGGCGACATCATTTCGCTAGACCGTCACCAGTCAATTCTGATGACCTACTACCGAAACAACATCATTCACTTGTTTGCTCTGCCATCGTTAATTGCACAGATGACTATTCGTCAACGCGGTTTATCAATTGACGCGATCCAAGAGAACGTTGCTGCTATCTACCCGTTCTTGAAGAAAGAGCTGTTCCTAAGCTACGACGAAGACAAGCTTGAAGGCGTGGTTTCTAAAATCATTGAAGAGCTGGTTAACCAAGGTATGCTTGTGGTTTCTGATAATGAAGTCACCATCAACCAATCAAACAGCCAAGCTCTTATGCTGTTAGGCCGTACGATTTCAGAAACGCTACAGCGCTACTCTATTGCTCTAAACTTGCTGGCAGAGAATCCGGAACTGGACAAATCTGACCTTGAGCAGAAAAGCCAAGACATCGCACAGCGACTTGGTCGATTGCATGGTATCAATGCTCCCGAATTCTTCGATAAAGGTGTGTTTGCTTCTATGTTCGCAACGTTGAAGCAGCAACAGTACCTAGATAACGACGGCAACTGCGATTTAGAGAAGACTCAGCAATTCGCTAAGCTTCTTTACTCGATGCTTTACCCAGAAGTCCGTCTGACTATTCAAGAGAGTATTCACCAAGTCGAGTAATTCCTGTATATAGCAGGGCTCTGATAGCAGATTCAACGCGATCAAAAAAGGCACCCACTGGGTGCCTTTTTCTTGAATATTCGTTTGATAAAAACTGATGCTTACCAGAAGGTAACGAACAAACCGACCGTTACGGCCATACCAACATAGTTGTTATTTAGAAAAGCTTGAAAACATAAGTCTCGGTCACGATGCCGCATCAAATGTTGTTGGTACACAAACAAGCTGCCTGCGGCTAACAATGCCCAATAGAAAGTATCACCCAATTGGTAGTGCATACCTAACACAATCAGCATCGCTAGAGTAACAAGTTGCAAAGAGCCGACGATAAGCTTATCGAAGCGACCAAATAAAATAGCCGTCGATTTAATACCAATCTTCAGGTCATCATCTCGGTCTACCATCGCATATTGCGTGTCGTAAGCAACCGTCCACAAAGCATTAATAACGAAGATAAACCAAACAATACTTGGTAGTTCATTGGTTTGTGCAGCCCATGCCATTGGTATCGCCCAACTAAACGCTAAGCCGAGGAACAACTGTGGAAGATGTGTAAAACGCTTCATGAAAGGGTAAATGAACGCCAGACCCACACCAATAAATGAGAGCTTAATGGTCAGTGGATTCATGGTGAGTACTAGCAAAAATGAAACTACGGCTAGCACTAAAAAGAGCAGAATCGCTTCCTTACTGGAAACCAAACCAGACGGCAGTGGACGCTGCTTGGTACGTTTAACATGACCATCTACTTTACGGTCCGCAAAGTCATTGATCACACAGCCAGCTGAACGCATCAACACCACGCCGAGTACAAAAACAACCAAGACATCAGAATCAGGCATACCTTGTGCGGCGATAATCAGTGACCACAAGGTCGGCCAAAGGAGTAATAGGGTACCAATCGGGCGATTCATTCGCGTTAATTGCCAATACGCCTTCGCTTTGGTGGCAAGCATTTACACACTCTCCTTAGAGTAAATGGGTGATGTTGGTAAAAACAGTTCTGCCACAAGCATCGGTTTATGGTTCATCCATAATCGAGAACGACGCGCGAGTAATCGCTCATCGCCTGCGATAACCCAACCAACTTGCAGCGCATCTCGCTCCACGTTCTCAGCACTAAAAACGGTCAATCCAAGCGGGACATTACCTTGTTGAGAAAGGTCTGAGTGCTGATGATCTTCTAATGTGACTCGGGGAATCAAGGTTCGACCTAACACCCACGGTTCGTCATCACCCTTTAAAATCACTTTACGCAGTAAGCAATCAAACGATGATAAAAGATGTTCCTCGTCTTGTTGCAGCATTGAGCGTTCTACAACTTGATTATGAAGCAACTCAACAGACAGGTGCTGACAGCACTTCCCCAACTTGCGGGAAAGAGAACCTTGCTCCATCAGCCACTCTTTGGTGGTTTCATTAGGAAAATCAAATGTTTCTGTACTTTGCCAATCTACATTCATTAACGAATTAAGATACAGCGATATTGGCTGATTCATACTAGTATTCAATAGGTGACTTTACACGTACAATAAAGCTTCAACTTTCGAACAAAATTAAAGCGTTCTTCGAATTGTAAACGTATTTAGATTTAGACCGCTCATTGTAACAAGACTAATGCGTTTCGAATATCGCGAATAAACTAAAGAAAAGTCACAAATATGCACAAACGTTATGTAGCCCAAATATTTCTTGCGATTACCCTACTCTTTTCAGCATCAAGTTTCGCGGAAGAGGAGTCGGCAGCTAAACTCGCCTACTTCACGCTAGAGCCAGACCTGACCACCAATTTTTACACTAAAGGTAAAAAACTGGGCTACATTCAGGTTCGCCTCGACATCATGGTGGCAAATAGTAGCGACTTGGCCGCTATTGAGCATCACCAACCACTGATTCGCAATGCGGTGATTGAATTGCTTGGCAAACAAAACGAAGAAACCATTAAATCTCTATCTGGCCGTGAAGACTTAAGAAAATCCTTAGTTGAACACCTCAACAAGATTTTGCTTCCAGAGACAGGTAAAACCCTGATTGCTGACTTACTGTTTACCAAATACCTTTATCAGTAATGATGTAAAACGAATCCCAATAAAAAAGCGGCTCATCTGGCCGCTTTTTTTGTCTCTATCGTTTGGCTACTCATTAGAAGATATGAATTAGCTTCTTGCCGAGCTTGGTGCTTTCATCGCATCGATAAAGCCAATAATCACACCAGCGGCTAGACCAGCTAAATGCGCCGTATTGGCGATAGCCATAAATGGCTGCATGTACCCAAGCACCAACCACACCAACATAAAGCCGACAATCTGTCTTGGGATACCTAAACCAAGTTGTGGCGCCTTTGCACCAACCACCCATAAGTAACCAACCAAGGCATACACAACACCAGACAAACCACCGAAGTTCGCCCCTTCAACCCAATACTGCCCAGCACCTGAAAGCGCAGAAGAGACAGCAAAGATCTGAAGTAGCTTGAGGCTGCCAAGTTTCTTCTCAATGTCTCCACCTAGCTGCCACCACCACAAAATATTAAATGCGATGTGCATAACAGAGAAATGTAGAACGGCATGACTCAACCAACGCCACAGCTGCCATTGCTGTCCATCCACCGCTGGGAAATGTAGGGCATTGAAAATAGCTTGGCCAAAACCGATCTGTTGCAGCGCAAAAATCACCACACACACCAACATCAGGCTTAGTGTCACTGGGCCTGCTTTGGCTTTGATCATGCCCATGAAGCTTGGCGTGTGGTAATGGAAGTTGCTCTTTCTGGTCTCTGCCATGTCCCAAGATGCAGCTTGATAGCGCTTATGATTGGGCTCAGCCAGAAAACGATTCAGCTCAGCTTCGGTTTCAACCTGAAATTGGCCATCAAGAAGCCAAAGAGCAAAACGCCCTTCTCCCTCTGGAGACATCTGAATAGGGATCTGACGAGAGGCCATATAATCAATAAATGCTTGAGCAAGACGTGGATTGTCTAACACCATCAATCTAATCATTGTTACTTCCTATTCATTCTATGAGGGATGCTTGAGGCGGTTCAGGTGATGAAAGTCATTAACCTGCGATCACTGGAAGTTCAGCACGATGCCAAGCTTCGAAACCACCATCAACACTATATACCTCTTCAAAGCCTTGGTTCACTAAATATTGTGCCGCACCTTGGCTACTGATGCCGTGGTAGCACATCACTAAGATAGGTTGTTCGAACTCAACCTCATCCATGAATGACACCATCGTATCGTTAGTCAGGTGGTAGGCTGTTTTTGGGTGGGCAACCGCAAAAGACTGCGGGTCACGTATATCGACAAGTCGAGCTTCGCCTTGTTCGATGAGGGCTTGAGCGCCTTTAACATCGATATGTTTAAACTGGTCCATGACTTTCTCTTTTTATACTGATTTACTTTGCTGCCATTGTAACCTATCCCAAGGCTAACATTCACATCCACTTAATAAGGTTATCCACCAGCGATCACTTTTACACCATTTGTGGATAAATCTGTGAATTGCGTGAATAAAGTGTCTTTTCAAAAATAGATCCACAACATGTTGTAATGATCCTGATCTAACTGTGGGTTAACTGAAACATATCCCCACTCGAAAAAACCCGTCAAAGCCTTACTACACCCTGCTTTTAGATAGCTGACGAATAAACTTATCACAGAGTTATCCACAAAATCATTTTGCAAATTTCGATCGCAAAAGTTGAGAAATCGATCCAAAACAAAAAGGCCGAGATCTCTCGATCTCGGCCTTTTCAAAATTCAGCTATTTGTTAGCTCTACTAGAAAGTAGAAGCTAATAGAAACTAGATGCTATTAGAAATCACCAACGGCTTGTTTCAATTTCTTCATCGCATTCTTTTCTAACTGGCGAACACGCTCAGCTGAGATACTGTAGGTATCCGCTAAGTCTTGCAGGGTTGCCTTGTTGTCGTCTAACCAACGTGAGCGAACAATGTGTTGGCTACGCTCGTCTAAGCTTGCTAGTGCTAGCCCTAGGCGATTATTGGTGTGTGACTCCCAGTTAGCCGCTTCAACCGTCTCAGCAACGTCTGACGCCTTGTCTTCTAGGTAGTAAACTGGAGCAGTGTAAGCAGAACCGCCATCGTCATCGTCCATAGGCGCTTCAAACGTCGCATCTTGTGCTGCTAAGCGAGATTCCATCTCACGAACTTCTGAAGGCTCAACACCCAGTTCACGAGCAACCGTCTCAACTTCACCGTTATTGAACCAACCCAAACGCTTTTTAGACTTACGAAGGTTAAAGAACAGTTTACGCTGTGCCTTAGTGGTCGCAATTTTAACGATACGCCAGTTACGTAGAACGTATTCATGGATTTCAGCTTTGATCCAGTGAACAGCAAACGAGACGAGACGAACACCAACTTCTGGATTGAAGCGCTTAACAGCCTTCATCAAGCCGATGTTACCTTCTTGGACGAGATCAGCCATTGGTAGCCCGTAGCCAGAGTAGCCTCTTGCAACGTGCACCACGAATCTTAGGTGGGAAAGGATCAAGCCTTTCGCAGCGTCGATCTCACCTTTGTAATGTAATCGCTCTGCAAGTCCACGTTCCTCTTCAGGAGTCAGCATAGGGTAGCTGTTCGCTGAGCGGATATAGCTATCTAAACTATCTTGTGTGACTAAAGCCATTTGATACGCTTGGTTTGCCATTCGGTTCCTCATCAATCTCTGATCTGGAGTAATACATCTATTAAAACCCTACAATCTTGAACCTAAAATGAACAGGTTTCAAGGAGGGGGAAGTAATTATGCATAATCAATTCGTCTATACAAGGCAAAAACTGGTTAAGAAGTGCCTATTTTTCGTCTAAATATGACTCTATTCACCTAAACTGGTTCAATTTCTTTTAGGTGGCGCTGTGCAGAAAGCTTTGCAGCCACACTACCAAGCAGAGTTCCGACGATCAAAAGCAGTAAAGATTCATCCCAATTCAGGCCAATTAAACGGAAGTGGCTGTCGTATAGCTGAGCCAAGTCATCCACCGCGCTGTTCAGCAATACGGTAATCAATGCCGTCATTACCCAAGCGCTAATCGAACCTAAAACGCCAAACCACATCCCAGCATAAAGGTATGGTCGAAGAATGTAGCTGTCGGTCGCACCAATCAGCTTCATGGTTTGAATCTCTTCTTTATGCGCCAACACATTAAATCGTAGTGTATTGCCGATAATCAGAAATACCGCGCCCAGCATCAATACCGTTAAGGTAATCACGATGACAGCCGCTAATGCTTTGATCGCATCTAATCGCGCTAACCAATCTTCGTCTAGGCGAACATCGGTCACTAATTCTTGTTGTTTAACTGTGCCTGCCAGCTCTTTAATTAAGGGATCGCTGTGTACGCTTGGCGTAATCACCAGCACACCTGGCAGTGAATAATCGTCGAGAATGGTTAGGGCGTCTTCAAAACCAGAATACTGGCTGAGGTCTGCAAGCCCTTGCTGCGGAGAAATGTACTCCACCAGCTCAACTTGATCCCAACTTTCGATTTCATCCTTAAGCACCATTACTCGTGGCTCAGGAATACCATCCTCTACATAAGCACTTATTTGTGACGGGCTAGTGACATCTTGCGCTACTTCACCCACATTTTTACCCAATAGGTACAAACAAGCAGGCATCGCCAACGCCATAGAGATCACCGCAAGGGTCAGCAAGTTGCCTAACGGACGCTGCCACATTTGCGAGAACGATGACTTGGCTTGTTTCCAGTGAACAACAAAGAAGCCGTCGCTTGAAGCGCGGTTTGCTGCTCGATTAGATTGAGGTTTTTTGATGCGCTTATTCGCGGCCATAGTCTTCAACCTCACTCAAAAATCCTTGGTTTAATTCAAGATGGCGGTACTGAGGGCGAGTGTTCACTAACCCGATATCGTGCGTCGCTAGGATGATCGTCACACCTGCGCGGTTGAATTCTTCAAATAATCGCAACACACGGTTAGATAATTCAGGGTCTAGATTACCGGTAGGCTCATCGGCTAAAAGCAGAGTTGGACGGTTAACCACGGCGCGAGCAATACCCACGCGTTGTTGTTCACCACCAGAAAGTTGGCTTGGCAAACAACGGGCTTTATCTAATAAACCGGTTTTATCCAACGCAGCACTGACTCGGCGTTTTATTTCGTTTTCAGAAATAGATTCAATACGCATAGGCAGAGCGACGTTATCGAAAATCGAACGGTCCATCAGCAGGCGATGGTCTTGAAAAACAATCCCAATATTACGGCGTAAGAAAGGAATGTCTTTGGCTGGGATACGAGTGATATCGTGATCGTTGAACCAGACACGTCCATCAGTTGGACGCTCTATCGCGCAGATCAACTTCAGCAAGGTACTTTTACCAGCCCCAGAGTGCCCACCCAAAAAAGCCATCTCTCCACGTTTCAGGTGAAAGTCCACTTTTTGGAGCGCTTGTCTTCCACCTCGGTAGGCTTTACTCACTTGCTGAAATTTGATCACCGAAAATTCCTCTTACGATCACTAATATCAAATTTAAAAACGGTAGCAGATTAAGGATAAACCACTTTGCTACTCGCGTTACTCTTCGCGGCTAAATAGTGCTTCAATGAAGTCTTTAGATTCAAATGGACGCAGGTCATCAATACCTTCACCCACACCAATGTAGCGGATTGGAATCTGGAACTGGTCAGCAATTGAGAAAATTACACCACCTTTCGCCGTACCATCTAGCTTAGTCAGTGTAATACCCGTAACTGGAGCCACTTCACTGAACAACTTCGCTTGGCTTATAGCGTTCTGACCTGTACCTGCATCGAGCGTTAGCATGATTTCGTGTGGCGCAGAGTCATCAATCTTCTTCATTACACGAACGATCTTGCGTAGCTCTTCCATCAGGTTGCTCTTGTTCTGCAAACGACCGGCTGTATCAGCAATCACAACATCAACACCACGAGCCTTCGCTGCTTCAATCGCATCGTAGATAACAGACGCACTGTCCGCACCAGTGTGTTGAGCGATAACTGGCACATCGTTACGCTGACCCCAAACCTGAAGCTGTTCAACGGCTGCAGCACGGAAGGTATCACCCGCTGCTAGCATCACTTTCTTGCCTTCATTTTGGAATTGTTTCGCCAGCTTACCGATCGTAGTTGTCTTACCTACACCGTTCACACCCACCATTAAGATAACGTAAGGTGTTTTAGTGGTATCAACAACCAGTGGCTGTTCCACTTGGCTTAAGATGTCTGCCATCTCTTCTTTGAGCAGACCATAAAGCGCTTCACCGTCTTTTAGGTCATTGCGAGATGCTTTTTCTGTCAGGTTTTCAATGATCTTAACCGTGGTATTCATACCCACGTCAGCAATCAGAAGTTGCTCTTCTAGCTCTTCAAACAGGTCTTCATCGATTTGCTTGCCTTTGAACAGACCAAAGAAACCAGCACCGATGTTTGCTTTAGTGCGGCTTAGGCTGCGCTTAAGACGAGCAAAGAAGCTTTCTGTCGGCTTCTCTTGTACTTCTTCAACCTTAGCTTGAGGAACTGCCACTTCTTCCGGTTCTGCTTCTGCTTCTGCTTCTGCTTCTGCTTCTGCTTCTGCTTCTGCTGCGACAGGTTGCTGCTCTTGTTGAGCTTCTTCAAGCGCTTGCTCAGATTCAGTTGGCTTAACTTGTTCAGCTTCAGGCGCGACCTGTTCAGCCTCAACTTGTGATTCAACTTCAGTTTGATCTTCAACGCTTTCTACGTTCGCTTCATTCTGAGTTTTTGGGCTTTGTTCTTCTTCACCAAAACCAAGCCACGATAATAATCCGCGCTTCTTTTTTTCCGTCATCAGAGGAGTTTCCTAGATCTACTAATTAGCTGTATTGACTTAATACACGTCGACTCTTTGCTATTGTTATACAATACAAGCTTGTACAAACGAATAGTAAAGAAAAATGACAAAGCAGTGATAAGTTTGCTTTTAGCTTGATACACTTTGTCATTGCAAATTTATTTAATACACGAACCCACTTAAATTGGGCTCGGTATAGTATCACTTTATTAGCGGTCAAAAAATCTATGGTAAGACGTCGCCAGCAAAACACATCACAAAAAAAGCCATCCGGAGGCTTTGTTCGAATTATTAGTGGCTCATGGAGAGGTAGAAAGCTGCCTGTTCATGATTTAGAAGGATTACGCCCAACCATTGACCGAGTAAAAGAAACACTCTTTAACTGGGTGGCTCAAGATATCCCACATTCAACTTGCTTGGATGTATTTGCCGGTTCTGGCGGTCTAGGTTTTGAAGCAGCTTCTCGCCAAGCCAAAATGGTGACACTGCTCGAAATGAATCAAAAGGCGGCTAAACAGCTTTCTGATAACGCGAAAGAGCTCAAGGCAGACAACATTAATGTCGTGAATACTGATGCTATCTCTTTCCTTAAGAAACCAGGCACTCCTTACGATATGGTTTTCCTTGATCCACCATTTCGCAAAGGCTTACTGGCAGAAACAGTACAACTGCTTGAGAGTAACGGTTGGCTTGCAGACAATGCCATCATTTACGTCGAGACAGAGAAAGAACTGAAACTCGAAGCTATGCCAGAGAACTGGGAATTGCATCGCGACAAGACCACCGGACAGTCAAGCTACCGACTGTTCAATCGAATCACTGAAGAATAGGAGTTATTGAATGAAGTTCTTGCTTCCACTAGCAAAAGCAGCCATCGCCTTTGTTTGGTTTATCTTAATCGTAAATATTTTCTACCCGTTTCCGGGTAATGCTGCGATTGCGCTTTATATCATGACCGCATTCTTGTTCTTCATGCACGGCCTGCAGATGCTGATTTTCATCGGTGCATTCGGCGATAAGATCGAGATGTCACGTTGGGAGAAGTGGTCAATATTGATTTTCGGTGTCTTCGCCTTACTCGATATCCGACGCAAACACATGATGTAATCAAGCTTAAGCCCAGATATAAAACGCTTAGCTACAGAAAACATCATGACAGAAACAGTAGAGACAAAAACGCCGCTCATTTAAGCGGCGTTTTTTTATTCAGCAATGATATTGATGTTAGCCCATGTAGCCTTTCACACCATCGAGGAACATTTGCGTCGACAGCATAACCAACAACAAGCCCATCAAGCGTTCGATGGCTTTAAGACCTCTCTCTCCCAGCACTCGCAGGAAGAAGCCATTAAACATCAGAATAAAGAAGGTAGCACCCCAAGCCAGCATCACTGCGCCTGAAAGCTCTAACATATTGTCAGGGTGCTGTGTCGACAACAGAATCAATGCCGCAATCACTGAAGGGCCAGCAATCATTGGGATCGCCATCGGCACAATAAACGGTTCTTCACCCGCCGCGAGGCCAGTAATACTACCCGCACTTGGGAAAATCATCTTAATCGCGATGATGAATAGAATAATACCGCCAGAGATACTCAAGGTTTCAGGCTGCACGTGCAGGAAGTTCATGATGCTTTGACCAGCAAACAAGAACAACAGCAGGATAACCAGCGCAAACATCAGTTCACGAACAAGAACAATACGGCGACGCTTCGGATCAATATGCTTAAGGATAGAGAGCACGATTGGTAGATTGCCAAGCGGGTCCATAATAAGAAACAGCATGGTTGCTGCAGATAAAATTTCCATAAGTTTGTCTCGAAAAGCGTAAGTGCGCGGAGTATAGCAGCCTCAACATTGATTTTCGAACGCAGTAATAAAAGGATTAACTTATGTAATTAGAAGGGAATTTTGCGAGAGCAAATAGAAAGGAAAAAGGAAAAAGAGAATTTAAAGAGTGAAGCCGAAACGTCGCATCCACTCTTCTTATCGATAAAAGCCAAAAGGCTCTAAAAACCAAATCTCTGGGAATTAGTGGTTACACACACGTTCGCGATTAGTGCAAAGCTTGTCATCAATAACCACGACCTTTTCCATCTTCAGGAAAAACTTCAGCAATCCATCTAAATCCAGACCGTTCAGCTTACACGTATGAAAACGCGCTTCTGCGCCATAAGTTTGAGCGAGTTCTTGCGTCAACTCTTCACGAGTCAGTGGCTTTTCACTCAGTAGGTTTAAAACGTTGTGTGCATGAATTTCGGTAGTCATAACTCTATCTCATGTTTAATGAAGTAGACGTAGAGTACCTACTTTCATCTGAGCTGCCTTGATGTAGCTCAGAGTTAAGCGAGCTCTACTCTAAATGGTAAGGGAAGCAACAATGAGAGCGTGCGCCAGAAAGTAGCTGCCCGTCACCCAAAAGTAGGCACCCTTAATTGGGCTACGATAGAAATTTAGCGCGTACGCCAATGCTGAAAGCAGCAACACGGCACAACCGGCAAAACCGACCGCATGCGACAGTTGAGGATCAAGCAACCAGAGCTCACCAGAAGCCCATGCAAGCTGAATAAGCACAATGCCCATGATGACCACGGGAAAAACGAGTTTGTCTAAGCGTGGCAGCAGTAAAAAGAAAGCAACAACGCAAGCTGCCAATAACAGCGCGAACAACCACCAAACCATTTCACCTGATAGCTGTAACCAAAAAGCTTTGCTGTAACAGAGTTGAGCCAATAAGAAGCAGACAAAATGCAGAGGGCGTTTTTGAGTGAGAGTATGAAGCACATCTGCGATCGCAGAGATAGCCAACCCCGCAACTATCCAATAGGTAAAGTCAGCCACAACCGACTGAGTTAAAGCAATTGTCGCTAATAATACAAAGGTAAATACCTTATACGATAAGGCCTGACCGATATGTCCATGTTTCGTTCCTGCTATTGCTCCGATACCAGATAAGGAAACCGCTAACCAACTCCACATACCACTTGCCCTATTGCTTTAAATCGTCGCCAGTCTAGGCACACGAGTGTTGATGTAAAGCCTCAGCCCCTCAAAATTGGATCTTGATTACGCTTCCACTAAAAAGAGTCTCTTTAGATTGAAGTCGTAACAATTACCACCATGACAATGGCCATTCGTTTAAAACTAGAACGAATCATCATAAAACCCATTCAAACTGGCATTAGAGTCGCCATACTTGAATTTTGGCCAATTCTAACCTATTGACCCCACCAAAACCGGCCTAATTCCGTAAAATACCACACTTAAAAAATTAAAATAACCACATTTAAAGTAAATAATAACAATAACTTAAACAAACAAACTCAAGATTAATAGGAAAATAAAAACGCCAACCAAGCCTAGACTTGTAAAGTAGCCAGTTTTCTTTTTTAACGCCCAGTTTTGTCAGGTTATTTCAAGCCTCCGGTAAAAATCGCCACAAAAACCAAGCCGAAAACTTAAAAAACCAACCAAAACCAACCTAGCCACCACCAACCTCTATTAATACAGTTTAACAACCTTTAACAATATAAATTACACAAAACAACCATTATAAAACAACAAGTTAAATCAAATTAGAACAAACATAAATCACAACGAACAAATTAAGAACACACCATAAAACACAGTTAAACACTGCCAAACAAGCCAAAAACTCATAGTTTTCTACTACTTTTAAAGCTTTCGAAAGTAATTCTTGATCTAAGGCCATAAGTAGTGCTATTCTTTAAAACATAGCGAGAGACAACCAAATTTAGGAGTAGTGTTATGATTTCATCTTCGCAAAGACAAGGACTTGTAATGATCGCGGTAGTTGTAGGTCTAATGACACTACCGATGATGTACTAAGCAAGTTACAGATAAAAAAAGGGACGCCATGAGCGTCCCTTTTTTTGTTCAATTTTTTCACTTCGAAAACAGATGCAGTGTTAGCACATCCCAGTTCGCATAATAGAAACCTGCGGCAGCTAAAGTCATTGCCATCATCAGTAAGATCGCAACTCGCCAGATAAAACGACCACTACGTGGAGTCAGCTCCTTCTCACAGTCGTTACACATCATGATGAACTTATGTTGGTCTTCCAACTTAGCCTCATGTTCATTGACTACCTTATTACGACACGTTGCGATATAGCGCAGCTTGCTCACCATATCGTGCGGTAGCCTTTCTTCACAGCTTGTTACAAGCTCATGCAATCCTTCGCCTTCGGCATGATATTGAAGCCTCAATAATTTCTCTATATTGCGAGTTCTTGTCACCACTTTTTCAATATCGGTCATCTTAGCCCTCCCACTCCACACTATAATTCTAGTCGAGCATTTCCCTATTCTTATACAAAATCACTGTTATTTACGAGAGAAAGAGACAATAAATAACAATGCTTTATCCCAAACTGACCATTAAATGTGATGTCTGCCGAAAAATAATCAGCTTGGCTTACAACAGTTCACGAATAACGGCTTTAAACACATATCCCTATTGCCTGAAAGACTAGAATAACCATCACGACTACATGGAGGTTATATGCCTAATTCACTCTTTTTTGCCATCTTTGCTCTCGCTGCTCTAGCGGCTTGGGTATTTATTGGTTTCTATCGAAAACACTCGCAAGGTGAAAATGCGCCAGAGAAAAAAGTGAATGTCACGGTGTTAGACAAACAATCGATCGACCTTCCTGACGCAGAACCGGGCCAAGAAGATCAAGAGTACTGGATTTACGTTCAACGTGGTGTGGTTGGTCCGAAGCGAGAATTCCAAGTCGGCATCCACTATTTCCACGCCCTTAACCCTGGCGACAAAGGAACCTTAACCTACCAAGGCGATAAGTTCTTACACTTTGCGTTGAAGCGCTAAACGTCAGCCGCTTCAACTGTCGTCCCTAAGCAATCCATCAGAAAGCCTTAGCAATCACCGCTAAGGCAATAACCAACGCGTTTTCTCTGACTTAGACACCAACCAACTCATCCATAACGCGCCAGCTCCGCTGATCACGATCCATAATGGAATAACCCAAGCAGGGTGTCCTTGGTACCAACCGAATTCTTTCATTGGCCATAAGAAAATTGGGTGCAGCAGATAAATACCTAAGCTGTGCTTACTGATAAAGCCAACCACTTGATTACTCTTCTCAGACAACCCTTCACCATAGTAACGACACACCATGAACACCATGCTCGCCGCTAATACGGTATTCAGCGTCTTGTAAGATAACCAACGCCCTACTGTGTACTCTTCTGCTACCAAGCTTGCCTCAACCACCATGTAAACCGTGGTCAGTAACGCTAACCCACCCAGTAACACACTCATGCCAACTGTCATCTTGTTAAGTGGCACAATCTTATAGAGCAAGTAACCCAATGGTAAGTAACCGGTGTACAACCACAACTCATGACTCCAAGGGCCATCGATTTTCAATAAGAACAATAACGTAGTGAACAACCAGACCGCCGTAAAGGCATAGACAGATCTATCACCGTACTTTCTGACCATTATCTGTAAAAAAGGAATCACAAAGTAGAGCGGGATAAAGTAATAAAAGAAGCCAAGGTGATAGTAGGTATAGTGATGATAGCTATTGAGTAGCACATCCCAACTGACGTCAGCATCAAAGCCCATTGCCGACCAACCCGATAGGTAAGTATAGAAAAGCGACCAGACAATGAAAGGGATCAGCACCTTACCCAGACGACGCTTGAGGTAGTACTTGGCGTCAAACGGGCGCTGATCACTCAGCATCAGAGCACCAGTAATCAAGATGAACACCGGCACCGCCCAACGACTGAAACCGTTCACCGTAATGGCGGTCAGCCACTCACCGAAAGGAATGGTGCCTAATTCATTCCGATAAGGCGCCAAAACATGAATCGCGATAACTGCTATGGCCGCGACACATCGTGCTAAATCAAAAAAGAGAATTCGCTGCTTCATGTAAATGCCTGATTAATATTCAATCATTCTACTATAGCAATAAAAAAGCTGACCGGAATAAATACCAAGTCAGCTTAGTGTTAAAGGAGAGGCTTATCGCGAATTTAGCTCGTGTGAATTTAGTTCGTGCGACTTTCACTCTTACAAATGAGGCTCATGCGGCTGAAGCTTATGCTGCTGAGACTTGCGGCACTTTAGGTAAACGCAGAGAGATCACCGTCGTTATCGCTAAGAACGCAAAAGATACCCACAAACACGCAGACAAACCGGCCATTTGGAATACCAATCCTGACAAGATAGTGCCAATCAAACGGCCCATCGCGTTTGCCATGTAATAGAAACCGACATCAAGAGAAACGCCATCGCCTTTCGCATAACTCACAATAAGGTATGAGTGCAGCGATGAATTCACCGCAAAGATGGCACCAAACACCATCAAGCCACCGATAATAACTAACTCGGGTTGCCAGCCAATTTGCACCGCATAGGCAATACCGGCAGTCACGATAGCCAACGCACCCGCCCATAATAGCGCGGCATGTCCATCAGGCACCTTGCCTTGTGCTTTACCAGTAATCTTAGGCGCAATGCCCTGCACAAAGCCGTATGCGATGGTCCAAGCCGCTAAGAAGCCACCCACCCATGAGTGATCCCATCCAAACACGCTGCCTAGGTAAATCGGCAATGCAATCACAAACCACACATCACGAGCACCAAACAGGAACATACGCGCAGCAGATAGGATGTTGATGGATTCAGACTTAGAGAAGATCTGTTTGAACTTAGGCTTGGTTTTCGCTTTGCCCATGTCCGCTTCTAAGCTCAACACACTGCCAACGAAGACCAATGCCAACACGGCTGCCATCGCGAGCACGGCGTATTGGAAGCCAATCGTTGAAAGCAGTAAACCACCAATAAAGAAGCCTGCCCCTTTAAGCGCATTCTTAGATCCGGTCAGAATCGCAATCCACTTATAAAGCGCGCCTTGTTGTTCATCAGGAACCAGAGTCTTAATTGAGCTCTTGGCACTCATCTTATTGAGGTCTTTAGCGATACCAGACAAGGCTTGCGCCGCCATGACCCAAGGAATGGTCAGCATTGCCGTTGGCACCGCGAGCATACCCAAGGCGACGACTTGCATGCCTAACCCAATGTTCATGGTCTTATTGAGGCCAAGACGCGCCCCTAACCAGCCACCGATTAGGTTAGTCACCACACCAAAGAATTCATAGAAAAGGAACAGTGAGGCGATTTCTAACGAACTGTAGCCAAGGTCGTAAAAATACAGAACCACCAACATGCGAAGTGCACCATCAGTAATGGTGAAGTTCCAGTAGTTAAAAGTCACCAACATGTATTGGCGAACGCTCTTACTTAGATTTGAAAACATAACGCTATCTCTGCAATCTAAACAAAAAGAGCTTTTGGATCATGATAAGTTCAACACTCCAGAGACCAAAAGCTCCCTGTCTAACACTGATGACTATTAGCTATTCGCTACGCCATTAATGTATTCAACCTGGATAGGTTTAGTGAAGGCACCTGGACGCAGTGCCTGCACCTCTTGAACTACCTTGCTCAAATCCCAGCCTTTTTCTAACAGTAGGTGAGCTGCGAACAAACCAGTGCGACCAGAGCCGCCCATACAATGCATTGCAACCTTGCCGCCGTTATCGACGATGTTATGTAGCTCAGGGCTAGCTGCTTGCCACTTCGCAGCAAAACCAGCACCCGGTGCACAGTCGTCTTCAATTTCGATCTGGAACCATTGCATACCTAACGCACGTGTTTTTTCACCAAGTGCCGCCACGTCTTTGCTTGCAAGCTCATGGTCATCAAGTGCTGTCACGATAGCTTCAACGCCTTGCTCTTTTAGCTGAGCCAGTGATGCATCAAGCGTTGCTTCTTTTGTGCCTGGGCACGGAGTAAGCACTAGCGCACCTTGCTCTAGGTCTAGTTGCCATGTTGGATGTATCATTATATCTTCTCCAGATTCTTATTAAGCAAGGCCAACGGTACGAACAAGCTCAGCGGTACGTGTTGCGTAACCCATCTCATTGTCGTACCAAGCGTAGATCTTAACCATGC
Organism: Vibrio sp. 10N.261.51.F11; assembly: GCF_041471665.1. Classification (NCBI taxonomy): domain Bacteria; kingdom Pseudomonadati; phylum Pseudomonadota; class Gammaproteobacteria; order Vibrionales; family Vibrionaceae; genus Vibrio; species Vibrio sp. 10N.261.51.F11. The sequence goes on along the minus strand of NZ_JBFROW010000002.1, from coordinate 27,478 downwards.
GCTTACCGACCAACATCGTTGATAGTGCATCCACGATTGTTGAGCGTTGGTCGCCTTTGTAATCGATAGAAACCAGTGGACGCTCTTCAAAGCCAAGAATACCTTTTAGTTCATTCTGAGACGCTTCTTTCAGCATCGCGTTAACTTCTTCTGCCGTGGTGTCTTGCTTCACTTCGAAGATGATGTCTGTCAGAGAAGCGTTCGCTAGCGGTACACGAACTGCGTGGCCGTTGATGCGGTTTTCTAGCTCAGGGAAGATCTCAACAATCGCTTTGGCGCTGCCCGTCGTTGTTGGGATAAGACTCATGCCACATGCACGTGCGCGGCGTAAGTCTTTGTGCGGCGCATCAAGAATAGTTTGCGTGTTAGTTAAATCGTGAATAGTGGTGAAGGCTGCGTTCTCGATACCAAGCTTCTCGTTGATCACCTTAACCACTGGCGCGATACAGTTCGTTGTACAAGACGCTGCCGTTACGATTTTGTGTACCGCAGGGTCGAAGATATTGTCATTCACACCAACAACGATGTTTGCGATGCCTTCTTCTTTCACTGGCGCCGATACCACAACACGTTTCACGCCCTGCTCTAGGTATTTGTTTAGGAAAGAGGTCTTACGGTGAACACCTGTCGCTTCGATAACCACATCACAACCAGACCAGTCGATCGCATCGATGTCGCGCTCTTGTGTGGTCTTGATGCGCTGGCCATTAATGATCATCTCATCGCCTTCTGCAGTTACTTCGTGGTGAAAGCGACCTTGAACTGAATCAAATTCTAGAAGGTGGGCCAGTGTTGTTGTGTCGCCAGCAACATCGTTAATTTGAACAAATTCTAGCTCATCCCAATCGAATGCTGCGCGAAGTGCTAGACGGCCGATACGACCAAAACCATTAATACCTACTTTGACTGTCATTTTCTGTTCTCTCAGTTAATTGCCTTCATATTTGAAGCCGCAGCGTTGTTGACTACGTTCACTTACCGGAGCGCCGGCCGCCCTAATTACATAGAGCCACTATGCTCATAGGGATAAGTTCACTTGTCGCCTAGCTGCAACTACAACTATTTCGGCATTAAGTTTTAATGTATTTAAACGCAACATACTGGGCGTGAGTTCATCGACTCTAAGCGCTCAATATCTTGCTGGTATTCAGTTTTCAAACAGTTCGATGCAATAAGGTCGTCAATTAACTTTAGCATCCAACCTGGTAAATCTTGTGACAGGCGGTAAAACACCCACTGCCCCTGGCGAACATCAATCAAAACACCGTTTGAACGCAGCTGCGCAAGATGGCGTGAAACCTTTGGCTGACTTTCTTGCAATGCCTGAGTCAACTCACCAACCGATAAGCACTCATTGCGAACTATCAACATTAAGCAACGCACTCGCGTTTCATCGGACAGTAATTTAAAAAATTGGTGAGGAAGCATAAAAACATACTCATATATGGATATGCGCATATCTTAGATATAAAAAAACGCACGTCAAGGCGTGCGTTTCAATTGTCATAAAAGTTTAACGAAGAAATATCAGAGCTTGTTGGTCACGGTATGGCTCCAACGGCGCGCTTCAGTAAGCTCCGTTTTCACCTGATCCACGCTTAATCCTAAATCGGCGCAGTGCTCATCAATCTGTTGCCAATCGGCATGCTCAAAGCTCTCTTCAAGTGCGAGCAAGGTACCATATGGCCCTTCTCTACGTAATAGAGCAACCTTGATACTTTTACACAGCGGCAACTGCTCGACTAAGTTATCTAACGACAAGTCCAACAGAGCATCCAACAAGGAGAATAAGCCAATCATAAAGGCCTGTTCTCTATACCCTTCAAATGCCTGATAGCGAGACATACGCTGACAAAACTGAGCACGCTGTAGAGACAATCCATACAGCTCTTTAGGCTTTTTATCGGACACATAAGAGGCGACGGCTAACGAGACAAACATTTTCAGTTTCTCTTGACCTAGATATACCAAAGCCTGACGAAAAGAAGAGATGGTAACTTCAAGGCGCGGCGACATAGTATTCACAAAACGCAGCAGCTTATATGAGAGCGCCACATCTTTCGCGACAATGCTCTCCACCCGTTGAAAGTCCACATCGGGCTTACACACTTCTTGAAACAGCTCCATAGCAATCACTTGCTCAGGGCTAATGTATTTACTCTTGATGATTTCCGGTTTATTGAAAAAGTAACCTTGGAAAAACTTAAAGCCAGCCTCTTTGGCTTGCTGGAATTCTTGTTCGGTCTCAACGCGCTCCGCCAAAAAGCTAAACTTTTTCCCTTGATGCGCCCTAACCAAATCACACGCTTCATCCAAACCCATCTGCATAATATCGAGCTTTACGATATGCGTGTATTTAAGGAAACGTTCCCATTCTGGGGTCGAAGTAAAATCATCTAGGGCAATCATGTAACCCGCTTGGTAAAGGTCTTTAACCGCTTCCAACAATTCATCTGTTGGTTTACAGGTTTCCAGAATCTCTACCACCACCTTATCTTTCGGCAAACTTAAGGGCAGTCGACGAATCAAACTTTGATAAGGGAAGTTGATAAAGCAGCGTGAAGATGGAATAGAAGGGTTAAGACCAACAGACAAGAAGTTCTCAACAATCAGACGATACGTTGCTCGATTAGACTCAATATGCGCTGGGTACGCATTCTTTTCTCCATCGCGAAATAACAACTCATAGCCGAGTGTATTCCTCTTGCGATTTAAGATAGGTTGTCGAGCAACGTATGTAGCGGTCATTTCTTGATAACTCTGATTGGTTTAACTATAACTCAGTCGCTTAATCTAAGCTTTCGCGGCAGCTAGCAAAGCACCGCAGCCCATGAACATACCACCAAATATTTTATTTATCTTACCCATTATGCGATCAGAGCGAATAAAACGTCCCATTTGTGACGCTAATGAGGTGTAACCCAACATAACAACGCTATCAATGAATACTGTCGTCACACCTAGCACTAATAACTGAGGTGCTTGAGGTTGTGTAGGGTCAATAAACTGAGGAAACAAAGCCACCAAAAACACGATTGATTTCGGGTTAGTTAGGTTGATAAGCACAGCGTTTCTCAGCAGTTTGCCACTCGACAGAGTAGAGCTTTCTTCAGATGCTACTAGGCTCGAGCTATCACGCCACTTTTGAATACCTAACCAAAGTAAGTACACCACGCCGACCCACTTAATGATGGTGAACGCCAACGCAGACTTAGCAACGAGTGCACCGATACCCGCGCCCACCAGCATAATGTGAAACGCAAGACCAAGCTGTAAGCCAACAATTGATGCGAGTGACTTTTTAGTGCCATAGCTAAGCCCATTACTGATTGAGTTAACGGTACCCGAGCCCGGAGCCAAGCTAAACAAAATCGCTGTGACAACATAAGCAAGCCAAACATGAGTATCCATTTGCATTTCCTTACTAGTTCTTTAATCTAACAACATTAGTAGCAATAAAGCTCTCACACGCATCAGTTCAGGTAATTTCCCATGGAAAACCACAGCGAAGCCACCTTCCCTTACACTCAAGAACCTCAGTTCGATCATGCGATTAAACACCCGATCAACGCTCTTTGGCAACAAAGAAAAGAGGGGTTTTTAACATCGTCTGGTAAAAAGAAACTGTACTGGTGCAGCCTCACCTCAGAAAAGCACAGCAAAGCTATTGTGATTTCAAATGGCCGTATCGAATGCTGCCAAAAATACCAAGAAATCTTTTATGATTTTTATCAACAAGGCTATGACGTTTATTCATTTGACCACCAAGGTCAAGGCCAGTCTGAACGTATGGTAACAGACTCTGACATTGGTCACATTCATGAGTTTGATGATTATGAATCTGACATGTCTGACGTCATTGCCAGTTTTGATCTCAGTAAGTATTCCAATCGCTACCTGCTCGCACACTCAATGGGCAGCACCATAGCCACTCGCTACCTACAAACCCATCCAGACCACCCGTTTGATAAGGTGACTCTGTGCGCTCCGATGTTTGGTATCAATACCGAGTGGTACCTGAAACCTATCGCGATGATCGTTGGACAAGTGCTTACCGCTTTTTATGCCAAGCCAACTTACGCGCCGGGCCAGCAAGCATATTATTCGAAGCCTTTTGAAAACAACTTACTGAGCCACAGTAAGGTTCGCTATCAGTGGTTCCGCCGCTTATATGACGAGTCTCCATCTTTGCAGGTGGGTGGACCAAGCACGCGTTGGGTGTGGCAAGGGTTAATGGCCGCCAAGCAAGCAATTCAACAAACTCGTCAAATCAAGATCCCTCTGCTATTGATTCAAGCTGGGGATGAAAAGATTGTCAGTAACAGTGCTCAAGTAAAGTTCATCTCTAAGCTGAAGAAAACCAACTCTGATTGTCAGTTTAAGTTGATTGAGGGTTCTAGGCATGAGGTGTTGTTTGAGCAGGATGAATATCGCAATCAAACACTGGATGCGATCAATCAGTTTTTCGCCTAGAGCTAATAGGCTAAGCAACCTACCAAGAAAATAAGCGCTAAAGAGGAAGAGAAGTAAGTGAGCTTTGCCCTCTTTTCTTGCATGAATTTGGCATACAATTTCTACCTAGAGATATTGTAGTTAAAACGATTCTAGCGCTGGCTAGCGTCAATATTGGTTAAGCATTTTGCAATGAGGGTTAAATGAGTATTCCTGCACTAAAAGATTCCGTGAAAATTGTTGCTTCTGATTTAGATGGTACGCTTTTGGCTCCCAACCATCAGCTAAGCGACTTTACCAAGCTAACGCTTAAGAAATTACACGACCAAGGTTATACCTTCATCTTCGCTACGGGTCGTCACCACGTCGATGTGGCGGGTATTCGTCAGATAGCAGGTATTCCGGCGTACATGATCACTTCAAACGGTGCACGCGTGCATGACCAAAACGATCAACTGATGTATAGCCAGAACGTACCTCAGGAACTCGTTCAGCCAGTTATTGATATTGTGCGCCAAGATCCAAACCTCTTTATTCACATGTACCAGAATGAAGATTGGTTACTAGACCGTGAAGATGAAATGTTGGCTAAATTCCACAGTGAGTCTGGCTTTAGCTACAAGCGCTTTGAAGCTGAAAACGCACCAAGCGAAGGCATCGCGAAAGTCTTCTTCACACATCCAGAACAAGACCACGAATATCTCGTCACGTTTGAACAAAAGCTAAGAGATGCTTTTGGCGACAAACTGAACATCGCCTTCTCTACACCTTGGTGTCTGGAAGTGATGGCAGCTGAAGTCTCTAAAGGCCACGCTCTAGACGCTGTTGCAAAATCACTAAACCTGACTCTGGATAACTGTGTTGCCTTTGGTGATGGCATGAACGACGCTGAAATGCTGGCTATGGCGGGTAAAGGTCTAATCATGGGTACATCACATGAGAAAGTGATGAAAGCACTACCTGACAATGAAGTGATTGGCAGTAACGCAGACGATGCCGTTGCTCACTACCTAGAAAAGCATCTGCTCTAATCTCGCTCGTTGAACAGATCTGAATAAATAAAAAGGCAGCCAACTGGCTGCCTTTTTTGAACCTTACGTAAAAAGCTCTCTCTAACGCTATCGAGAACCTAACACTTCTTTGCTTAAGATTGCCTGCCACTCTTGTTCGGTAACCGGCATGATCGATAAGCGATTACCGCGTTTCACCAAGGGCATTTCGGAGAGTTCAGGCATGGCTTTAAGCGTAACCAAAGGAATCAAGCGCTCAGTCACTCGCACAAACTCGACATCCACCATGATCCAGCGTGGGTTATCGGGTGAAGACTTAGGATCGTAGTAATCACTCTCAGGGTCGAACTGAAAGTGGTCTGGGTAGGCTTCTCTGGTTACTTTAGCGATCCCCGCTACGCCAACTTTTTTACATGATGAGTGGTATATCATCACCAGATCGCCAAGCTTGACGTCATCACGCATCATGTTTCGAGCCTGATAGTTGCGTACACCCTCCCAACAAGAGGTTTTTTGTACTCTAAGAGTCTGAATAGAGAAGGTGTCGGGTTCTGTTTTAAATAACCAATATGCCATAATAAATCCAATTAACGGTTGCTCCGAGGAAGATATAACATGAAGGTAATGAAAAACCCAGTGACATGGCTAGTCGCGTTCGCTCTACAAGGCTGTGTTACGGCACCTGATACGCCGCAACAACCTGAACAGCCCCCAGCAAACTTGGATGAGCCACTGAGCATTCAACCGCAAACCTTCATCATGCGTGGTCAGGTGGTGGTTGGCCATGAAAGCCGAACCTTCACTCCTTGCGGTAGCCAACAACAATACTGGTTAGACTTATCTCCAGAGTTAGCGTTAGAAGCACAAGGGCTCTCAACGAGACCTTACCAAGCCTTATATGGCGAGCTGATTGGTCACCTAACCGTGCCGAGCCAAACGGGTTATAACGCAGATTTCACAGCGCGTTTCGTGGTTGACCAAGTGAACATCCTAACCGCAGAGAACCCAGATCGCTGCGTCCAACCGCTGCGCTCAACACGAGTATTTGGTAATGAACCCTTCTGGTCAGCAACCTTCGATAAAGACCAGCTGAAATACACCAAGATGGGCGAACAGCCACAGACCCTCGATATTGAATCAAGCCGCACCACATCGAGCAGCCGTGACTACCAATTAGAAGGTAAAGCTGCACAAGGCAAACTCAACCTTACGAAAGAGAGCTGTAGCGACGGCATGAGCGATTCTATCTATGGATGGCATGCCAAGCTTAACCTCAATGACAGTAACTACAATGGCTGTGCGACGGTCTCTAACCAAGATCCAACGCTGGACTGGAGCGGACTCTACTTCGCTAGCTCAACGCAAAACTCAGGGTTCTCTATCAACCTTGAACTCAACAATGACCACAGTGCTATCACGACTTATTCATACAGCAATGGAGACCCTTCTATTGTTGAACAAGGCTTCTGGCAGCAACTGAACCAAAATCAGGTACAAGTGGTTATGACTCGCCACCAGCAACAATATTTGATCTCCGAGCGCATCTTCACACTCGATAATGGCAAGCTAATCGCTGAAAAAGAGAAAGTGGGCAACGTGGTGTATCCGATTGCCAATGGCGGTCTGGTGCTATTCGAAGCTAAGAGTGCGCAAGCACAAGTAAACACCACCACTAACGTTGATCTAACCGCAAAGCAGGTGAACTCCAGCGATCAACTTGATCCAAAAGTCGACCAAGCGATCCGCGAATACTTTAAGATCAACAACAGCTCACCTGACGACACTAAATACCGCTGGTTAACCTACGACCTCAACGGCGACGGTAAAGAAGAGCTGTTCGCCCAACTCGATTGGTGTGGTTCTGGTGGCTGTACACTGCTAATTTTCGAAAACCATCAAGATAACTGGCGCTTCAATAGCCGAGTGACACTGGTTAAGGGCGACATACGCTTAGGTAAATCGCAAAACCACGGCTGGCAGGATCTGATCTTCAATGTCAGTGGCGGCGGTGCAACACCGGCGAAACACACACTTTCATACTCTGGTGTCAGCTACCCGCTAAACCCAAGTGTCGCTCCAGTTGCAGATGATGCTGATATCAGCGACGTGGTTTTGTTTGCTAATGGTATCTCACCCGCACAAAGTGGAGTTAAGTTGTAAACATGAGTAACCAACAAGCTTGCCATGGTTGTAGCTTCACTCACCAATGTATTTGTCACCTGATACCTAGTGTCGCAAGCCAAATCGATCTTGTATTGCTCACTCATGAGAATGAACTGTCACGCGATACCAATACAGGGAAGCTGCTTCAGCAATCCCTTGATCAGTGTCAGTCCATTGTATGGCAAAGGAAAACACCACCAGCGGAGCTCATCGCACTGCTTGACGATGAAACACGACAACCGTTTCTTTTATTCCCAAGTGATCAAAGTGTCGAGTGCCAGCAAGCTGTAATGACCCAAGCCCAGAGCCGTAAGCCGCTATTCATCATCTTGGATGGCACATGGCAAGAAGCGAAGAAGATGCTTAACAAGAGCTCGTGGTTACAAGCCGTTCCGCAAGTTCACCTCGATATTACCAGCGAATCTTCATACACCTTGCGCCGCAACCAAGACAGTGGCCACTTGTGTACTTGTGAAGTGGGTATTGAGTTACTCAAATCTTTAGGTGAAAGTGAATCTGCCAAGCTCATTGATGACTACTACCAGCATTATCTAAAAGTGTTCCACGCCGACAAGTGTGGCCACGCCCTCAAATAGACCAAGCAGGCGCGCGGGAAGGTAAAAACACATTTCAGGACGAGACAGACACTAAAAACAAAAAGGGTGAGCCATAAGCTCACCCTTTTTACATCGTATTTTCGTTATTGAGCCAACCAGTGTTTCACGTGAAACGCTCGCTCCATCAAAACAAACGCTGAGGTTGACCAAAGTAATACCCTTGCAAGTAATCGACCCCCATGTCTTCAGCAATACGGCACACCTGCTCATTATGAACGAACTCCGCCACCGTCTTAGCATTCAGAATCTGGCATAAGCTCACCAACTGCTGAGCGATCTTGCGCTGCTTTTTATCTTTATCAATATTGCGAATCAAACTGCCATCAAGCTTGATCACCTGTGGTTCTAGCTTCAATATCTCATCAATGTTCGAATAGCCCGAACCAAAGTCATCAACAATAATATTCACACCAAGATCGCGGAAGTGATTACACACCTCAATCAAGCGACCGTAATCCTGAATTTGTTCCGTTTCTAACACCTCCAAGCCAATACGCTGTGGGTGACTGATTTTCTTGATCGCTTGTTCAAGGTGAAGAATGGTTTTCTCATTGCTGAAATCTTGTGGCGCTAAATTAATTGAGAACGAATCGGTTCGCTGACTCATAAAATCGAAGGTGCGCGTTATCATCTGACGACTGAGGCGTGTATAGAGATGGGTTCCTTCAATGATTGGCAAGAACTTACCCGGTGCAATTAACTGACCGTCCTCTTCAATTCGAACCAAACACTCGTAGCTCTCTACCTGATGACTGTGTGCTGAAACTATGGGCTGAGAGCACGCCACAATATTCTGATTAAGCACCGCGCGACTCACGCACGACAGCCAACCAAGTTGCTCTTGGCGATGCTTCTCCAATTGAATGAGTGCCTTGGCGCTCACTAGGTGCTTGTTCTGGCTGACAGCGCTGCGCCTCGCATCAATCGCCTTCAACAATAAGTCATCAATAGAGGTAGTCGGGAAATCTCGACGGCTGGCGATACCCGCACAGATAGACACCGACAAGTAATCAATATCGGGTAAACCGGTAGGCTCAAAATTCACATGCTCGGTTTGATCGGCAAATTCCGAGAATCGCTGATGAATATGTTCTTGGCTCGCCCAACTATCAAACACCACCGCCCACTCACCAATACCGATACTGTAGAGCTGACAGCCCTCATCAAAGAACTGCCACAGCGCCTTTTGAAAGTACTCACTCAAATCATGCAGAAGCTTGTCACCTACTCGATAACCATACTTCTCATTGATCTGACCAAAGGTCGTGACCTTCAAAGCTAGTAAGTGGCTATCACTGCTCATCTTCGACAGTTTCTCACGCAGCACACTTCGATTGGGTAAACCTGTACGGTGATCAATTCGATAGCTTGCCGTCAATGCAGTGGCTTGCTGCTGAATCTTACTCGCCATGCTGTTGTTCATGTCATCGACATCAAGCAGTGCATTTCGGATCAATGAAAACAGAGGGGATATGTTGGTCGCGGGTTGCATCTCTAATGGCAATACCGCCTTACCCTCGCCTTCTCTAAGCGCAAGATAAGTGAGGCTATGGTGCAAGATTCGCTGTTGGCCATTCTCTTGATAAAGTTCTCCCATGCAGTAAACGCCATAGCTGTCGGCCAATTTTTGGAAAACCTCAACCTCTTGGTTGCCATCAATAAAGTCGATACGAGATGTACAGTTATAAATGAAGAACTGTTCTGGCCTATGAGAGGCGATCTGCTGCACGCCCAGTCGTATCTGCTCTAAGGTCAGTGATGGATGGTCATAACAAAACCGGACCTCATCGCCCACTTGGAACAGGCCGCTGAATTCTATCTCTCCACTTTCCGTTACCTTGAGCGGTAAGTGAATGTTTTGCTCTTTCGGGTCACCGACCATCAAGGGAAAGTTATGCAGTTGCTCAAAAGGCACTTCGAGGCCATCAGCGAGGTAACGATTGTAGAGTTCGCGAACAGGCATCCCATCCAGTTCCAACAACCGGTTCTCTTGAGCACCTGTCACTCGAAAAGTTCGACCAATCGGATTCCATTCAGTGTAGTAACCCTTAGCGATGGAGAGCTCAACACTGTGCAGCGCCAACATCACATAGGCATTTTCATAGCAAATGCCGTCTAACATCACCCATCGCCCATTATCTGTGATGGTCGATGCACCGCCACAGATCGGTAATGAATACATCGACTGCTCAAACGCTGAAAATAGATCTCGGTTATTTATCTGCAAGCGGTCTGCGAAACAGATGATGCTTTGAGTATTATCATTGCACTCAAGCTGTTGCCACATAGCGTGGCTATCGAGCAATGGTTGTTCGCTATATTCGACAACACCACAAGAGTAAGACGTCGCGTCAAAGCGGGTAACAATCAGATAAAGACCTTGGTGCAGGATGACACCTTGACTAATGTAGTGGTTAGCACTGCAACCAATCAATTTGGCATTGGGAAAAGTCGATTGAATCACTTGGCAGGCAGCCAAAACAGAACCTTTTTCGAAAGACGAAAACACCTGAATCAGTAGGCTTTCATGTTGATGAAAATCTATCTTTTCCAATTCATGTTGGGTTTGCTCAATGTCTTGTATCAGGAGAGAAGTCGACTGCATATTCACATTAATCGTTACGTTAATGATTTATTATTGTGCTTATTATAGATAAGGCTTGCACGGAATACTTGCGATCGCGTTATGAATAATGTGACCTTAGTTAGACATCATTCATTCCGCCAAAAAGCAGTCATTAATGGCGGCGCAGTACTTTTATAGCCAGTCGTTACACAATGCGGGAAGCTTTAACTGCTAAAACAGTCGCTTAGGCTCACCGAAGTAGTAACCCTGCAGATAATCGACACCCATTTGCTCTGCTATCTCACAAACCTGTTGGTTATGGACAAATTCAGCGACCGTTTTGGCATTGAACACTTGGCACAAACGAATCAACTGAGAGGCTATGTTTCTTTGTTTTTGATCTTTGTCGATATTACGAATCAAGCTACCGTCGAGCTTAATGATCTGTGGCTCAAGCTTAATGATTTCCTCGATGTTGGAGTAACCAGAGCCAAAGTCATCAACAATGATTCTCGCCCCGAGAGCACGGAAGTGATCACACACCTCAATCATGCGACCATAATCTTTAATCTGCTCAGACTCGAGAACCTCTAGGCCAAGTCGAGTGGGATCGTTCATAGCACTGATGGCGGTCTCGAGCACCTCAAGCGTCTTGTCGCTCAACAAATCTTGCGGGGATAGGTTGATAGAAAATGGGCTTTGCTTATCCGCCATATAACCTATGGTGTTCTTAATCATGTGTCGGCTGAGGCGAGTGTAAAGGTGCGTGTCGGCAATGATAGGTAAGAACTTACCTGGTGGCACAATGGTACCGTCTGACTCCATGATTCTGACCAAGCACTCTTGGCCAATCATTTCGTGCGTAACCGACTCCACAATCGGCTGGGAATAGGTGATGATGTTCTGATCTAGAATCGCACGACTTACACAACTCAACCAACCGAGTTGCTCTTTGCGGTCCTCTTCGCTCACCTGAATATCTTTGGCATTGGTGATGTGGGTATTGTTACGTACTCCATAGCGTCGAGCTTCGATCGCTTTCAATAAGATCTGGTCACCACTGTCGGTTAAGAAGTCACAACGACTAGCAAAGCCGCCACACAGAGAAACTGACAGGTAATCAATATCAGCCAAACCATATGGCTCAAAATTTATGTGTTCGATGTCATCGGCGAACTCAACGAAACCTTCTTTTATTTTCGTACTACCAACACTAGCATTGAAGATAATCGCCCACTCTCCAACACCAATACTGAATAGCTCTACCTTCACGCGAGGCTCTTTAACCACACGAAGCTGTAATCGCTCGATAAAGTGATTAGACAGATCGAGTAGCAGCTGATCCCCCACTTGATAACCATACTTCTCGTTAACCTGATGGAAGTTGGTTAGCTTTAAGGTCAGCAGATGTTCACTGAACAGAATCGTATTGAGGCGCTCTTTCAGTACGATACGGTTCGGCAAACCAGTACGCGAGTCAATGCGATAGCTTTCGGTTAAGCGACGCGCTTGTTGATGGAGTTTCTTTTCCATCTGAGTATTCATACTGTCGAGATCAGCGACTGCATTTCTGACTAGGTTAAGCAATGGCGACACGGTTGAGCCACACTGAAAGTCTTCGCAATGAAACTCTTTAATCTCGTCAGACTCGCGCATAGCGATATAAGTCAAGCTGTGGTGCAGTATCTCTTGGCGGTCTTCATTACGGTATAGCTCCCCCATGCAGTAGGCACCACATGTATTCACTATCCCTTCAAATGGCTTGAGCTCAAGTTTACTGTCGATAAATTCAAGTCGAGATACGCAGTTATAAATGATCACCGATTCAGGCTGATGCATGGCTAGCATCTCGGCACCGTGGTGCACCTTTTCTGCAGTGAGCGATGGGTGGTTATAACAAAACTGCGCCTCTTCACCGACATGCCAAGGGCTATCAAACTCAATACTGCCATCATCATTAATACGTAGCGGCGTCGAGATACCCTTCTTTCTGCCAAGTTCTCGATAAAGTGGAAAGCTCATCAGTTGACTAAAAGGAAGGTCTTTGCCATCCGCAAGGTAATGTTTGAATACTTCAATAGCCGGCTTGTCGTTCAATGCGTATAAGCGATTTCCGATTGCGTGTGTGACTCGTAGCTTCATCCCAATCGGGTTCCACTCAGAGTACGCGTCCGACCAAACCTTCAATCTTGGGTTAGTCAGAGCCACAGCAACACAGGCGTGCTGGTAGGTTTGCTCGTTATACATAACCCAACGGCCAAATTCATTCTCATGGCACAGTCCACCAGCTATCGGCAAGGCGTAAGGCAAATTTTCAAAAGCGCTATAAATAGGATAATCACGCCCTTCAACCTGATCGCACAAGCTGATGACCGTTTTGGTTTCTTCTGTAAGGCGCAGCTGAAAAGCTAAGTCTTGGCTGTCTTGATTTGGATTGCCGGAAAAAGGCTGGACCGCAGAGGTTAGATGGGTTTCGTTGAACTCACTGATGATGACTAAGGTGCATGCACTTTCAAGGCAATTATCACAGATAACATGACGAGCACTCTGGCCAATTAGCGTCGCATTATTTAAACGATTGAGGGCAACACCCGCGATTTGACGAGCTAGATCTGAAGATTGAGCTGAGAAAATTTGAATAAGGTACTGTTTGCTGTCACACCATTCTCGCTGATCAAATTGAGCTCTAAATAACGCCTCAGTATTTGCGAGAAATGTAAATGTTTGCATGCCAACCCTTGTTCAAAATCGAGTGAAGTAACAACCCGCAACCACTGCTATGACTGAAATGAATCGATAAAAAGTAGTCGCCAATTATCCTAGCCTAATCAGGCTTTTATAGGCGACTAATGTAACAATTCAATAGCATAAATGCGACACAATAAGCTTACCGAGCCATTAAATTAGTCGCATAAGATCGCTAAGTTGGTCTATTTCAACATCAGGGAGCACACTCGCCTTCGGGGAGCGGTATAAATTGGAACCAGTGTCATTAAACCAGCACGCTTGGAAGCCATTTTGCTTGGCTCCATAGACATCCGTTTTGAGGTGATCGCCAACATGAAGAATATTCTCAGCGTCACAACCTAGGTGTTGCTGAGCTTTTTCAAACATATCTGGATAGGGTTTTGCTCTGCCATCAGGGCCGGCTTTAAGGATTAATTGAAAGTACAGCCCTAAGCCAATTTTGTGTGGATCGACATTGCCATTGGTAATCGCAACCAGAGGAATACGTTGGCTAAGTTCAGTCATCACTCGATGCGTTTCTTGAGGGACATCGACTTGATTACGCAACCACAAGGCATGCTCAATGCCCTCTCGAGCCGCTTGCTCTGCTTGCTGCAGAGAGTAACCCAATTGCAGCAAACCACTCTTAATCTGAGTTTCACGCCACACGGTGACATCATGTTTCAAAGCTGGGTTTTCAGATGCGACTTGCTGCTTAATGCCCTGCCACTCTTCAAGCGATAAAGAAGCCGACACTGGGTGCTTTTGATAAAGCCACTGTGCCATCTCTTTCTCAACCTTCATGATCACAGGCCAGTTGTCATACAGGGTGTCATCCAAGTCAAAGGTCATGGCTTTGATGGGCTTTAACCCTCGATAAATTCGCATAGTAAACCCTTTAATCTAATCTTTATTCTTCTTACGAGCTCTCGGGTGAGCCTGATCATAAGCTTGTGCTAAGTGTTGGAAATCTAAGTGGGTATACACTTGGGTCGTCGAGATGTTTTCATGGCCAAGCAACTCTTGCACAGCACGAAGATTTTGGCTCGATTCCAGCACATGCGTTGCAAAGGAGTGACGCAGTTTATGCGGGCTGATGTGGCTCGCGACAGATTGCTTCTTGCCCCACTCTTCCATGCGCTTTTGCACGCTGCGGTGAGAGATACGAGTCCCGAGCTTAGAGACAAACAGCGCGGTTTCACCCGGTGAAGCCAATTCACCACGAACTTTGAGCCATTTATCGACCCACTCTTTAGCTAAACCAGAAAAAGGCGCTTTGCGTTCTTTGTCGCCTTTACCAATCACTCGGATTTCGCCTTGTCGACCCAACACATCTTTCAGATTGATGCCGACCAGTTCTGCCAGTCGTAATCCAGCACCATACATCACCTCCATCATCGCTCGATCACGAATCGACAATGGATCGTCCTCATTCACATCAAGCAGTTGACCCACTTCATCAACATCGAGGTTTTTAGGCAAAGGGCGTTGTTTGCGAGGTGCAGAGACACCTTTGGCTGGATTGGCGGTCATTTCGCCACGCAACACAAGGAAATCAAAGAAGCTGCGCAGTGACGATAAGCGCGTTGCAATGCTGCTCGCTTTCATTCCCTCACGCATGCCTTTACTGGCCAGTTGTCTGACCCACGCCGCATCGACTTGACCCCAATCCTTTAGCCCTAGAGTGACTAAATGACCGGCCATGGTTTCAAGTTGTTGTTTGTAATTACGTTGGGTGTGTAGGCTGAGTCCCTTCTCGCTTCGGAGATATTCATAGAAGCGAGAAAGTGGCTTTTGAAGGCTGTTAGGAAGAGGTATTTTGGGCTCTAGGCTCATTATTTATCTGCCAAGGTAAGGTGTCCGCCAAATGAGCGACAACGAGTGCTAAGTGGCGTAAAAAGAGCGTATCCATATGGGGTTGGAAATGTCCGCCATCTTCACTAGAAAAGGCGAGCAACCCCAATGGAGACTGCTTAGCAAGTGGTAGTATTACATAAGAGCCTAGCTCTGGAACTGGATAATCACCAAACAAATCGTGTCTGTCTGCCTTTCTCAAGCGCCCAAGATAAGCATCTTTACCGTTGAAGTGGTTAAGCGAAAACTTAGAGTAACCCTCAGCACTCAACTGATAAAAGCCAGATTGCGAAAGAATACGAACATGAGCCTTAAGCCCAAGATCTAACGCTTTTTGTTCAACGGCTTTTATCACCTGCATGAAGTCACTGCATTTCAGCACTTGCGCTTGCAGATCCATAAACTCATAGAAGGTTTTATCGTTATTTGCTGCCAACGACATCAAGCCAGTGATCTCTTCTTCAAGCTCTTCGATTCGATGACGTTGGCGTTTAAGCTGAACCTCAACCAGAGAAACAGCGCCCTGCTCAACGTTATTGATAGCAAGGCGATCAACCAAATCTTTTCGGTCTTGGAAAAAATCTGGGTTATCACGTAAATATTCCGCGACCACTTCTGCGGTGAGTGCGTCGGCTTCAACGTAAGACAAAACCTATCCTTTATTTTTATGAATATATTTGTTTTGGGTCGTTATTAGCAAGAAAGTTGACCATCAAACACATGCGTTGCAGGGCCGGTCATAAACAGAGGTTTACCCGGGCCTTGCCAGCTAATGTGTAAGTCACCGCCTGGTAGACGAACCTTCACATTCTCAGCCAGTAAGCCTTGAGTGATACCCACTGCAACTGCGCCACACGCTCCGCTGCCACATGCCTGAGTTTCACCCGCGCCGCGTTCGTAAACACGTAGACGAACTTCTTCACGGTTAACGACCTGCATAAAGCCAGCATTAACACGCTCAGGGAAACGTTCATGTGATTCAAGTAGTGGGCCTAAGGTGTCCACATCAGCCGTGTCGACGTCATCAACCACGGTAACCACATGTGGGTTACCCATGCTTACCGCACCACAGAATAAGGTGTGTACATCCGTTCTTAGGATATACGTCTTCTCTGGCTGCTTGGCCTTGAATGGAATCTTGCCGGGTTCGAACTCAGGAATGCCCATGTTCACCGTGATCAGGTCATTCTCTTCAATCTTGAGAACCATTTTACCTTTCTTGGTACTCACGTTGATGCTGTACTTATTCGTTAAGCCTTTCATGCGAACGAATCGTGCAAAACAACGTGCACCATTGCCACACTGCTCCACTTCACTGCCATCCGCATTGAATATGCGGTAATGGAAATCAGTTTCTGGATCATAGGGAGCCTCAACCACAAGTAGCTGATCAAAGCCCACACCAGTGTGACGATCCGCCAAACGACGGATCAAATCTGGAGAAAAGAAAATATTTTGAGTAATGCAGTCCACGACCATGAAATCATTGCCCAAACCATGCATTTTAGAAAAGTGGAAGTGCATAACGCTTAAAATTACTCCGGAAGAATGTTTTCAAGTTCCCACAGACTCGTAAGCTCTTCACGCTGACGAACCAAGTGAGTTTTATCGCCATCCACCATCACTTCAGCCGCACGCGAACGAGTGTTGTAGTTAGATGACATCGCGAAGCCATAAGCACCCGCTGAACGAACTGCTAGCAGATCACCTTCTTCAAGAACAAGGTCACGATCTTTACCTAGGAAATCGCCTGTCTCACAGATTGGGCCAACCAAATCGTAAGTCACAGCTTCACCCTGACGAGGGCTAACAGGAACAATATCCTGCCAAGCTTGATAAAGTGCTGGGCGCATTAGGTCGTTCATTGCTGCATCGATGATGGCAAAGTTCTTGTGCTCTGTTGGCTTGAGGAACTCGACTTTCGTTAATAATACACCAGCGTTAGCAGCAATCGCTCTTCCAGGCTCGAAAATCAGCTCTAGATCAGAATGATTGTCTAGGCGAGCCAATAAGGCTTTCGCGTAGTCAGAAGGCTGTGGTGGTAATTCATCACGATAAACCACACCCAAACCGCCACCGACATCAAGGTGTTTGATGTTGATACCGTTAGCACGTAGCTGGTCGATCAGCGCAAGCAGGCGATCGGTTGCATCGATGAAAGGTTCGATATCCGTTAACTGAGAACCAATGTGGCAATCAATACCATGGATAGACAAGTTATCGAGTGTTTTTGCAAACTCATAGACAGCAGGAGCACGGTCGAAAGCGATACCAAACTTGTTATCACGCAGACCAGTAGAGATATAAGGGTGAGTGTTCGCATCAACGTCTGGGTTGATACGCAGTGAAATCGGCGCTTTAACACCAAGCTCACCAGCTACTTTATTCAGTCGCTCTAGTTCTGGTTCAGACTCTACGTTGAAACACTTAATGTTCAACTCAAGCGCACGCTTCATTTCAGCGGCTGTTTTACCGACACCAGAGAATACAACTTTTGCTGGATCGCCACCGGCAGCAACCACACGCTCTAGCTCACCGCCAGAAACGATATCGAAGCCAGAGCCCAAACGAGCCAAAGTATTCAACACGCCAAGGTTTGAGTTAGCTTTAACGGCATAACACACCAAGTGCGGATGCTCACCAACCGATGAATCAAACGCATTCCAGTGGCGTTCTAATGTTGCACGAGAATATACATACAGCGGTGTACCATATTGCTCTGCTAGTTGTGAAAGTACGACGTCCTCAGCCCAAAGCTGGCCATCTTCCTGATAGTTGAAGTAATCCAAAGTTCTTATCCCTTATAAATAACGATTTCTGCGTGTTTTCACTTATTGTGATTGTTCGGTTTGCTGAACTTCATCAGGATCGTACAAAGGACCCGTTTGACCACAACCAGAAAGTCCAATAACGGACATCATAAATAGAGCAGCAATTAATTTTTTCATTTTGCATATCGTGATTATTAACTCAATGCCCCCTATAATCGCACCACACTCAGGAAAAGCAATAGGATAGAAAGGATGAACGAGACTGAATTTCATCAGCTGGTCGATATACAGATGCAAAACATCGAAGAAGCTATCGATGAATCAGAGGCAGATATTGATTACGAAGTGACTGGTAACGTGATGACGCTGGAGTTTGAGAACCGCAGCCAAATCATCATTAACCGCCAAGAACCAATGAAAGAAATCTGGTTAGCGTCTAAATCTGGTGGCTTTCACTTCAAGCTAGTTGACGACAAGTGGACATGTTCAAAGACGGGCATGGAGCTGTTTGAGATGGTTAAAGAAGAATGCGTGAAGCACGCAGGTGAAGCGATCGATTGGGTCTAATCATTTGTAAGCAAAACTAAAAAGGAGTGAATCAATCACTCCTTTTTTTAAAATCAATCGGGCTTAGTAAGACTAGATGTTAACTATCTTTGAGCTCCGAGAAGCTAAAGTTGCATCGTTACGATAAGGCACAACGTAAGAATTGCCTTCTTCAGGATGAACGATTTGGTAGTACTGAGGTAGGTTAAAGTTAATCAACTTAGACGACATCTTCGACTCATCTTTTACCGATGTGTAGAAAGAATTCACGCTCGCGATCATCTCATCTTTTTCACCGCTGTACTGGTGGTAGACCTCAACTTGGTTCGACTCGTCCAATACATAAATATTGAAGCCTTTGTCGGTATCTTCGAAAAAGAACTGAATCAAGCCCTCACTCGCAAAACCATCCACCACTTCTGGTAGCTGATACTCTTGCTCTTTATCGAGCATCAGTAAAGGTGAGCCTTTGAGCTTATTGGTTGAGATGCTACGGTAGAAATCGACCGAGTTTTCCAACATCTGTACCGACACACCACGACGTTCGAAGAACAGACCAAACATCTTATTAGCTAAACGAATAGCCTTAAAGCGGCGGCGCTTCTCGGGTTCAATCGGTTTCAATCGTAAATCGATACACTCAGCAAGCAGTTGATACACCATGTTACGCATCACACCACGCAGGTTTTTGCTGTAACAGAACACATCAACCGATTCTGGCGGTAAAGCATCTTGGTGCATTTTGCCAAGCACCGTCTTCAGCGCATCCAGCATTGCCGTATCACCTTGGAAATGCAGCGTACGTACTTCATGCCAAGAGTTACGATAAACTAAGTCGACACTGCCGACTAAGCTCTTACCTTCCTCACCAAAGCTGAAGATATCGGCGTTCTTGAGGTCCACTTTTAATGCACGACCACTTAATTCAGACGTCGGGTCATTTTCAAAGTTGATGAACATCGCTAGCTGGCTTATCTCACACGGGCTCGCCAGTGCTTGCATACTTGGGCGACGCTTACGCAAAGAAAACGTATTACGCAGGTCGCTCACCATTTGATAGAACTTATCGATATCGATGTGAGCGTCACGTACCACAGAGTGCAAACGTGTCGACTCGGTAATCAAGCCATTAAAAAACGACCATGCTACCAACTTACTCAAGTACTCATGGTGCTCTAGAGAAGGCTGACCAAGAATGCGGTGTGCAACCAGTGGCTGCTTATACAAGTACCAACCTGCTTTATTCGACTGACCCTGACGAACTTCGATGAAGCTCAAGTCGGGTTCATGCAGATCCGGAGAGATTTGTGGGTTCAGCAGTGTCACTTTACCTGGCAATACCTCAAACGCAGCGTAAAGCTTACGTGCCAAGATGCTGATATCTTGTGGACTGATTGCCGAAGTGATGTCGTTACGACGCGCAAATTGAATCAGATTACGATAGCTCAGCATCAAGGCATCAAGCAGTGCATGGTGCACCACTTTAACCTGCTCAACCTTCCAGTTACGGCGGTTATCGAGCTCAGCAATGGTTTCATGTCCCCAATTCCAAGATTTAGTCATCTCGGTTAAGGCTTCACGACGCCACGCAACGGAGCCAATGCCCACATCTCGTGACAACTTCTCGTGGGTCTTAAGATAAAAACAGCGCCTCACCAAGTCCAATCGAGTATGGTCGTTAATACGCTCTAGGTAGCGCGTTACCTTCTCAAGCATCAGATAGTAACTATCCATGCCATACAGATCCGGTTCATCCGCGAAGAAGCGACGCTTGGTATCAATACTCAGCAGTTGGGTGTTTGGGTATTCCCATGAATAGGCTTCTAACAGGATCGCCTTCAAAACCGATTTATACGGTGAGTCGATACTCTTATAGAGCTGCCACAGGTTTGAACCAAAGTACTCTTCAGCGGGAATGCGATTCAGCTTGCCGAAATCGATCCACTGCGAGCAATCAAGATAGCCATCCTGACACAAACCTTGAACATACTCGTCGTAACACTCTTCCATTTCTGGCGGAATGATTTGCCACAACAAACGCTGACCAGCCAAACGAACCGCAGAGCGATAAAACTCATCAAGCAATAATAAGTGCTGTGAAGAACCACAGTTATCGCCGGTCATCTCTTCTGAATGGTTCGAACGGAAACGCTCTTCATCCATCAAGAAGAAGTTCGCTTCTACTCCCAAGGTTTCAGCCCAATCGGTAATCAAGAGACACTTGTTGGTTAGGCTATCGCGAGAGGCGCCATCCATATCCGGGGAAACACACACCCAGATATCAAGATCACTTGAAGTGCTTTGACCAATAGAAGAAGTACTACCCATGGTGTACAAGCCAAGGATTGCTGGTTCATCCGTCTCGGTGAGTTTGCCACCCAGCGTTAATTCGGTATCAGAGACAAATTGCTTTTGGAATTCATTAAGCGTGAAGCTACGAATTCCAAAAGGAACTTGTTGGTCATAATAACCAGGCATCATCGGGTGATTGAAGTGAAGCAGTGCGGGAATAAGGTTGAATACTCGCTGGCCTTGCACATTCATCAACGCCAACGCACGATCAATGCGCTGCTGATTTAGATTGTCTAATCGTTGAATCAAAGTTTGAGTGTAAGCCTGCAAGGTAAGTCCTTGGTTTGAGGTTAAGTGCAGTTCTGTTTAGTTACTGAACGAAAGGAGCAACAAAACGTGATCAATTTAACACTTTTACCCTTAATGGTAAAGCAAAGTAACCCGTCATACTGGTCAATTCCTTGATGACAGAAAGTTAAACTCACGGCGCCGTAGTGTCCTCTTTATTGACTATTTCTAATAATAGCCCATGTTTCAAATGAGATACTAATCACACTATTTTGGTGAACTCATGAAAATCTCTCAGCTATCAAAGTATGGAATGATCAAACAGTAAGAATTCTCGCCTCATAATGGTAGGATTAGGCTATTACAGAACCTATATCGGAAACACCATGACAAATTCAGCACCAATCCGTATCGCGACCAGAAAAAGCCCTCTTGCCCTTTGGCAGGCATACTTTGTAAGGGATGCACTGCAAGCTGCTCACCCTGGTTTAGAGGTTGAGTTGGTAACTATGGTGACCAAAGGTGACATCATCCTAGACACTCCGCTTGCTAAAGTGGGTGGTAAAGGACTGTTCGTTAAAGAACTTGAAGTAGCCATGCTAGAAGGTCGTGCTGACCTAGCGGTTCACTCAATGAAAGATGTACCTGTCGACTTCCCTGAAGGTCTAGGTCTGGTAACAATTTGTGAGCGCGAAGATCCGCGTGACGCTTTCGTATCAAACACTTACAACAACATCGACGAACTCCCACAAGGTGCTGTCGTGGGTACGTGCAGTCTGCGTCGCCAATGCCAACTGTTAGAATACCGTCCAGATCTGATCATCAAAGAGCTGCGCGGCAACGTTGGTACTCGTCTAGGTAAACTCGATGATGGTCAATACGATGCGATCGTACTGGCTGCTGCAGGTCTTAAACGTCTAGAGCTAGAAGAGCGTATTCGTAGCTTCATCGAACCAGAGCAGTCTCTCCCTGCTGTTGGCCAAGGCGCTGTTGGTATTGAGTGTCGCCTTGATGACGAGCGTCTGATTAAACTCCTTGAACCACTTAATCATAAAGACACGGCTGATCGTGTACTGTGCGAACGTGCAATGAACCTTACCCTAGAAGGTGGCTGTCAGGTTCCTATCGGCAGCTACTCATTATTAGATGGCGAAAACATCTGGCTACGTGCATTAGTTGGTGAACCGGACGGTTCTAAGATGGTTCGTGGTGAGATCTCTGGCCCTCGCAAAGATGCAGAAGCACTTGGCGTGACTCTGGCAAATCAATTGCTGGATGATGGCGCGAGAGAAATCTTAACCAAGCTCTACGTTGACCAAGAATAATCATGACAGTGTTGGTGACTCGTCCCGGTTCAGAGGGACAATCGCTTTGCCAACAACTAGCGGATGAAGGGGTTCAAGCAATCCATCATCCGCTGATTCGTATCGTGGATAATCCCAACTCTGCGGATTTAAGCACCCAGCTTAATAACAGCGATATCATTATTGCAGTCAGTCACCACGCCGTGGCGGCTGCCCAAAGCATCCTTTCAAAAACCTCATCCATTTGGCCTACTTCGCCGCTTTATCTTGGCGTTGGTCAAAAAACTGCGCACGTTTTAAGCAAAGTCTGTAAACAAAAAGTAAACTATCCTCAAGTTAGTGATAGTGAACATCTTCTTAAACTTACTGAACTTAATGGCGTAGAAAATAAGTCCATTTTGATACTACGTGGCAATGGTGGGCGTGAGCTCATTAGGGATTCTCTACTCAATCGAGGTGCACAAGTCTCTTATTGTGAGACCTACCGTAGAGAATATATTCCTATTAGCGACCACAATACCTATCAAACATGGATAAACAAAAAAACGTCCAAAGTTGTCATCACTAGTCAGGAACAATTGGAGTATCTCTGCTCAATTACCCCTGATGAGTATTTGGCTTGGCTTTCAACAAGACATCTATTTGTCCCAAGCCAGCGCATTGTAGAACGAGCACAACAACTCGGCTTCTCGAATGTGACCAATACTCACAGTGCTACGAACCAAATATTACTGGCTGCTCTCCGGCCCTAGCTAGAAACAGGAAATAAGCATGACAAGCAAAAAAAATAATGAGCATATTGAACCTGAAAAGAAACAAGATACTCAGCCAGTAGTTGTTGAAAACGAAAAAGCTGACTCTACAGAGACAAAACAACCTGAACAGAAGCTTGATGCCTCTGCTTCAAATACCGCTAAAAATGAGCAGCCTCAAGCTGAGCATAAAGAGCAAATAGAGAAAGCAGAAAAGCAAGGTAAGCGCGGTGTCAAACTAGGCGCTATTGCGATCGCTATTTCAATTATCTTCAGTGGCGGTATCGCATTTCAAATGCAGCAAAAGAGCGCTGAATACTCGGCTCAAATAGCCGCTCTTCAAGCACAACTTCAAAATACCCAATCTGCGGTAAATAAAGACCTACAAACCATCAAGCAAGAGACTATCCAAGAAGCCTCACACGCGGTGGAGAAAACTCAGGTCGTGCAATCTCAACAGCAGAAGAGCATTCAAAGCCTGCAGTTAGCAGTGGCTGACGTGAAAGGTCGCCGCCCGAATGACTGGTTACTTGCCGAAGCCGATTACCTTGTGAAACTAGCAGGACGTAAACTGTTCCTCGAGCATGATGCCGTTAGCGCAACCAAGTTAATGGAAAGCGCCGATCAACGTATCGCAGCACTGAATGACCCGAGCTTAGTGTCACTGCGTCAATCAATGACCAATGACATTACCAAGCTTCGCACTATTCCTCTGATCGACCGTGACGGCTTAGTTCTGCGTATCACAAGCTTGCAACAGCAAGTCGATACACTGCCGCTTGCCAATGCGATTCTTCCGGAAGCTGCGGTTGTTGAGAAAAAAGCGGTATCGCAAGATATTAATGATTGGCAGAACAACCTGATGACGTCGATGAAAGACTTCTCAGAAAACTTCATCACATTCCGCAGTCGTGATGGCGAAGTTATCCCTCTACTATCACCAGAACAGCACTTCTACCTGCGTGAAAACATCAAAGGTAAATTAGAAACCGCGATTCGCGCCGTCTACAAAGAACAAGGTGAACTCTATAGCGCAGCTCTTAATACCGCTAGCGAGTGGTCGAAAGCTTATCTAAATCAAGATAACAACTCAGTGATTGAATTTGAGAAAGCGATTAAACAGCTAAGTGAACAGAACATCTCTGTGAAATACCCTGTAAAGCTTGAGTCTCAAAATGAGTTGTCAGATGTGATACGTGAGCGCCTACGTCGTGAAGTCACCGTTATGACCACGGAGGAAAAATAATGATTCGTTGGATTTTTCTTTTTCTCGTTCTAGGTGCTGGGTTAATTGTTGGTACTCAGTTCTCTGGTCAACAAGGCTACGTTCTGATCTCAATTGCGAATAAGACCATTGAGATGAGCGTGACAACACTGGTTATCTTCGTCATCGCTCTTCTAGCGGCTCTATTCGGCTTAGAGTACCTATTTAAAAAGCTTATGTACGCGAGCTCGACAACTTGGAATTGGTTCAGTGTTCGTAAATTGAAACGCTCTCGTCGTTATACCAATGAAGGCATCATCAAGCTGCTTGAAGGTGACTGGAAAGGCGCTGAGAAGAAGGTAACACGTTGGGCTAACCATCACGACATGCCTCTACTTTGTTATTTAGTCGCTTCTCAAGCGGCGCACGAACAAGGTAATACGAGTGAGCGTGATAAGTACATCGAGCTTGCTAGCCAACAGGACGACTCTCTACTGGCGGTTGAGCTAACTAAAGCTAAACAGCAAATCAGCGAGTCAAACTACGAAGCTGCATTCGATACACTTTCTACCCTAAAAGGCACATACCCTAATAACACTGCTGTACTTGGCCTGTTAAAAGCCACTTACTTGCAACTGAAGTTATGGCAGCCATTGCTAGAGTTAACGCCTAAATTAGTTAAGAACAAACTTCTAACAGCTGATGAGCAACGTGAATTAGAACAGAAAGCACAATGTGGATTACTTCATGATGTAGCTCAACAACAAGGTAGCGAAGGTTTAATCAGCCATTGGAACAAGCTTTCAAGAAAGCAGAAACAAAGTTCGCACCTTGTATCTTGCTTTGTGAAGCAACTGATCGCTCGCAAAGCTGACTCAGAAGCGTTCACAGTGATCAAAGAGAACATTGCGAAGAGTGGTTCAAATGAGCTCTACATGCTTTTACCTGAGCTTAACCTGGCCGATCACCACCCAATAGTAGTGATGTTAGAACGTGCTATCAGTAAGGATGATAGCAATGCTGAAGCGCATAGCGCATTAGCTCAATTCTACCTCAGAGAACAGAAATGGGCGGAAGCACAAAACCATTTTGAAAAGGCATTGGCACTTCGCTCAAACGTATCAGATTACGGATACCTATCTGACGCACTAGAGAAGCAAAACTTAACGAAAGCAGCTCACGAGGTTTCTCGTAAAGCGCTCGCTCTAGTTCAACCCGCTTAACTCTAAGCGACTCAAACTAAGCCGATGTCTAGCATCGGCTTTTTTGTATCTGCTATTTAACCCTAGATAACTTCTACAATAGCTATAAACCAAGCTCATCAAACACTTACCTGCCCAATACCAACTAACCATGAAATTGCTCAACTGGGCTTCTCAAACACACGGAGAACGACTTTAGTTGTGTCTGTACGTAGTTTTACCATTCTTATAAACAAGTCCTTATAAGAGGTTCGAGAGGAGTCATAGAGAAAAGTGATACCTTGAAGTTCAAGAACAAATGGAGATCAGCTTGAGAGAAGGCGCTTAAAGATATTTACCCGCAGACAGATGCCCACTTAAAGTCACGTTGAATTAACAATTAAATAGCCATCAACGTTCCAACTATAAACCGATATAACCGGGGAGTTCACGTAACTGCCTGTAGATTAATCTATTAAGTAGAGGGAGATAGCAAGAGTTACCGACCAACAAAACCTTGTTATTAGAAACGAGGCATCTTTATCAGCCAGTTCAAATTAGTAGGAGATAGAGCTCTCAAGACGCTCAGGAAAAGTTAATCAACGAACCAATAGCCACAAGTATAAACTTACGTAATCAAGCGCTGCTAGAGGGAGCAGAGCTTAATAATAAGTGTCGGAATATCAGAGCTCGTGATCAACGTAAAGCGCCTCTACAAACTCTGAGACGAATAATAAGACTCATACCAATCCGGAAAATTAACTGATCAGGTCAATCCAATCTCTTGTACACATTTTTGTGACGCGATCTTTGCACTCAAGAAATCCATTCCAAGCGCTACAGACCTTCGAAACAATATCGTTATAATCAATGAAGTTTTGGTTTGCTAGATAGTGTTGCCTTAACCAACTCCACACTTGCTCTATAGGGTTAAGCTCTGGTGAGTATGGCGGCAATTTGATAATACTGACATTATCAAATGGGTTAGCAATATCATCGGTATGCCATCCTGCGCCATCCATTATTACCACTGAATGACGGTCTTTTTCTGTGACTTTAGATATCTGCTCTAGATGGTTTATCATGATGTCTTTGTTAACCCAAGGGACGACCATTGCCTCACCAATCCCTCTCGATGGGCACACTGAGCCAAACAAATAAGCGTATTCAAATTGCTGCTGTTTTACTACGCGAGGTCTCGTTCCACGAGTAGCCCAAAGACGTGTTGTTGTGTTCTGCTGACCAAACCTAGCTTCGTCTTGAAACCAGACATCAACACTCTCTAGCCCAATATGGCCGGGGATCTTAAGGATCGTTTCGATTTGGAATTTTTTTAAAATCGTCTTGTATTTGCTGTGATTGTTTAGGGTGTTTGGAACGAGAAGTTATCCAAGAAAAACCCATGTGGTCGAGGAGATAATAGATGGAATTAGGGTGGTAGTGCTTGTCAAAGTGTTTAACGATGTAGTCATGTATATCGCTTCCAACAAGGCGGCCACCAGAAGGTGATTCAGCTTCTTTTTTTATGAAGGCACTGAGTTGAGCCCGCTGCTCATCGGTGAGGTATGCAGGCCTACCAGTCCGAGGTTTTTCTTGAAGTCCTTCTAGGCCTTCTTCAAAAAAAATCCGAACCCATTTATTGACACTGGTTCGACTGACTTTGAGAGATTTTGCAATTTGTGTACGAGAGAGGCCGTCTTTAAAGTGTGCGAGCGCAAGTAAACGCATCTTCATCTGAATGGTTTTTTGCT
>NZ_JBFROW010000001.1:0-34011 GCF_041471665.1 Vibrio sp. 10N.261.51.F11 | reverse complement strand
CTTAAGTGAACGGCATTAGCGCCTGAATTGGCGCTGTTTTTGTTTAATCTGTCTTGGGGATTCGCTTTGATACGAGCTCTTAAGCAGTATTAGCGAGCCTCAAAAGCCAGCGACTGAATTGCTTCTTCAATCGTTAGGAAGTGGATCTTCATCAGGCACACTTCAGCTTTTTGAAACTCGTGGTTTCGAATCAGTTTAGTCACGCTTTCAACCGAATACTGCTCAGCTCGTTTAGCTAAACCCAGTTGGTTTGAGTTTGATTGTAGCGAGTAGCTGTCGCCAACTGAATCGATGAGGTAATCATCTTCGCCCAAGATCATATCTGAGCATTCCACCTGGAAATCTTGTTCTGACGCGACGTAAATAAGCTCATCATCACCGTCGAGTTTTACCAAAGATGGCCAACTGATCATTACTGCCCTTTCTATGTGCTGCTTACTGCTTTTAATAGTGGTGACGACAAGCAATTATATAAAAGTTATCGTCATCTGCTTTATACACTAATCGATTCTTGTCATCGATTCGTCTTGACCAAAAGCCAGACAGGTTGCCGACTAGTGGCTCCGGCTTTCCAATCCCTTCAAAGGGCGTTCTTTTGGCGGATTCAATCAACTTATTTAGTTTCTTGAGCGTTTTCTTGTCTTGGGTTTGCCAGTATAGGTAATCTTCCCAAGCATTATCTGTAAATACAATCTTTCGATCATTCGTCATTATTCAATTCTCGAACGGTTGTATTTCCGGCTTCGAGTTGAGCAATAGATTCAGCCAATCTTTCAGCGTTTTTAGGCGAGCTCATAAGGTACAAGGTTTCTTGCATTGAATTAAAATGATCAAGAGACATGACCACTGCATCTTCTGAATCTCGTCTGGTTATTACCGTAACATCAGAATCGTCTACCACTCTATCGAGCACAGACTTAAGGCTATTTCTGGCCTCAGTAAAAGAAACAATATTCATCACTTATTTACCCTGTTGTTTTTGGATATGTTTAATCTTTCTATATACACAGAATAGTTAATCATTCATGAATTAACTATTCTACATGTTCCGCTTGTTGTACATGTTATATCAGAGCTTACACATGATCAACTTATGGTACATGTCATTCATTGTAAATATGCAGAGAGTTACTGACTCAAAATGCTATTTACTCAAAGATCGGCCTAATGGTGCGAAGTAACCTTGCAGGGCTTGGTATATCTGTTCTCGGTGCGCCATATCAGGATACACGGGGTACATATCAGGCTTGGTTGTGCCATCCACTAGATAAGCGTTCTTGATATCGGAACACGATTCAATCACGGATTCAAAAGCGCGCGCCATCATCTCTGTGGGTAGTGAGAAGTAACGGGCAGACATCGCTTTGTCGGCAATCACACTGCGAGCCACATAATCGTGTTTGTCCAAGTTATTGTCGCTAAGCAGTGTGGCATCAAACAGAGACATCAAACTCTCGTTTAATGGATGAGGTCGCACCGTTCTATCGTGCAACCAACAGTCGCTGGCGAACAGGATCTGCTTGCGAGGGCCAGAGGTATCGCCGATTTCAAACGCTTTCTCAGCGATATAGTGGTCAAATGCATGCCAAAACTCGTGAGCGAGCGCGCCAGCTCCGGCATTCTTCGCGAGGGCTAATTCTCGTTGGTTCGGGGCATAGTGTGCTCAGTGAGATGCGCCTGTGTGAGATGCATCTCTTGGAATTAAAGGACGTTAGCACTTTTGATAGCAAATTGCCGAACAAAATTAGTTTAGATTGAGTTCGAAAGCTTCCCATGAAGTTGGGTTACCTTCACGAGTGAGTGGAAAGAGTGGCTGTTGTGGTTTTGCATAGCTTAATCGGTGCAGTCTTTGAGTTACGTGGTAGCTATCAAGCCCTGATACCGTGACCAAATCCAACGCTTCTAAATCAAGGTAGCCATCCGGCATCACGGCGCGTTTGGGTGCGTGAATCGTTATAACTTCACCGATCAACATTTGCGTTTGATTGCTTTCGATTGTTATCTGTTCTTTGAACGCTAACCCTATCTTTAAACTGCTCTCCAAGACGAAGGGAGCGGGGAATGTGTCGTCATAATAGGCCGTTAAGCCGACCGCGTTGAATTCTGAGACTGGTTTAGGGTAGCGAGCCGAGGTTTGATGGGCCTTTTTAACAAAGTCAGCACCAATGCTGTTAACGGTGAAGTACTTAGTTTCTAGGATGTTTTCTAGCGTATGACGTCGGCTTTTATCTGGGCGAACAATAAAACCAAGCAGCGCGGGATCAGACCCTAGGTGAATGACAGAGCTCACTATCGCAAGGTTTTCAAGCCCCTGTTTATCACAAGTACCAATTAGGTTGGCGCTTTTAAATCCAGATAGGGAGTTAACCAAACGAATGCGGTGGCGCGGGTCCATTGTTTGGATATCTTGTTTAGAAAGGGTCATGTCCTTCATATCTTCTCTTCTTCTCATTTATTGTTATCTTCGAGCATGCTCACTAACGGACTTATATGTACGAAGAATCCGCTTTTATCGATCAAAGAGCGCTTATTGGCCGTGGGCAGTTTGTCTCTTTTATCTCTGCTACAGCACAATGAACGAGATCCTTTGCATAGATTTACGTACGTTGACGTCCCTTTACATCACAGGAGCTAAAGTAATGATGTCGTCTTTATGAGTGTTAACAAATGAAAACAGTCCGCAATATCATTTGGGCAATGATTGCCACAATGTCAGCCTTTTGGTTTGCGATGGAACCGCAATTATTCGCTTCAAGCGATGTCTTTGAATGGCGCTCAGCCATGATTCAGTACTCAGGTATTTTGTCTCTGGTGTTAATGTCCATCACAATGATCTTGGCGATGCGTTTGCCTATGGTTGAGAATTGGCTGAAAGGTATGGATAAAGCATATCGAGTCCATAAATGGCTCGGTATCGGTGGTGTTGCACTGGGTGTGACACACTGGTTGTGGTACCAAATACCTAAGTCATTGGTGGTGTCTGGTGTGTTAGATAAGCCTGTTCGACACGATGGTTCAGGGCCGCAAGCTGTTTTGACTGGATGGGAGTTATGGGTCAATGAATTACGCGGTATTGCTCAGAGTATTGGCGAGTGGGGCTTCTACTTGTTGCTCATTTTACTGGTGGCGTCACTATGGGCGGCAGTGAAGTACAAACCGTTTAAATTGTCGCACCGTCTGATGTCGGTTGCGTACCTGTTTATCGCTTTCCACTCAGTAATCCTGCTTAAACGAGCGTATTGGGGAGAACCTATTTATTATCTAACTGTGGCATTTGCTTTGGCTGGGTCTATCGCAGCGATTTACAGTTTGTTGGGCTTGGTTGGGCGTCGTAATCGTCACTCAGCGACGATTATCTCGACTCGCTATTTTCCACAAGCTGAAGTGATGGAGCTGGTGTTAAAACCGGAGGCATCTTGGCAAGGTCACAAAGCTGGGCAGTTTGCGTACTTGCGTTTCGGTAATGAAGACCCGCATCCGTTTACCATTGTTTCTGGCAGTGATGATCCAGAGTTGCGCTTTTTGATCAAAGAGCTGGGTGATTTTACTAATGGCCTATATGAACGAGTGAAAGCGGGCGATGCGGTTACGGTTGAAGGACCCTATGGTCGACTTTATTTTGACCTAAGCAAGCCACAAATTTGGATTGCTGGTGGTGTCGGGATAGCGTCGTTTTTTGCAACACTTGAAGCGCTCAAAACAGAACGAGATCATCCTCGTATTCAACTGTTTTATTGTACTCGCGGTGTTGATAAGCAATTAATCGATGAGTTGTGGCACCTAGCACACGCGGTTGGTGTGAAGTTGACCGTGATAGATACCTTGCACTCACCGCGGCTAAACGCCGGAAGAATTGTCAATCAATGTGGCGACCTCAACGAGTACGAGATGTATTTCTGCGGGCCGGAGTTGTTCTCTACATCACTGAAAAAAGAATTAGACACCTATCAATTTGATATTGAAAAGCACTACCACGAAGAGCTGTTTGTGATGCGTTAAAGCCAACTATTGGAGCTGTGATTGTTAAATTAGTCAATCGGCACAGTGTAAAAAGGCGTAAAGTCACTCAATTTGTTATTGCAGCGGTTTGCTATTGAGCGATACCATATAGGGCTGTTTCTTTGGTAAAGATGTAATTATGTCAGATGAAAAACTCGCACTCGAATGGATGCGCCAACAAGCTCATAAAGTTGACCCATACGTTATCGATCCATCGTTTGATGAATGCGTTGAGTTGCTTGATCCTGCCTTCAAGAAAGGCAAGAGTGTTGCTCAACTCAAGTATCTGTTATCAGAAGCAGATCGCCGAGCGGGCGCGGCAGAACGTAAGCATGCGGCTTTAAAATACGCCAAAGAGAAAAGCCCAAATGCTGGTCAAATCTTGCGACTGCAAAGCAAGCTTCAACAAGTTCAGTTGGCTCTCAAGCTTGCCACTGGCGATAACAATATGACCATATCTCAGTTCTGTGCGGAGTACGATGTCTCTAAGCGTGACGGCAATACGGCATGGAATGAAAAGTTGGTGGAGCAGGGTAAGAGAAAGTAGTCTTTTAAACGCTTTATTCTTCTATAAACTGTCACGTTAGTTAATGTCATACACTTTTCAAAAAACGACCTATTGTTATCAATGAACGCCTTTCTAAAGCCTGAAAAATCGCTTCTCAGGCTTTAATTTTTATAGCCAACCTGTTGCATTTTTTAGCGCCTTTCCTAATTCTCGTACTGGATTTTCTCTCTATTTTTCTGAGATATCTAATGTGCGCGATACACTATTTTTCGCCCATTAATCAATTTCACTTGTGACAAAGTTATCAGAATTATGCATTTTCGGTAACGTTCCCGAAATTATCGATCTATCATCCACTCAGATACAAAAGTGAAGTAATCAACACGACTGATTTCTATTTCTTCTTCGATATAGAGCTTATACATCAAAAGTATAAGCCGAAATGTGCTTACGAATTGTTTTGGGAACGTTTGCAAATAATCCAAAGCAATTAACGTGAGAACATCAGAATGAAACGACACATTTTAGCGGTTGCTGTAACAATGGGGCTAATGACTACATCGGTATTAGCAAGTGAAGACGTTGCAGCATTAGAGCAACGTATTAATGAATTAGAACAAAGGGTTGCACAAACAGAGCAGGTCTCTACCGAGGCCAATGAAAAGGCTTCTTCGTTTGAGTTTCACGGCTATGCTCGCTCTGGGTTATTGATCAACGACGACCTAAACGGCGCGACAGGTACTGGTCCTTACATGACAGCGGCGGGTGCCATTGGAGCTCCAATTGGACGTCTTGGTGTTGAAGATGATCATTACGTTGAAGCGAACTTGATTCATAAGCGATTTGCAGACGATGGCTCTAGTGCTTTGTTTCGCATCATGTTGGCCGACAGTACTGAGACAAATAACGAGTGGACTGCCAGCGAAAGCCAGTTGAATGTGCGACAAGTGTATTCAGAACTGAACCGTCTGAGCATGTTCTCTGAATCTGAAGCGTTTTCTGAAGCAACGTTTTGGGCGGGTAAACGATTCGATCGCGACAACTTTGATATTCACTTTTTCGATTCGGATATTGTCTTCTTATCAGGTACTGGTGCGGGCGTTTATGACGTTCAGATGAGCGACAACTGGAAAGCGAATTTCTCTATTTATGGCCGAGATTTTGGTGAGATTGATAGCTCGTCAACAGATGTAGAAAACTACATTGCAACCATGAATAACCGTATTGGCCAATGGCAAGTGATGTTGAGCGGTATGACCTCAGCAGACAACGATAGCCGCCTAAATGGCGCAGCTGAAAGCGGTGTACACGCAATGTTTGCGTACCATGGAGACAACTTCTTTGGTCTGAGCGAAGGCTTCTCTAAAACGGGTATGTTAGTGGGTAGTGGCCTAGGTGCAGAGCTAAAAGGCATCGGTTCAAATGGTGATCTACTGGATGACGCGAAAGCCGTTCGCCTGTTTAGCTACGGTGTCACTCGCATTGGCGACAACTGGCGCTTAGCACCTGCATTAATGGCAGAGCATAGCCAAGATCGTTTGAAGAAGAATGACGAGTTCACATGGGCTTCTTTAAACGTTCGATTAGCTCAAGAGTTCACAGAGAACTTTGAGATGGTTTACGAAGGTTCATTGCAATACATGGATTTAGACAACTCGACAGAGCAAGCGAGCGGCGGTTTCTACAAAGCGACAGTTGCACCAACACTCAAGCTTTCAACTAGCACTGGTTTCTTTGATAGGCCTGAACTGCGTTTCGCTGTGAGCTATGTGGATTGGAGTGAAGACCTGAATGGTTACTCGATTAGCACTGAAGCAGATGCTGCAACGATGGGAGAGGGCGGCGAGGTTCTGTTTGCACTGCAGATGGAAACTTGGTTCTAATTGCTTGATATATCGTTTAGATAGAGAGTGTTACTCATGATGTGATAGTCGCATCACCAAATGCCAACCTTATCGTTTCAACTCGAAGGTTGGCATTTTTTATCTTGGGATAACCTGATCTCTGAAATAAATCGCTAGCAAGACTCTCGGTCAATAGTGGTGAAGGTCAACACCATCTTGCTCATTTCAAAGCCTTTTTTCTCAATACGGTCGAGTAGCAGCTTGGCTCCATTTTCTCCCGCTTTATCAAACGCATAGTTAAACGTAGACAGCGTTGGTGTGCATACTGAAGCAAGTTCATCATCACCCACGCCGAGTACCAAGACATCCTTTCCTGGAACGAGGCCCGCTTCTTGAATTGCTCTGATCGCACCGATTGCGATACGGTCAGTGGCGCAGAATAGGCCGTCGAGCTTGGTGTGCTCCTTGAGATACTGCTTCGCCAGTTGGTAACCTGATTCTATGGTGAAGTCGCCACGGGCGTGAAATTGCAGTGTGAGGTCGTTAAATTGAAGCGATTGAGCGAAGCCTTCCGATCTCATCTTATCAACCGCAATATCATCACCTTGCACACCGATGAATCCCATATGCTTACAAGCTTTCGCTATGAGGCGATTACCCGCTTCAAACCCTACGCGAGTGTCGTCGTGCACAATGCTTGGGATGTTAAACATTGACCCGTCTTGACCAACCAATACCACGGGTACGGCAGAGCTTTGAATCGCTTTGACTAATTGGTTGTCGAGGTGGGTCGCGTACAGGATGATGCCTTCAACACGCTTCTGGTTAAATATCTGAATATATTCAAGTTCTTTATGGTGTGTTTGGTGTGTGCTCGCTAATAATACATGCTTGCCCGCTTGCTCTAAGACGGCGGTTAAACCATCGACACCCTGAGAGGTGGCATGGGAAGAAACCCTAGGAACAATCACGCCAACCAGGTTGGTTTTTTGGGACTTTAAGTCTTTAGCGACTTGGTTTGGGAGATAGCCACACTCTTCAACCGCTTTACGCACCTTCACCTTGGTCGCGTCTTTTACGCCATACTCATCATTGATTACTCTTGAAACCGTCGACTTGGAAACTCCAGCGAGACGAGCGACATCATGAAGACTAGCCATTATTCATTATCCAATTGTAATTTTAGTTTTGGGATTGTTTGCAAACAGAGCATCAAATTTACCTGTTATTAGGGGATTTTAACCCTGTCTTCTTATCCTAGGGAGATAATTTGAAGATCATTCTCACACTATTGAGCAGTTATCTTTGATCATTTGTTATTTCTAGGCAAAAATTTGTTTTGCAAACGTTCCCGAAAATTCAAAAGCTCAAATGATAATCCAATGGGGTATGTAATGAATTATCCAAAAATAGCAAAAGAGCTGCTTTCTCTATTAGGTGGTAAAAGTAATATCACCGCACTCGCACACTGCGCGACTCGTCTGCGTCTTGCGGTTGCAGACCAAGATAAAATTGATGAACAGGCGATTGATAACCTAGAAGGGGTTAAGGGCCAGTTTAAAGTGGCAGGTCAATATCAGATCATCTTTGGCTCAGGCATCGTAAACCAAGTTTATGCTGAGTTGGCTAAGCTGACTGAAATGACGGAAATGTCGACCAACGATGTGGCGTCTGCAGGTGCTGACAACCAAAATATCCTGCAACGCGCGGTGAAAGGCCTGTCTGATATTTTTGTACCAATCATTCCGGCGATTGTTGCTGGTGGTTTGTTGATGGGTATCTACAACCTATTGACGGCTCAAGGCTTATTCATTGATGGCAAATCTTTAATCGACGCTAATCCGGGTTTGACCGACTTAGCAAACATGATCAATACATTTGCTAATGCTCCTTTTGTGTACTTACCTATTTTATTAGCATTTTCAGCGAGTAAGAAGTTTGGTGGTAACCCATACCTTGGCGCGGCTTTAGGTATGTTGATGGTTCACCCAGACTTGCTTAACGGCTGGGGCTTCGGTGGCGCATCAGTGTCGGGCAGCATTCCGGTTTGGAACATTTTAGGTTTCGAAATCGAGAAAGTAGGCTATCAAGGTTCAGTACTACCCGTTCTTGTTTCTGCGTTTATTCTAGCGAAAGTTGAGCTTGGGCTGCGTAAAGTTATTCCTTCGGTTCTGGATAACTTGCTAACGCCGCTATTGGCGATTTTCATAACTGGTTTGTTAACATTCACGATTGTTGGTCCATTTACTCGTGATATCGGCTTCCTGCTTGGTGACGGCCTAAATTGGTTATACAACAGTGCTGGCTTCATTGGCGGTGCGGTGTTTGGTTTGATTTATGCGCCGTTTGTTATTACTGGTATGCACCATAGCTTTATTGCTATTGAAACTCAGCTGCTTGCGGATATCGCAACGACTGGCGGTACGTTCATCTTCCCTATCGCGGCGATGTCTAACGTGTCACAAGGTGCAGCGGCACTGGCGGTTGGTTTCATGAGTAAAGATAAGAAAATGAAAGGTATCGCGATTCCTTCTGGTGTGACTGGCTTGCTTGGTATTACTGAACCTGCAATGTTCGGTGTGAACTTGAAGCTTCGCTATCCATTCATTGCTGCGGTTTGTGCCGCTGCGATTTCAAGCGCGTTTATCACGATGTTCAATGTGAAAGCACAAGCACTGGGTGCGGCGGGTATTCCTGGCATCATCTCAATATCACCAGAAAAGATTGGCTACTACGTGGTAGGTATGATTATCGCGTTCGTGACTGCCTTTGCTCTGACCGTTGTTTTAGGTCTGCGCGAGCGCAGCAAGCAAAACATTAAAGCAACAGCTTAACGTTTTTCCCTAGAAGTGAAGCCCCCCTTTTCACTTCATTTCCTAAGCTTTGGGGTGCTAGCTAGGTGATTTGGCTTAGCTAGCCTTTTTATATTTTTACATGACAGCGTGAAGTGTCACCTTGCTTTTGGTTGCTACTGCTTTCGATTACCATCGCTTTCGGTTGTCATGATTTTCAGTTTTAAGGTAAGAAAGATGAATCAAGTTTGGGTAACTGGAGACGCCGTCGTCGACCTCATTCCGGAGACTGACGCGACATTATTGAAATGTCCGGGCGGTGCGCCTGCTAATGTCGCGGTAGCGATTTCTCGCCTTTTAGGCAAAAGCGCATTTTTTGGCCGAGTGGGTAACGATCCGTTTGGCACTTTTATGGAAGTGACTCTGCAAAAGGAAGGTGTGAATACCGAGCGTTTGGTGAAGGACCCTGAACAACGCACGTCAACCGTGGTGGTCGATCTTGATGACCAAGGCGAGCGTAGCTTTACGTTTATGGTTAAGCCAAGTGCCGACCAGTTTATGTCTGTTGAAGACATTCCCGAATTTAAGAAAAACGAGTGGCTACACGTCTGCTCGATCTCTTTGGCTAATGAACCAAGCCGAAGCAGTACCTTCGAAGCGATCCGACGTATGAAAGCCGCGGGCGGTTACATCAGCTTCGATCCAAACCTTCGTGATGAAGTGTGGCAAAACCCATCTAAAATTAAGTCTGTGGTCATGAAAGCGGTTGAATTGGCTGATGTGGTTAAATTCTCAGAAGAAGAACTGGATTTCTTAACCGATTCAACTTCGATGGAACAAGGTTTGGCTAACATTGCAGATCTTAACAACACGCTTGTTCTGGTTACGCAGGGCGCGAAAGGCGTTTGGCGAGTATTTGAAAACCAAGGTGTGTTGATTTCAGGTCGCTCAGTGACGCCAGTGGATACCACGGGTGCAGGCGATGCTTTTGTTGGCGGTTTGCTTGCAAAGCTTTCTCAAGATGATGAGTGGAACAATCAACAAGTCGTCGATTCTGCAATTCAGTGGGCGAATGGGTGTGGTGCACTGGCGACCACGCAAAAAGGCGCAATGACCGCACTTCCAACGCAAGAAGCTCTTACTCAGTTTATTCAAAAAGACTCTTCAAATACGAATGCCGTAGAGGAGAGTGTATGAGTTTGAACTCGAACTGGACAGTAGAGCAAAGATATCGCCGTATAGAAGATATTTCTCTAGAGAGTATTGATGCGATGGTAGAGCTTCGCAAACAAGACTCTGGCTATCCAAGCTACCATATTGCGCCTAAGTTTGGTCTGCTTAATGATCCGAATGGTCTGTGTTTCTTTAATGGTGAACACCACCTATTTTACCAATGGACGCCAGTTGGCCCCGTCCATGGTATGAAGTACTGGTACCACCTTTCTACCAAAGACTTCGTTCATTTCGAAGACCACGGTATTGGCTTGCACCCAGACCAAGATTACGACTCTCACGGTGTTTACTCTGGTGGTGCATTGGTTGAAAACGACAATGCATTGTTGTTTTTTACAGGTAACAAGCGCGATGGAAATTGGTTGCGAGTGCCAACTCAATGTTTTGCCAAGATGTCTGCTGACGGCAAAATAGAAAAGCACGGCGTGGTTATCGAAAACGATCACTACACCGAACATTTCCGAGACCCAAAAGTGTGGAAACAGGGCGGCGATTATCTGATGGTTGTGGGTGCTCAAACGCCTCAAAATACTGGCTCTATGGCGCTATATTGCAGCCGAGACCTGATGAATTGGCAGCACAAAGGTCCAATTCAAACTCGTTACAACAACCTTGGCTATATGTGGGAATGCCCAGATTTCTTTGAAATAGAGAATCAGTCGGTGATGCTGTTTTCTCCACAAGGTGTGTCTAGCGAAAATCCATACGATTTCAAAAATATCTACTCGGTGGCTTATATCGTCGGTGACCGCTTAAATCTCGATTCGGTAGAACTGGAAAACCACCAAGATATTGCGCAGCCAGATTATGGCTTCGATTTCTATGCACCACAGACTTATTTAGATGATACAGGCCGCCGTATTCTGATTGCTTGGATTGGTCTGCCTGAGATTGATACACCATCTAATGAGTATCAGTGGGCGGGCATGTTGTCGTTACCACGCGAACTTCAAATCCAAGATGGCTATCTTGTTCAGTCTGCTTTACCTGAATTGAAAGCGCTACAGGGTGAAGCTGTGGTGGTTGAAAATGCTCTTGAATTGGATACAACCAGCTTCATGGTTGAGCTCGAAACGGATACTGACGAGTTTGAGTTTACACTTACTAACGTTGCGGGTGATAACATCGTATTCAGTGCTACAGAAAAGGAGTTCATGCTTGATCGCAGTAAGATGTCTCAGCTCTACGCGGAAGAGTTTGGCTCAGTGAGAAAAGCACCGAGGTTGAGCACCAAGCAAATCATCGAGGTTTATGTTGATAAGTCAGTGATCGAAATCTTTATCAATGGCGGTAAGCACACAATGACCAGCCGTTTCTTCATTGATGACTTGAGTTCATTGTCGATGACTGGTGACGTGAACACCGTTTATCACTCGATGAACCCAATTAAAGGGTTGGACAACTAACCTCCGCTTATCTCCATCAAGAAAGCCGCTGATCAACAGCGGCTTTTGTTTGGTCTGCGACATCACTATTGTGCTAACTCTTTGACCTTGTCCATTCCCCGTAGCCCTGAATCTCAAGTCCATTTAGAACAAACAACCAACGCTAAGGTCGAATGTTATTGAAACTGACCTTCTGCGTTCCGTCATCTTTATTCAATAGCTCCACCACATCGCCTTGATAGTAATACGGTTCCATTGGCATCTCGCTGTTGGTCGGCCTTGCGTAATGCAATACTGCTGGCTTCGCGTCAACTTGCTGTGCGTATAGATAGCCAATCAGCGCATGTTCAAACTGGTGATAACCGTTGCCCCAATGGAAAGCTTTGGTGCGTTTTGGCTCAAGCCCGACACCGCCGTATTTATGGTCGACCCATACATCATGAAAAGTGGGTAGGGTGTATTGCAGGACGTCTTTCATTGAATCATCGACAAGTGAAACCGTCATTGCTGCTTGATCAAGCTCCGCCCATTCCCATGATGAAGCCCAATTTGTGTTTGGTCTGCTTTGCCAGCCAGTTATCTCTTGTCCTTTCCACGCTTTCTGAAGCTCTTCGCCATAATATTGGGATACACTCACGAAATTTTTCTGATATTGCGCATGAACGAGAGTGTGTTTCATCCCTTTGATGCCAAACTCTTTCCATTCAGAGTTATTCAATGTTTGGCCTGTAAGGTAAGTCATCCAATACGCTTTGATGGTGTGCCCAAAATCGTTGTGATTAGCATTCGGCATCTTGGCGGCTTTGCTGTGAATGGCCCCGTAGAAGCGTTGTTCATCTTCAGAGTGGTAGTGCTCGACCATGGTTTGTGTCAGCCAACTTAGATCATCAAGCCATCTTGTCTTGGTGGGCTCTTTTAGCAGGGGAGCGACTAACAGCATGTAACCGTTAATCTGATCAAGTTGCGCGACCAGTTCACGCTGTGTGGCTTTGCCATCTTCACCATCCGCAAGTACCCAAGCAAGACCGCTGTTGTCGCTAAGTCGATATTTATCAAAGATAAAAGCTTGTTGTGCGATGAGTGCTTCTTCTACCTTTTTGTCTTGAGTCAGGTAGTAGTACATGGCAAGGCCAACTAATGCATACGCTTGATCTTGAGAAGTACGCTGCTGCCAATTTTGGCCTACTTTTCCCTCTTTTGTGTAGCCGATAAAGCCGCCGTTTTGCTTATCTTCTAGCTGATCAATGATGTAGTAGGCTCCTTGCTTGGCAAGCGCTAAAGCCTGCTTATCGCCACTAAGGTGGTAGAGCACGCCATAGGCATAAGTTTGACGTGACTTCATGCGCGTAAACTCTTTGCCAAAGTGTGGCGTGATCCAGCCTTTGTTTAGTTCATGGCACACATCAGAAACATCGAGCAAGGTACCGTCATCACAGCGGAAAGTAGGGAAGTTTCCTACCGGTTCTCCTTGAGCGCTAGGCATTAACCAATAAGGTGCAAGCCCTTCAGTCGCATGGTTGAGCCACTCTTCTCCAGAAGGAAGATGGGCGTTGGCAGATACGGCGAAGCTAGTAATACTGAGTAATGCGATCGTTGCTCGTAACATGATGTTTATCTTAACTATTTGAATTTCTTTGAATATAAACAATCACATCTGCACATTGTGATTAGGCGATCACAATCGACCAAATTAATAAGGTTTAGATAAAAGCTCACAGACTAGTGAGCTTTGGAAGTGTGTCTTGTATTTTATACTGGCTTGCCCGCCTCATCTTCTTCAACCACATCGGTTTCTAAGCTTGCCTCTGCCAGCCATTTTTGTATCGATGGACTGTTAAGCACACGTTGTTGATACTGTTGGGCTTTGTCCGAAAGCTGGATGCCATAGGTTTCTACACGTAAAGCCACAGGTGCAAACATCGCATCGGCAATCGACCATTCACCAAACAGCCATCCCTCTGGGTATTGCTCCATCTGTGTCGACCAAATGGCGTCGATACGAGCGATGTCTTTTAGTGCTTCTTCACTGAGTGTGAGCTTTCGTTGTGCGCGGCAGTTCATTGGCATTTCATTTCTGACGGCAAAAAAACCAGAGTGCATTTCTGCCGATATAGCACGAGCTAGGGCGCGCTCTTTCACTGAACTGGGCCATGCTTCGCCGTTCAAGTGGGCGTCGTTAACGTATTCGAGAATGGCCAATGAATCCCACACTGCAACGTCACCATCAACTAGGGTTGGAACCTTAGCCGTTGGTGTCACTTTCGCCAGAGTGTCGTAGAAATCAGAGGTGAACAGCTTGAGCTTGATGACTTCTGCATTCAGGTTGTAGTTGTCGAATATTAGCCATGCGCGCAGTGACCAAGTTGAGTAGTTCTGGTTTCCAATATAAAGCTGCATCGTTGCTTCCTTGCGTTTGGTGGATATGCTTTGAGCCTAGGGGCATGCATTTGAGCATAGGGGATTGTATTGCGGCGCACTAACGGATAATTTTGATGCAATACATTAATAAAAACGATGGGTGGTGATTTCAATATGGATATTGATGCTTTGCGAGGCTTTCTCGCGTTTGTGGAAACCAGTAGTTTCACTCGTGCAGCGAAACAGATAAATCGTACCCAATCGGCATTCAGTGCTCAGATGCGTAAGTTGGAAGAAGAACTCAACGTCACTCTTTTCCAGAAAGAAGGACGTAATTTAATACTGACTGAAGCTGGCTTAGCGCTGCGTTCTCATGCCGAACAGTTGGTCGCCCTTCACAATACCGCACTTAAGCAAGTAAAGCGTTACGAAGACAAACAACCTCTGCGACTCGGCTGCCCTGAAGACTACAATGACACCATTCTGCCGAAAGTGATTCGCCTGTTGCAGAAAGTAGAACCTACCTGTTCCATTCAAATATTTAGCCTACCAAGTATTAACCTCAGAGAGTGGTTAGATGATGGCCGTTTAGATGCGGCGATTGTCACCAGAGCGCCTGATAGTGAAGAGGGTTACTGGCTTACACATGATGTGGGTGTTTGGATAAGCAGCCCTGACTATGCATTCGATGAGTCTAAACCAGTCCCACTAGCCTTGTTTCAGACCGATTGTAAGTACCACGCAGCGGCAGTGAATGGCTTAACCAAGCAGGGCACGCCTTATCAGTTATTGGCGTGTAGCAATACCGCTTCAGCGCAGCGTGCAATCGTGAAAGCAGGATTAGCGATTGGTGCGATGGGTAAGCTAAGCGTGACTTCAGATTTGAAAATTCTTGATGATATGCCGCCGTTGCCTTCGGTCGATATTGTGCTGATCCTAGCGAGTAAGCATCACCCGGTATTGGATAAAGAAGTGCTCAATCAACTTGTGGAGCTGGGTTCTGAGTAGCTTAGGTTCATCTTCCTATTGGAGGATTCCCAAGCTTTTCAATTTTCGATAAATGGTATTGCGGCTGATACCGAGTATTCTCGAAGTCTTACTTATGTTGCCTTGGTTGGCTTGATAGGTTTGCAGCAAGGTTTCTTCAACGGTACTTCTTAAATCGTTATTAGCTGTACCTTTGGTGGTATTAGGAGGCGTGAGTTGATGCTGATTATCGTGTGCTAATGACGTGAGATGTTGAGCAAGGTGGCTGGGCACATGCTCGAGTGTGAGTTGGGGTTCATCACTTGCTAATAGAGCAGCAACCTTAAGTAAGTTGTCTAATTCGCGGATATTACCCGGCCAAGAATAGGCGCACAGTAAGCTCATCAAGTGCGGGCAGATTGTCTGTTCGTCTTCGGCGTATTTACGATGAATGTGCTCGATTAAAGCGTGCTTGTCTTGTCGGTGTTGTAGGCTTGGCAAGGTGAAGGCTAAGCCATTGAGTCTGTAATACAGGTCTTGCCTAAACTCACCTGTTGCGACTAACTGCTCGAGGTTTTTGTGAGTTGCAGCGATGATCTGACAATCGACTTGATAGCTTTGATTGGAACCAACTGGCACCACGGATTTGTCTTGCAGAACATGCAGTAGTCGGCACTGAGCTTCTAAAGGCATGTCGGCGATCTCATCTAGAAATAGAATCCCTTTATCTGCTTGACGGATCTTACCTTGGAAGCCCTTGTGGCTTGCTCCCGTAAAGGCGCCCGGCGCGTAACCAAACAGTTCAGATTCGATAA
Organism: Vibrio sp. 10N.261.51.F11; assembly: GCF_041471665.1. Classification (NCBI taxonomy): domain Bacteria; kingdom Pseudomonadati; phylum Pseudomonadota; class Gammaproteobacteria; order Vibrionales; family Vibrionaceae; genus Vibrio; species Vibrio sp. 10N.261.51.F11. The sequence continues at coordinate 18,111 of NZ_JBFROW010000001.1, read as the reverse complement.
GGTCTTTAGGCAGCGCGCCACAATTTACCGCTACCAAGGGCGAAGACTTACGCTGGCTTTGCTTGTGCAGCGCTTTAACAAACTCGCCTTTGCCAACTCCTGTTTCTCCTAAGATCAACAAACTGATCCCTTTATCGATTACCTTGTTGGCTTGCTGCCAAGCGTGTTCGATTTGTTGCTCGCCATGGTGCAAATCACACGATGCTGAAATGGAGCGCGTGCGTTTGGTGGTTGGTTGTTTGAGGTGTTGTTTCTCAAATACAAAAGGCGTGTCTAATGAGGTTCGGTTGAAGAGGGTATCGATACTCTCACCGACGATCGAGGTTTGATCCAATAGTTGAGAGGCGACCTGATTGTGTGCCACCACCTCCCCAGCTTCATTGGCTATTACAATCCCTTGCCAACCACTGTGTAATAACGATTTCTCACATGCGAGGTCGATGCGAGTGGTGCCTTGTGGGATGTGGCTCAGTAGCTGGTTTTCAACAAGCTGAACCATATTTTGAACCAGTAGCTGCACCGAACTGTCGTGCTGTTGCTGCTCACTGGTAATGTCCAATACGCCAACCATGTTCCCTTGGTGATCAAACACAGGGCTTGCTGAACAGCTGATAAATCGATGCTGGTGGATGAAGTGCTGCTCACCAATGATGGTCACGGGTTTAGCTTCAACAATCGCGGTGCCAATCGCGTTGGTGCCCTTAAGTTGTTCCTGCCAACACGCTCCTGAGCTGAGTGCAATTGATGTCAGCTTCTCCTTAAACCGCTCCTGTCCCCAACTCGCCAGAATCACCCCTTCAATATCGGTCAGAATCAAACGACTGTCGGTACGAGCAAACATCTGATTAAACAAAGGCAGCGCATTACGTTCGACGATTTGAATCAAGCTCGATGATTGATGACGTCGCTGCTTCAGAATCGATTGTGGTAGGCGAATGTCTTCGGGAAGTCGTCTCTGTTTTAGCCCCGCTTCTGTGCTGCGGTGCCAAGAGGATGAAAGCCAATCTGAGGTGTTTGCTTGTTGAAGGTGCATGACATGTTCCATGTCGTAACAGTGAGGGTGTACCAATTTGGAACAGTTGAACACTGGTGTGGTTTCCAGACGTCCGTTCAATGCCAACTCACTTTGGGTTGTAAACGTTTGGTAATCATAGTTTTACAATTTATTAACAACAAGTTTTGAAGTTCTGGCGTGTGATTTGCGTTGTTACTGTTGTGAAGAAAACACGAAGTATCAGTGTTTTAAACAGAAAGCATAAACATGGGCGTCTTGTCATGAGTTCTTTTCTCAAGAGGAGCCGCCACAAAAATAAGACAGCTCTAGCTCAATAACGAATAACAAATCTAAGAAGGATCTAACTATGATTTACGCACAGCCGGGTAGTGATAACGCAGTGGTTAACTTTAAAGCGCAGTACGATAACTTTATCGGTGGCGAGTGGGTGAAGCCTGTCAGCGGCGAGTACTTTGATAACACGTCCCCCGTGAATGGTCAGGTGTATTGCCAAGTCGCGCGTTCAACTGAGGCAGACATTAGCTTGGCACTTGATGCGGCGCATGCAGCTCGTGCGAGTTGGGCTGCGACCAGTGTGACAGAGCGTTCGAACATCCTACTTAAAATTTCCGATCGCATTGAAGCGCACCTAGAAGAAATCGCGGTGGCGGAGACGTGGGAAAACGGCAAGCCTGTGCGTGAAACTCTAGCGGCAGACATCCCGTTAGTTGTTGACCACTTCCGTTACTTTGCAGGCTGTATTCGGGCGCAAGAAGGCAGCGCAGCCGAGCTAGATTCAAACACCGCGAGCTACCACTTCCCAGAACCCATCGGTGTGGTGGGGCAGATCATTCCTTGGAACTTCCCGATTTTAATGGCGGCTTGGAAATTGGCGCCAGCACTGGCTGCGGGTTGCTGTGTTGTGATGAAGCCAGCGGAGCAAACACCGACATCGATCTTAGTGATGATGGAGAAGATCGCTGATCTTCTACCTGCAGGCGTAGTCAACATCGTCAATGGTTTTGGTAACGAAGCGGGTCAAGCGTTAGCAACCAGCGATCGTTTAGCGAAATTGGCCTTTACCGGTTCGACAGAAGTCGGTCACCACATCTTGAAATGTGCGGCTGAAAGCTTGATTCCATCAACGGTTGAGCTTGGCGGTAAGTCTCCAAATATCTATTTCCCAGACATCTTTAACCATGAAGACGAATACCTTGATAAGTGTGTCGAAGGCATGTTGCTGGCGTTCTTCAACCAAGGTGAAGTGTGTACCTGTCCATCACGTGTGCTGATCCATGAATCGGTGTACGACAAGTTCATCGCCAAGGTGGTCGAGCGTGCTCAAACTATTAAACAAGGTAACCCGCTAGATACTGATACTCAGGTTGGCGCACAAGCTTCAAAAGAGCAGTTCGATAAGATTCTGAGTTACCTTGAAATCGGTCGTCAAGAGGGTGCGAAAGTGCTGACAGGTGGCGAAGTTGCGCAGCAATCTGATGATCTCGGTAATGGTTATTACATCCAGCCAACAATGTTGGAAGGGCACAACAAGATGCGAGTATTCCAAGAGGAGATCTTCGGTCCTGTTATCGCGGTGACGACGTTTAAAGATGAAGCAGAAGCACTCGAGATAGCCAATGATACCGAATATGGCTTGGGTGCAGGCGTGTGGACGCGTGATGCAAACCTCGCGTATCGAATGGGTCGCAACATTGAAGCCGGCCGTATCTGGGTGAACTGCTACCACGCTTACCCAGCTCATGCCGCGTTTGGTGGTTACAAGAAGTCGGGTATCGGCCGTGAGACACATAAGATGATGCTCGATCACTACCAAAATACTAAGAACCTGTTGATCAGCTACGATACTAACCCACTAGGATTTTTCTAAAATAGATAGGTTCTAGAACAGTCTATTAGGAAGTCACTAGCAACGAGATGGCTTAAACAATACAAGTAAAATGAAAAGCAAAACGCCAAGTTCTTATGAGCTTGGCGTTTTTATGTTTGAATCGCTTTAGTTTTTCGAAAAGAAGATCTCTGGCTTATGGTTCGGGCCATAGTTGCCTTCTAGTTGGGTAAGTTCTAATCCTTGTTTGCCTATCAAAGAGCCGACTAACTGGCGGTTGAACGGGTAGCTGTCGGGGTTGTTAATATACTCTTCAACATCAATCCATTTAGCTTCTGCAATTTCATCTGTGTCTTGAATCGCAATTTCTTGAGTTTGAGCGATAAGGTGACAAATAAAGTAGAGGTTTGATTTACCGAATTGATACGGGTGTCTTGTCGCCATGCCAACCACAAAAACGAACGTTGCCTCGATACCGGTTTCTTCCAAGGTTTCACGAACCACCGATTCTTCAATGCCTTCACCCAACTCAATATGACCGCCCGGTAATTTGTAACCCGTCATGCCGTGCTCTTTGATCATCAGAACTTGATTGTGTTCGTTAGTGATTAACGCACCAGCACCCAAGGTGTGGGTCGGAATGAAAGGCACAAACTCTACAATCTCGGATTTGTGGATCAGCGTAATCTCGTCTTCTAAGCAGTTGTGAAACACAAAGCCAAGCTCAGTCGCCACCGGAATAAGGTGCGAGAGTGAAATAGGTAAGCTAATCCAAATAATGCCTTTGCTATTCTGCTTTGAAAATTCGGTGATCTCGCTGAGTTCGGCATTGAATGAGTCAACATCGTGAGGGGCTGTTGCTGGGTCAATGATGATGCCGTTAAATTTGTCGAGCGTAAATTCCACGGGTGATCCTTTATTATTTTGATTTATTGGGCGTCGAGCATGGTCTGAGCTTATCGTATCTAAAGAGCTTATAACACCTTGAGAGCAAGGGCAGCAGTGAATCAAAAGTAGGCAATGCAGTTTATGTCGAACGGGTCGGGATAAGTGGAGGGTGTTGCTAGAAACAAAAACTGCGCTTGGAAGCCAAAGCGCAGTTTTAAAATGAGGTTTATTGCAGTTCGATTTTAACGAATATAGTTCGCGTTAATACTCACGTACCAGTGTTGAAGCTTGCCATCAGATTTCTTGATCCACAAATCGTTGGTGTAGCTATCAATCTTGCCGTTAACCGTAAGGTTGAATGTGTTCTCGTCGAATTCGCCAAGCTTCACGAACTGGTCCGTGGTAATCAGGAATGGGTCCATGTCGTCTACACCAACCACATCTGAAATCACATAGTAGTGGTAAGTCAGCGGCTTGCTCGCATCATTCGGGTTGCTGCGATACGCAACAAGCTTGAATGGTTCCGTTAATGGAACGTCGAGCGTTTGCTTGTCCATGGTCGCTGGAATTGGAATAAACAGCCAAGCGGTAAACAGACCGCTCAATAAAACCATCAGGAAGAAAAGAGTCTTAATTGCTTTCATAGCAACCTTCAAAATATGGGGGATGTTAATGGGGCTATGGTAACTAGGGAGAGTAAAGATGCAAGCTCTGTTATTACCCTATCTTATCTCAGCTTAATCTAGCGCAAAGAAAGCGGTTCGGTTAACTCGAAATGTAAACACGAGTGCTTAACTCTTGATTATGGCTTAAGAGAATTCGTTATTTGAACCAATCTTGGTTTTTAACCAGTCTCTCGAAACAAGGCGAAGAACTGTCGCGAAATGACCTATATAGATAAAATTCAGTACGATAAGAATAGCGCATGAATATTTTTTGAGCGTTTTCTTATGCATTTAAATCCACGGTTAAGTGGCGAATACCATTCTTATGTCGATCACTCATTTCGTATCGATTGTTCACTTGGCTCCAATCCATTTGGCGCACCAGAAATTCCTGAACATGTGATCAAAGATATTATCTACGGTATTGATAAGTACTATTGCCACAGGGAGCTTTCGGAGCTGACTTATCTGACTCGCCAGTTTATTGGGATTGAAGATTGTCGTATTACGTACACCACGGGCTCTCTTGGGGCGCTAGAACTTATCTTCAATAAACTTATCGATCACAACAATCGCACCATGATAGGCATTGGCCCTCAGTTTGTTGAAGCAGTATCAGAGTTCACTTTGGTGGGCGGGAAGTACCAGTCCATCAACATGTTTGATTATCAAAACGAGTCGGATCTGTTCGGTGTGTTGGCATCAAAAATAAGCAGTCAAAATCCTGCCTTGGTGTATATCGATAATCCCAACAACCCAACGGGTCGAATCTACGACAGAGCTTATCTGGTCGAGATAGCGAGAGTATGTGAGCGTTCTGGCGCTATTTTGATTGTCGACGAGGCATATGGTGAATACCTGACCCCTGAGCAGTCTATGCTCGATCAGACCTTAGTCTTGGACAACTTAATAGTTTTACGAACCTTTTCTAAAGGTTTAGGGCTCGCTGGGATTCGACTCGGTTACTTAGCCAGCAGTGAAAACCTGACTTCTGCAATCGAAGCTGCGGTGAGTGTGTTTACGCCGACTTACCCCTCAATAAAAATCGCATCGGCGACCTTACCCAATGCAAAACACTTCTTAGAAATGAACCGCAGCAAAACTGAATACTTTAAGCAGCAAATGATCGGCTTGTTGTCTGAGAACAATATTGAGGTGGTTGGCACGTCAATATCGACGCCCATTATGTTGTTGAAAAAGAGAGGAACTCACCTTTCAAAGCTATTTGAGAGTATCGGTATTAAGACATGTTCGGGTGTCGATTTTGCTATTACGTGCGACGCGATGACTGAAGAGTATGTTCGATTACGAATTGTTGGCAATGATATAGATTTAGAAGCGTTAAAGCAGCGTATTAAGCAGTTATAAAAGCAACCGTTATAAAATCAGTAGGCATAAAAAAGCCCGCACCTTGCGTTTACAAAGTGCGGGCTAAATTCATCTGGCTACTTGTTTAAGTAAGCAGCGTGGAACTCAATGTGTTCATCAATAAAGCTAGAGATGAAGTAGTAGCTGTGGTCGTAACCAGGCTGCATACGTAGATCTAAATCGGCATTGGTTACCTTAGCGGCTTCGACTAATTGCTCAGGTTTAAGCTGTTCAATCAGGAAGTTATCGGCTTCACCTTGGTCGACCAACATTGGCAGTTTAGTGCCTTTGGTTTTTAGAAGCTCAGAGGCATCGTAGTGTTTCCACTCTTCAATATCCAAGCCTAGGTATTGGTTGAAGGCTTTTTGTCCCCAAGGGCATTGCATTGGGTTGGTGATTGGGCTGAATGCAGAGATAGAACGGTAGCTATCTTCGTTTTTAATGCCAATCGTTAGGGCACCATGTCCGCCCATGCTGTGACCAGAAATCGATTTTACGGATGTAACAGGGAAGAACGACTCAATTAATGCAGGGAGCTCTGTTACCACGTAATCGTACATGTGGTAATGGCTGTCCCATGGCGCTTGAGTGGCATTCACATAGAAGCCTGCACCTTGGCCGAGATCGTAATTTTCATCGTCGACAACACCTTCGCCACGTGGGCTAGTGTCTGGTGCAACAATCGCGATGCCTTGCTCAGCCGCGGCTTTGAAAGCGCCGGCTTTTTGCATGAAGTTTTCATCGGTACAGGTTAAGCCTGACAACCAATACAAAACAGGAACTGGGTTTTCTTTGCTTGCGTTAGGTGGCAAGAAAATCGCAAAACGCATGTTGCAGTCAAGCGTTGCAGAAAAGTGGGTGTATTGTTTGTGCCAACCACCAGCAACCTTTGCTTGGCTAATGTTTTCGATTGTCATCTATTGTGCTCCGTTAGGTTGATGGTTTGGGAGTAAATTTGTCTATATTACATAAAGTTTCACCACCCACCGGGCAGGAGGTGGTGAAGACAGTTTGTTGCTATTCATTTGTAGCTGTGGCCTCGATGCTCGAAAGAATCGAGGCCAAGATGTGTTACTTATCCATGTGTAGAACAGTACGGATAGATTCACCTTTGTGCATTAGGTCGAATGCTTCGTTTACGTCTTGCAGACCCATTGTGTGAGTGATGAACTCTTGAAGGCCAAACTCACCCGCCATGTAACGGTTTACGATTTCTGGAAGCTCAGAGCGGCCTTTAACACCACCGAAAGCAGAGCCACGCCATACACGACCAGTCACTAGTTGGAATGGACGAGTTGCGATCTCTTGGCCTGCACCCGCAACACCAATGATGACAGATTCGCCCCAACCTTTGTGACAGCACTCAAGTGCTTGACGCATCACGTTTACGTTACCGATACACTCGAAAGAGTACTCAACACCACCGTCTGTCATCTCAACGATAACGTCTTGGATTGGCTTGTCGAATTTAGTTGGGTTGATGCAGTCAGTCGCGCCAAGCTGTTTTGCTAGCTCGAATTTGCTCTCGTTGATATCAACACCGATGATGCGGTCAGCACCAGCCATGCGAGCACCAATGATTGCAGAAAGACCGATACCACCTAGGCCGAATACAGCAACGTTGTCGCCTTTTTCAACTTTAGCTGTGTTAAGTACCGCGCCCATACCCGTAGTTACACCACAACCTAGAAGACAAACTTCTTCAAGTGGTGCTTCTTTGCTTACTTTCGCTAGAGATATTTCTGGAAGTACTGTGTACTCAGAGAAAGTCGAGCAACCCATGTAATGGAAAATTGTTTCGCCATTGATAGAGAAGCGGCTTGTACCGTCTGGCATTAGGCCTTTACCTTGCGTTTCACGAACGGCTTGGCATAGGTTAGTTTTACCAGATTTACAGAACTTACATTCGCCACATTCTGCTGTGTAAAGTGGGATAACGTGGTCGCCAATCTCAACACTTGTAACGCCTTCGCCGATCATCTCAACGATACCGCCACCTTCGTGACCAAGAATTGAAGGGAAGATACCTTCTGGATCGTCACCTGATAATGTGAATGCGTCAGTGTGACAAACACCAGTAGCAACGATGCGAACTAGAACCTCACCAGCTTTAGGAAGTTGTACATCAACTTCTTCCATTTTTAGTGGCTCGCCAGCTGCCCATGCAACCATTGCTTTTGATTTGATATGCGTTTGACCAGGTTTAATTTCGATTGTCATTGGATGTTTCCTATATGTCAGTACAGCGGATAACTGTGCAATTAAATTCAACCCGTTAAGCGTAGTTGAGCTTAATTGTTTCCGCTCTCTCGTTTTGTTGGAGCTAGTATAGGTGTGAGTGCATGTTTTGATAATCCCCTTAAATAGAAAATGATTATTACGTATTTGTAATAATAGAGCATTTAGGTTCCTCGTGTTAACCGAAAGTCACACTTAAGAATTTTTAAGGTACGTCATAATAATTGCTTACTGAAAATCACATGAATTGGAAATAAAACTACAATATTCTGAGCGCCGTATTTAATGTTGTGGACTCATACATGCTTTTATCTCTTCCGCCTCCAGTGATGCTGTCACTTGCCATCGTGCTTGAAGTTGTCGCGACTTCTTTATTGCCTAAAACGCAGCAATTTACTTCCCTTCCTGCGACCGCCGCAGTACTCGTCGGTTATGGCTTTGCTTTTTATCTGTTGTCTCTCACGGTTCAAACCATGTCTTTGGGTGTGGCGTATGCGATTTGGTGTGGCGCAGGGATAGTGTTGGTCGCGGCGTTATCTTGGTTGGTCTACGGGCAAAAGCTAGACATCTACGCGATCATTGGCATCGCTTTGATTCTGTCTGGTGTGGTGGTCATTAACCTGTTTTCAACGTCGGTGAGTCACTAAGAGTCTATTTCCTACTTCTGAAGGAACAAACTAATTGGAATCTAGAGTAGTTAGCCTTCAACTTAAGGTATTGAATATAATATAGTAATTCTAATAAATGCATTTTGTGCATGTATTTTATGAAAACAGCTCACTTTACTCATAGATTGGTCGGTTTAGTATAGCCAGCAGAAACCAATGATTATAAATAATCATCGATATTGTCTGTTTATCAATAACTTTGGAGGTCATTATGACTATTCCGACAACCGATATGATGGAAGCTTGGGCGGGATTTCAAGCTGGCGACTGGCAAACATCCGTTAATGCACGTGATTTTATTCAGCGAAACTACACCCCTTATGAAGGTGATGAATCTTTTCTTGCGGACGTGTCGGACTCGACGACACAGCTATGGGAATCGGTGCTAGAAGGTATTAAAGAAGAAAGCCGCACTCACGCCCCTGTCGATTTTGATACTGATATCGTTTCCACTATCACCTCACACGATGCAGGCTACATTGCAAAAAACCTCGAAAAAATCGTGGGTCTACAAACCGATAAACCACTGAAACGCGGCATCATCGCTAATGGCGGTATTCGAATGGTGAAAACGTCGTGCGAAGTGTACGGTCGTGAACTAGAGCCACAAATCGAAAAGATCTTCACTGAGTACCGCAAAACGCATAACCAAGTAGCGTTCGATCTTTATACCGATGAAATTAAAGCATGTCGCCGTTCTGGTATTATTACTGGTCTGCCAGATGCTTATGGTCGTGGACGCATTATTGGCGACTACCGTCGTCTTGCTTTGTACGGTATCGACTTCCTAAAATTAGACAAAAATGAGCAATTCAAATCGACTCAGAAGATGCTTGAAACGGGTGGTGATTTAGATAAGACATTGCGTCTACGTGAAGAGCTTACTGATCAAATTCGTGCCCTTGATGAAATGCGAGAAATGGGTTTGAAGTACGGCATTGATATGTCTTCTCCTGCTCGTACTGCGCAAGAAGCAATCCAATTTACCTATTTTGGCTACTTAGCTGCGGTTAAGTCTCAAAATGGTGCTGCGATGTCGCTAGGCCGCACATCAACCTTCCTAGATGTTTACATCGAACGTGACCTTAAACTTGGTCTGATTGATGAAAAACAAGCGCAAGAGTTGATTGACCATTTCATCATGAAGCTTCGTATGGTTCGTTTCCTTCGCACTCCTGAATATGATTCATTGTTCTCTGGCGACCCAATTTGGGCAACAGAAGCAATGGCTGGTATGGGCGTTGATGGTCGTACTCTTGTTAGCAAAACGACTTTCCGCTACTTGCACACATTGCACACGATGGGCCCAGCACCAGAGCCGAATATGACGGTTCTATGGTCTGAACAACTGCCTATCGCGTTTAAACAATACGCGGCTAAAGTGTCTATCGAAACCTCATCACTTCAGTATGAGAACGACGATCTAATGCGTGCGGATTTTGATAACGACGATTACGCGATTGCGTGTTGTGTGAGCCCGCAAGTGGTTGGCCAACATATGCAGTTCTTTGGTGCTCGTGCAAACCTTGCTAAAGCGTTGCTTTACACCATTAACGGTGGTGTTGATGAAAAATCTAACATGCAGGTTGGTCCTCAAGTTGCTCGTATCGAAGATGAAGTTCTCGATTTTGACCGCTTAATGCCTCGCTTTGATGACATGATGGATTGGCTTGCAACGCAATACGTCACTGCATTGAACGTGATCCATTACTCGCATGACCGTTACAGCTATGAAGCATCGTTAATGGCATTAATGGACCGCGATGTTCATCGCACAATGGCTTGTGGTATTGCAGGGCTGTCGGTTGTTGCTGACTCGTTAGCGGCTATCAAATACGCGAAGGTAACACCAGTACGTAACGAAGATGGCATCGCTGTCGACTTTGAGATTGAAGGTGAATATCCAAAATTCGGCAACAACGATTCACGTGTTGATGATATTGCTTGTGATTTGGTTGAACGTTTTATGAAGAAAATTCAGAAAATGAACACCTACCGTGAAGCGGTTCCAACTCAATCTATCCTTACGATTACTTCAAACGTTGTATATGGTAAAAAAACCGGTAACACGCCAGATGGCCGCCGCGCAGGTATGCCATTTGGCCCGGGCGCAAACCCAATGCACGGTCGTGACGAGAAAGGGGCGGTGGCTTCACTTTCTTCAGTTTCCAAACTGCCGTTCGAGTACGCAAAAGATGGTATTTCTTACACCTTCTCAATCGTACCAAATGCACTAGGTAAAGATGACCTAAGCCAAAAAGTGAACCTAGCAGCACTAATGGATGGTTACTTCCACCACGAGGAAAGTGCAGGATCGATTCGTGTTGAGGGTGGACAGCACCTTAACGTGAACGTGCTTAACCGTGACATGTTGTTGGATGCCGTCGAACATCCAGAAAAATACCCACAGTTAACCATCCGAGTGTCGGGTTACGCTGTGAGGTTCAACTCGCTAACACGTGAGCAGCAACAAGATGTAATTAGCCGTACGTTTACTGCTAAGATCTAACCGTAAACTTCGAGTTATACGGTTCTAAAAAAGCGCGAGAATGACATCCGTCTCTCGCGCTTTTTTGTGCGTGGAGTATGGGGCACCTATATTGTTGGTCGCCATGTTGTCTTGGTTGGTATACGGGCAAAACCGATATTTACGCGGTGATTGGTATCGCTTTGATTCTTTCGGGTGTGCTGATCATTCACCTGTTTTTTATGTTGATAAGGTCGCTTCGGGACAGAACACCTTAGTGCTACGACTCTAAAACGTTTGTGCCCCTTTCCTTGCCAGTAATACTCAACGTCACAAATCACAGTGAGGTGATTTGACCTGCTTTTTCTTATATCTAGAGCGGGCTTAAAGTCAATTACTTACCACTCGAAACTAGATAGAATACAGATACCTTATCAGCACGGATTCGGAAACTATGGGAAGCTACGTATACGACTACTTAAATGATTCATTGTTACTTGATAGTACACTCGTGACTAGGTTTTATAGCGGTGTGTCAGACGCTGTACTAGAACAGGAACTTATCAAGTATCGTGAATACTGTTTAAAGGTACTGCCTGAAATACGTGATGTAGTGAAAGCTAACGGCGTAGTTAGTTGCTTGGCAACTGATACCCTTTCTAATACTTCTCATCTAAAACAGGCGGCTCTGTATCTAGAAGAAGCTGTAGTTGCAGATCCAGTCTTTGAATTAACGGACTTTAGAACACAAGCTACAGAAACCCTGACGTCATTTATGGGCATGGCGTCAACCCCAAAAGTAGACCGCCAGAAATTAGCCCAAGCAGCGGTTCGACTGGTTGAATTACGTCCGTTAGTAGCCGGTGGTTACGTTAAGCTGTACCCAATTACTTTTGAACTTGAAAAGGGTGCTGAATTACCACTGCTCTACTCAGATGTGGGATTTGAAGATTGCTTACCTCCAAACATCTTAGAACAGTATAAAGCTAGTGCTGTTGTTCGAAGCGTTCAAAACGATAATGGACGAATGCTCGTAATGCGTGATTTGTATCCATGTAGAAACATCAGCATTCATTTCCAAGGTATGGAAAGCGGCTTCGCCATGGGTTATGTATTAAACCCAACAGAATTTAAACCGACTGATAAAGAAAGCATATTCACCTTCATTCAAAAGAAGTCTTCTGTGCCACCCTGTAAGGCCGATTTTGATGCTTGGGTAAATCAATCTGTAAATCAAACCGCACGAAATCACTTCATTGAACTAAGTAAGCGCATAACGTTATCAGAATACCTCGGATGCATGTTTGGTACGGAACATCCATTCGAAAGTAATCTGCTTAACATGGATGTCGGTAGTACGGATATCCAAGCCAATACATTAAATTGTGCGCTACAGATGGACGTGCCATTCTTGGAACAAGTGTCCTCTGCTGATTTGATGTCTATTAGAAGCAACGACGGTGAAGCATTCCAGTTGTTCCGTGCTGAATTAGAAAAAGGGTTACGTGAAGCAAGACATGAAACTGACTTTGGTCGTGTGAAAGCAATAATCGAAGACACTCAGCATGAACTATTCGAAGTACAGATGCGCCAGATAGCACCTCAAATGAAGCACATCCGAAATACCCATTTTGCTGAAACAGCAATTGCCGTGGCGGGTTTAGGTCTTAGTGTTGTGACTGGCGGGGCAAGTTTGATTGCTACTGGCATAGCAGGGCTTAGTGGAATGAAATCACATAGCGACTACAAATCAAAACTCACGGCTAATCCAAGTCATTTCTTGTGGAATGTAAAACAAAAAGCAAAGAAGTAGTTCGATTAGCATTTGATTAGACAGAAAGCCCGTTGTATGCAGGCTATTTGTTGTGGGGTTGCTTGCTGGTACTTGTAGGGTCGGCTTCGTTATCTCTATTGCTATCGAACCTGACAGTGGCTTTTCCTCCTTTTCCATACCTGTCGTAATTCATTAATTACTAATTTAGTAAAGGGGCTGACACGTATCTGTCCAGACTGAAGTTTTACATGTGGCACTTTTTTATCAAAGTACCTCCTAGCTCGGATCTGCCCCATTGTGTGTTTCGATCCCACTAAGCGCTACCGACTAACATGACTTTTTCAAAAATAAAACTAATACAAAAAGTCAATTGCTATATACCAGATTGGCTCAACTCATTAGTTGAAATTCACTAAACTTAGCAAAATTAGGTGTGTTTGAACTACCACTAAAGGTATAAAGCATAAGTCCTTTTGCTTGGCCGTTTAATGTCTTCGCAGAGCCAATGACTTGCCAAGAGCGTTTTTGATTACATTCCAAGAACGCAGTGATAGTACCATCATTTTTTTCTATCTTAACTGAGGCTGTCGTGCCTTCAAATGTGCTAAGTTGTTTGATCTCTGGTTGACCATTTTGCTCTACAACAAACACAATGGAAGGCTCGCCCATGAACATTTCTTTACTAATTTTGATGTAGTTATCGTTGTCCCAGTAAATGCCTAGGCCAGCTTGTTCAAATGGCAAGGTTGGCTCTAAGGTGATGGTTACTTCTGCGCTATAATTGGGTTGAGATACTGGGTAGATGAAAATGTTATCCACGTCACTTGAACCCGCGCCAAAAATATTGCCCTCTTGCACTTGCATCGACAACAGCCCGTTATCAAATGACCAATGGCTTGGGTTCTCATTTTGAATGTACCAGTCGTTTAAATTCTTCATTTCGGACTCCTTGGGTTTAGATCATGCGTTGGCGAAGGCTATAAAAAATATCTTCAAGGTCGCCAAGTTTTTGCTGCTCTATGCGCTTTAGCTGTTGCTGCACCGTGTCATACATGAGCTTATTGTTCATGTCATTCAGTGTCGCATAGTGGTGGGTACGACGACCTAAAATAAAGTTATTTTGATCGTTTTCGTTCATCAACATGAAGTGATCAATGGTACGTAAAAACGCCTCTTTATCATGCGGAAATTGTCCATTGAGTTCCGTCAGCAAATTTATCCCATGATAATTACCGTAATTGCTTTTGATGCCATCTAATTGGCTGATCAATTGAAATTGTTCTTCCAACATCTCACGCTCTGAAAGTGGCGTAAACTGGCCGTTTTGAACCATATCATCCAACTCAGTACCAGGTTTTACCGCTAGCGATAATATTCGGATCTCCTCAGGGTCAATCTGGTTTAATAGCTGGGCAGTCTGTGCGATATGGTGCTCGGACAACGCCTTCCCACCTAAGCCAAGAATGATGAATGTCATCATTTTCATACCCGCCTGCTTCGCGTACTCGGCTGATTTCAAAATTGACTTAGGGGTGATCCCTTTTTTCATCAACTTGAGTACCTCAAGCGAGCCCGACTCCATACCGCAATACAGCATGTTTAACCCTGCATCGCAGATAGCCCTCATCTCGGCTGGAGACTTTTTAGTCATGGTTTGAGCTCTGCCATATGAGCTAATTTGTGTGAGCTCCGGGAACGCCTCTTTTAGTGTATTGAGCACATCCAGTAAATCGTCCGTTTCCATTGCAAAGGAATCACCATCTTGCAAAAAACAGCTCTCAAACTGTCGGTTTTTATAGAAGGCTCGTGCCGCCCAGATATCACGTTTGATCTCTTCGACAGGACGAATAGAGAACTCCATCCCTTCAAACAGAGTACAGAACTTACATTTATTCCACGGGCAGCCTTGTGTTGTCCGTATCAGCAAACTGTCTGCTTCAGAGGGTGGGCGTATTGGACCTTGTTGAAATTGTATCTGTGTCATGGCTTATCTATCCATCAATGAAATCAATAAGCGCATGCTACGTAATTTAAAGCACAGTAAAAACTGGGGCTAGTTTGATTTATTATCAAATTAAAATAGACAATCCATTATCAATCTATTTTTGATAATAAATCAAATGGGAGGTTGTTTATGGATGTGAATGCGTGTCGTACTATACATCCAACCCAACAAGGCAGCGAAGGCATCGTTTGATAAGCTGCATAACGTTATGATGAGGAATACCCTATGAGCAAGTTAACTATCGTTGCAAACATCGTTGCTAATGAAGACAAAATTGAACTAGTAAAAGCAGAACTGCTAAAACTAATCGACATCACACGCGCTGAAGAAGGCTGCATTAACTACGACCTTCACCAAGATAACGAGAACCCAGCACACTTCATGTTCTACGAGAACTGGACTTCACGTGAACTTTGGCAGACACACATGGCAAACACGCACCTAGCCGAGTACATGGCAGCAACAGAAGGCTCAGTGGCAAGCTTCACGCTAAACGAAATGACGCAAATCGCATAAATAGTTTTTGATTCTGTAGTGTTTGGAAGGAAGGTCATCATGACCTTCTTTTTTTGCCTGTCGATGTAGTGAAAATAATGATTATTGATATCTGGTTCTATCTAGCTGCGATACCTGCTGTGTTCTTTTATGGGATGGGAAAAGGCGGTGTTGGAGGGATTTTGGGTATGCTCTCGGTGCCATTAATGGCAATGAGTGTTTCGCCTGTCCAAGCCGCTGCTATTCTATTGCCACTTTTATGTGGAATGGATCTAATGGCGCTGTTTTATCATCGTAAAAATTGCAATTATGCCGAACTCAAAGTCATGATGCCTTTTGCTGTGTTAGGGGTTATGGCCGCTTCTTACTTCATGGGCAGCCTTCCGACACACATTGTTGAACTAATGATTGGTGGATTGGCGCTGACTTTTTTGGGGCAAAAATTATTGTTGAAGCAATCAGGTTCACCTAACCGAATCAAAGGCTACGCATTAAACCTATTATCAGGTTTTTCGAGTACGATAGCTCATGCAGGGGGACCGCCAGCAAGCATGTATTTGCTACCCAAGAAACTGCCTAAAGAGCAACTTATCGGCACCAGCGTTGTGTTTTTCGCTGGGCTTAATTTTGTTAAGTTAGTCCCATACAGTTATATGGGACAACTCGATACACAAAACTTGATGACATCACTCGTGCTTGTACCTATTGCATTTATAGGGGTGAGAACCGGTGTTTGGTTGGTTAACATCATCTCTCAAGAGCTGATTTACAAAATCAGCTACAGCGTATTATTCATTACGGCTATAAAAATGTTGTACTCCGGAGTCGCTACGTTATAAGCCATCGTCAGTATCTTATAGCGCTCTTTTTTCTGCTAATTGCTCAAGTATCACGTTCGTTCTCTCTCTAAATAAATCTCTTAACAGCCGAACCGTTGGTGTGATGGACTGACGGCTCGGACAAACCAACCAGAGTTCAGTCGGCGTTGGTTTGTACTCCTTCATAATACTAACCACTCGACCTGCTAAAAGGTCATCAGACATATCAAGGCACGATTTGATTGCCACACCTTTACCTGCAACACACCAACGCCTCACCAGATCCCCATCATTCGAAGCTCGATTGCCTTTCAGTTTTACCTTATGAGTCGTACCCTCATGACTGAATAACCACTCATTTTGTAACACATCGTGCAATTGATAAAACAACGCATTGTGCTCAAGCAGATCGTTCGGCTGTGTGGGGGCTGGATTTTCCGCTAAATAGCTAGGGCTTGCACACAGCACTCTCTGTACATCACAGATTTTAAAGCCATACATATTGGCATCGGTTGGTGAGCCATAGCGCAGAGCCATGTCGACAGAATCACGGTAGAAATCAATATTGCTATCGCTAATACTTGAACGCAGTGAGACATTCGGGTATTGCAATAAAAACTCATCTAACCAAGGAGTAATAAGGTTACGCCCCAAATCAGACGATAGCGCGATACGAATTTCACCATCAATAATGCCCAAGTCTTCATGCATATTCATTTTGGCCTGCTCAAGCATCTTTAGCGCCTCTTGACACTGAGGTAAATAACGCTCCCCAGCAGAGGACAATCGCAAGTGACGGGTTGTACGGACAAAAAGCTCCGCGCCCAGTGATGCCTCAACGCGCTTTACCGCTGCACTGGCTGTGGCGGTACGCATATCTAAATTGGTTGCCGCTGCGGTGATGCTGCGAAACTCCGCGACTTTTAAAATAACCTGTAAATCTTCTAAGAGCATGATGAGACCTTTACCAGAAAAAGGGACAGCAGTATTTGCTGCGTTTCTACTATTTATAAAGCAGTCTTGACGACAGAACAATCTGCATTCAAATTATTTTTGATAATAATTCAAATTAAAACCTGTTTTTCATTGTTAATAACTCGCCTATCATAGCTTCATTCAAACAAACCCGACTAAACACAAGACCTAGCGCATACGTTTATGATTATCAATTTATTTTAGATAATGTTTAAAAAATAATTAGATAATCCATGACGATTCATTGACTACACTGATTGGTGTTGCCAGTGCTTACGGCAAGCTACAGAAATAAGGTGTTGTTTTTTTTTAGGGTTATTATTGTTGTTAACAAGTAGAGAGATAAAGGAATTAAACATGACTAAATTGACTATTGTTGCAAATATTGTTGCGAACGAAGATAAAGTTGAACTGGTTAAAGCAGAGCTATTGAAGCTGATTGATATCACGCGTGCTGAAGAAGGCTGCATTAACTACGACCTTCATCAAGACAACGAAAACCCAGCACATTTTATGTTTTACGAGAACTGGGTATCTCGTGAGCTATGGCAAGCACACATGGGTAATACTCACCTTGCAGAATACATGGCAGCGACGGAAGGGTGTGTTGCAAGTTTCACGCTAAATGAAATGACGCAAATCGCTTAACTTTACATTAGATGGGTATCAGCCATTTATTACGAACCAAAATCAAGTGAATCCCACTAAGGTACATGAAATGAAAAACGTAAAATCACTTTTAGCCATTGCGGTAGCAACCCTCTTTAATACCGCTCAAGCAGCAGAGATCGAAGTCGTCGCTGAGCTTGATGGCACACGACCAGGGAACATTACAGTAACGAAGCAGGGGCGTACTTTCCTTTCTATGCAACCCCTTGATGCACCTGAACTTCGTGTTGTTGAATTGATG